>CAZDKX010000014.1:0-32858 GCA_964505935.1 uncultured Syntrophobacteraceae bacterium
AATGTCGGTTTCGATATGCAATTTAATGATTTTCGAATGCATCATATGTATTTAACTCACAAAATATATATAAATGTAAAATGGTCGCAAATCGTAGCAACCTTAATGATAAGGTTAAGGCTCATGTGTTCGGATAAATGAGATAGAGTGATCATATTCACAAGGACCCTGAGCTAATAGATATCGTGAATGTTGTATTGTCAAAACACGTACGTTTGTCAACAGCTAAACAGGTATCATCAATTTCCATGGCAGAGAAAACTAATCGAAGTAAGTATCTGCTGTCAATCGGCACATAGACTATGTGTCCGGTCAATGCCGCACTGATCTTGTCAATGCCAACATGCACGCAAGATTTGTGGTCCCCTAATTCCACTTGCCCTTCAGTTATCCCTATTCCGTGACTGATAGATATCAAGGGAGAAATAGGCGCCAAGTGGTTGATGGGGCTTGTGTCCAGAAGGAAGTTGTCCATCTGCTTGCCCCCGTTATGGGTTCTGAAAAACAGTGTGCTTTGATCAAACGATTCGGGGTGGAGAGTGATGTGTCCAAGCCGCAGAGATCCAAGGGGACATTGTGGCCACTGTAAATGATGAGTAATATCCAATCGTTTCCCGTCCTCCTTCACTCGCAGTTGTTTGAGCACCGTGCCGAACGGGGTTTTGATTTCAGCGCTGATTGCCAGCATGCCATTTGAAATTTCCCAATGGGCCTCTACGGGGACAAGGTCCGTTATTTTGTGCTGGGCCGGTATTTCGAGCACAAAGTGACCGGTGTAGTAATCCGCGGCATAATGAATGTCGTCAAAGTAACCATGAGGCAACGTTCCAATCAGAGGCAAGGTAGAAAGGGTTTTGTCCCGCCAGGAATCAACGGCTAGCCCACGGCCACAGTTAAGGCGCAAGTGACTATACGGGGTTTCGACATCGAGAAATAACCCCTGCTGCTTTATTTTGAATAGATCTTCTTTGACACAAATAGTAATTCCACTGGCTTCCCTATTGGGAACTGCCATAGAAGACGTCTTGCTGCGCAGGAGATCCAGACGGGTAAGGTAAGCCTTCCAGCGATTCTGAGTAATATGAGTACGGAAATCACTACTCCATAAATAGCACAGCTCTTTCCATTTCCATTCAGGCACCGAGCGACTGGTGGTCAAAGAATGGTGTATTTGCCAACACGCGCTATTGATTTCCAGATCATCCTTTCCTGTTACGGCCCACCGCATTATGTTGTACTTGGGTTGTTTCTTTACGGGTATCGGTTGGGAGGGGGACTCAAGCCGCAATAGATGGCCTGCCTCGGGCCAATCCATGAAGTCAAGAGCCTGCTCTACCCCAATAAGCCTGAAACGAGCGTCCTGACGGATGGCCTCATAAAGTTCACCAACACGTTCCCACTCGTTTGTGTCGCCTTTCGGCTTCTCAGTTTGAAAACGTCCCGGCCGATAATCAAAGATCTCCGCATCGTTGCCGTACAAAGCAAGGCAACGCCCCACATTGTCCGTATGGGTCCCCAGAAATCTTATCATTTCTCTCAAACTGAGTTCTTCATGGACATATCGTTGGAATTTTTGAAATACCAATGACTGATTCCACAATATTATGATTGACTCGCCTTCTACGTTGCCTAACGCCCGCTGAGGATAATATCTCCAAATTCCTGGCCATGCTGGGTGCTCAACGGCTGGATTGTCCCACTCCATGATCACCGCACGGTAACCGGCATCAAGGTAGTGGCCCACCAGGCCGGCTGACCATGCCTGCTCGTTTACAAGTGCCAGCGCAGGTTTCATTCCCAATAGTTCCTGATAGACTTTCATACCCAACTGCTGGTTGATGCGGTTCACTTCAGCCGGGACCAACGGCCCTATCAACTGAGAGTAACCACTGCCGATCAATTCCACCTGCTTTGCCCGCAGTAAATCCCGCAGTTCGTCTACCCAGTCAGGGTCGATCTTTGCCAAGATCTCCAGGGTGATGCCACTTAGTTCGATTCCCAGTTGAAGCTTCGAATCCTTGGCCATTCGCAAGAGGGGCCAGTAACAGCTCCGAATTACACCTCTCCTCGCGGTTTCCTCTATAGAAGAAAACATGAGGTTGAGGTGAAAAAAGGAGAAAAGATGGAGTTGATTCAACTGTTCTCTCCCAACCGGTCTCCAGAATGCAGACCACATGGCGCACAATCTTCGGGGCAACCTTCCCACTGTAGGCGGGTCAAGAGCAGGCTACCCTCCCCGGTGGCTACTAGGGCACCATGAAGTAGCACTTGCAACACGGTGCCAGGCGGGCCGGAGCGCAGATCATAAGATTCGCGGGCATTCCACACATAAAGTTTGCGGCCTCGGCAGAAAGTGAAAGCCCCCGGATATGGATGGGTCAGCGCCCGCACCCAATTGTAGAGTTGCCGCTTTCCCAATGCCCAATCGATCAGTCCATCTTCGGGCTTGCGCTGCGGCCATACCGTGGCCAGGGTGCCAGCCTGAGGAATCCGGGGGGCAGTTCCCGTAGCCAGCAGGGGGAGGTTCTGTACGAGCAGTTCGGCGGCGATCCTATCGGCCCGGGCGCCGAGCATGGCAGCGGTGTCCTCGTAATGGATCGGTAGTGCCTGCTGTGCCAACAGGTCGCCGGTATCGGCTTGGGGATCGCACCAGAACAGGCTTACCCCGGTGCGCTCCAGTCCCTTGATGAGTGCCCACGGTATGGGTGCTCGTCCCCTTCCTTCAGGCAGCATGGTGGGGTGCATGCCGATGAATCCCTGGCGCGGTATCGCTAGAAGTTCGGCTCCTACGAGCTGAGATACCCCCACGACTATCCCTACGTCGGGGACGAGGGTGACGGCCCACTCTCGTAGTGATGGATCTGCCAGGGAGGTAAAGGTTCGTGCGTGAAGCCGGTGGGTAGTGATGAGATCGCTGAAATCACAGTGGGCCACGGTAATGCCGGCCTTAGCGTCGTCCAGAAAGAGCAGGCCGACGACATTGGCCCCGGCGGCGAGCAGCGCCTCCAGGCACCGGCGTCCGACCAGCCGAGCGCCCACATAAAGGATCCGCAGGGAAGCAGTCATGGTTGCACCTCCCGAAGCAGGGCAAACGGTTCGGCCGCAACCAGCCCCACTTGGGTGCCCCAGAAGCGGGCCCGGGCTTCCAGCGAAAGCAGAGATCGCGCATGCGGGAAATCTCGCAGCTCGCTATGGTAGGCGTTCATGGCTTCAAGTTTGCGCTCCAGGTCGACGGCAATGTTAACAAAGACGGTCGGAACGAAAGGCTGCCCCGGATCTCCCCAGCCGGTTGCGGAGGCAATCTCCATCGCCAGGATGCGCTGCACCGGGCTGCCTGGCAGCGGCCGACAGGCCGTGAGCACGGCCAAGGCCGTGCGTTGGTGGTCGATGTTGAGGTCGCCGGGATGATGGGTGTAGAGCACTTTTGGCTGTACGTCCGCCACGATGGCTTCCACCCGCTTGACGATATCCAGAAGATCGACGCCGTCAAAGCGGTTGTCGGGCAGTTCGAGAAGCCGCAGATCGGTAACGCCGAGCACCGCTCCTGCGGTTCGCGCATCGGCGTGCAGTTGCGCCTGATCCGCCGCAGTCAGTGCCTCCGGTCTGCTGAGGCGGGAGGATAGGCCGCTGCCGAGGATCAGTACCGTCACCCGGTCCCCTTCCCGGACATGCCGCGCTATGGCGCCGCCGGCGCCGATCACTTCATCATCCGGATGGGCTGCCACCACCAGCACGTTCATATGTCCTCCGTTTCCACGCGAATGGTTGCCACCGCCGCCACAGCTCGCCTGGCGGCTTCTTCGGCGGTCTCCGCTACGGCGATGACCAGCCCGGCCGAGGCATTGGAATCGGCGGGTGGGCGCACCACATCGCCTGGGCGCACCACAACCTTCACCATCTCGACTCCCGGCAACCGCTGGGCTGCGGCTTCGCCATGCACCGCCGTCACCCGGCCCGGCGGTGGGAAAATCAGCCGCAAGGCAACTCCACGGTCGAATTTGGGCTGGAGGCTCTCAGGTGCCACCGACAGGCCCAGGGAGAGGCGGATTGCCGCCAGCACCAGATCGACGCCGACATTGAGGGGGATTTCGTGGGTACAGAACCAGCCCCCTGAAAGCCGCGCCGCTAACTCGATGACGTAGGGGCGGCCGTCGCTTACTACGATGTCGCCCTTAACCACCCCGTTGACCACGCCGAGAGAAGCCGCGGCCTGCTGCACCAACTGCCGCACCGCCTGCTGCGTCTGCGCCGGCAGTTGACTCGGCATGGTGCCGCCGTTTTCGATGAAGAAGGGGGCGTAGCGCTCAATAAATTCATAGTTACGGTCAGCAAAACCCGGTGTGTACGCCACACCGTCAAGGACGAAGCTTTCAGTGCTGATCTGCGGGCCAGGCAGGAATTGTTCCACCATCACCCGCGCTGTAGGAGATTGTTCGAGCGCAAGCTCAAAGGCAGCGGCAGGATCGAATCCCGGCAGCAGTAGTTGGACCCCGCGGCCGCCGCGGCTGTCCACCGGTTTGAGCACCAGCGGGCGTCCCTGCGCTCTCGCCAGTTGCGCGAGATGATGCGCGGTTTCAACTGGTCCAAACGAGGGCACAGTCACGCCGTCGGCCGCGAATTTGCGCTTCATGGCCAGTTTGTCCATGGCCAATGCCGCAACTCCCACGGGAATGCCCGGCAGTCCCAGTTCAGCTGCCACCGAGGCCACGGTCAGTGGTACGTCCGTGGCCAGGCACATGACGCCGTCGAGTCGCCGCACCCGCTCATGATAGCGGCGGGCCGCTGCGACCGTGGCCCCAACGTCGTAGGTGCTCGCAACGAGCCGGTCGTGGCCGGACCGCATCCCGGGGGCCTCAGGGTTCATGTCGCCTACCACGACACGGAGTCCCAGCGTTTGGGCCTTCTCGATGCCCGGTAGCGCCTCCATGCCACCGCCGACGAAGAGCAGCGTCTTTCCTGCATACTCAGACAAAGTACATGCCTCCGTTGAGGTTGAGGGTTTGGCCGGTGACGTAGCCGGCGACCTCCGAGGCGAGAAAAGCGACGGCGGCGGCCACTTCCTCCACCGTCCCCAAACGGCGGGCGGGGATGTTGTTCACCTTCTCCTGGCCGGCCGCCGACGCCAATTCGGCCGCCGACATGTCGGTGGCTACCAGTCCCGGCGCTACCGCATTGCAGGTGATGCCATGGCACGAATAGAGTTTGGCCAGAGAACGGGTAAGATTGATGAGGCCAGCCTTGGCAGCGGCGTAATGCACCTGATTCATACCACCCCACTGACCGCCGATGGAGACAATATTGATGATGCGCCCCCAGCCTGCCTTGATCATCGCAGGCAGTACTTCCTGCGAGAGCGCGAAAGGACCACGGAGGTTCACGGCGAGCATACGGTCCCAGTCGGCATCAGTGATCTCCAGAAAGGGTTTTTCTTGAGCGATGGCACCGTTGTTGACCAATACCCCAACCTCACCACCCAGGTGGTCTCGAACCTGTTCCAATGCTTTGCAGATGGAAGTGCGCCTGGCGAGGTCGAGGTGTAACGCTAACACCCGCGAAAACTCGCCCTCCAGCATCTTGGCTCCGGCAGCGAAGGAGCACCAACAGGCGACCACGGGATGGCCGTCCTGCAAAAAGCGGCGGGCGATGGCGTGACCGATGCCTCGACTGGCACCGGTGACCAGAACAACAGGTCTATCAGGGGGGTGGCTCATGGTTCCTCCCAAGCGACATGATCCGCAGCTTAACGGTACCACATCTGATCGAGGTTCTGGCCGGCCAGCAGCAAAGGTGATACTGGAGCATCGTGCTGAATGTGCACATGCAACAGCGCAGCGCCGGGATGGTCCAGCCAGGAACGGATCACAGCCTCATCCAGTCGCTCAAGGTGCCAGGCCGCCAAGCCGTAGGCGCGCGCAACAGCAACGAAATCAGGACTGTGGAAATTGCCGGTCACCGGATCGTCGTGGAAAATGAGCTGCTGAAACTGGGAGACATTACCCAGCCGCTGGTTATCCAGCACCAGAATCTTCACTGCCAGCCCAAGCTCTTGGACCAGCGCCAGTTCCTGCAGGTTCATCTGGAAGGATCCGTCCCCGTCGGCAACGATAACCAGCCTCTGGGGCTGAAGGCGCTTCACCCCGAGCGCCGCGGGCAGTGCAAAACCCATAGCACCGTGGCCGGCGGAGGTCAGCAGCAGCTGGCGGGGATAATCGACAGCGAAATACCGGGCTGCCCACTGTTGGTGGCTGCCCACTCCCGTCACCACCGCCCGCTCGCAGTGACCGGTAAGGTCGTCCACCAGCCGCAGCAAAGCGTCGGGAGCCACACCTGGATCGGTGCCGTGATCCCCCAGCGGCAATTCCTTTTGCTTGCGCGCCACCTCCCCCCACCAGGAGCTCCAGTCGGGCAGTCCGCTCCAGTCAGTTCCCAGCGCAGTCAGTACGAAAGATTCTATGGAAGTCCTCAGAGTAAGCTCTTGCATCACTCGGCAGTGGTTTAGTTCCTCAGCGTCGATATCTACATGGATAAGAATCTTCCTGTCGAATCGGTCCGTCTGGGTGCCGGTCTGGCGGAGATCCAGGCGGCTCCCCAGCACCAGCACGACATCCGCATTCTCCAGGGCCCAATTGGCCCAGGGCAAGCCGGTGTGACCGATCCACCCTTGCCACAAAGAGTCCGTGGTGGACAGGATTCCCAATCCTCGCAGGCTCGACACTACAGGTAGTCCCAGCATAGGCGCCCACTTCCTCAGTTGCGGTGCAGCCCTCAACGCACCTGCCCCCAGGAGCAGCAGGGGTCTCGCGGCGCCGGCAAGGGCGGCGCTAACCTGCTCCCATTCCGCCGCTGTCGGCTCCTCGGCCAGGGGGGCTGGGGGTTCCGGGACCGTGAAAGCATCGAGGAGGGCAGGGTCGAGGGCTTCCAATTGGGCACTCATGGGCAGATCGATGAGCACTGGGCCGGGGCGTCCATCCTGGGCCTTGAGCCAGGCTGCCGGGAGCGTCTCCAGCAGCTGTTCGCCACTGCGCGGTTGAAACACCTCCTTGGTCACGGCCCGAACCATATCGAGAATGGGCGTCTCCTGGAACCCCCGCTGCCGTAAGCTGGGAGCGCGCTCGAGGTCGCGCACCCCAACCTGGCCGGTTAGGCAAACCAAGGGATAGCTGTCGAACCAGGCGTCGGCGATGCAGGTGATGAGATTGGTGGCCCCGGGCCCACTGGTGACGGCGACAAAGGCCGGTTCGCCGCTAAGCGCGGCGTCGGCGATGGCCATATAACCTGCGCCCTGCTCCGTCTTGCCACAAATGAGGGGCACGCCGGCCGCCTTACACTCATGGAAGATGGGGGTGATGGTGCCGCCGGGATAGACGTAGAGAGCTTTTCCGCGGGTCTTGAGCAGTTTGGCGATGACGGCCGTCGTGTACATACAGGGCTCCTTAGAGGGTGTCAAAGATGATGCTAGGGGGGCCCAGCGCCATCCTCAGGCCCCGCGACAGGCTCGTACCGTGAGAGCCCGAGGGGGTATCGACGCCGGGGATGAAAACGTGCGGGTTCCCTTCGAGGTTATAGTCAATCTTGCGCAGGCCGGATAGGTCTTCGACCGGGAAGAATCCATTGAGTGCGAGCGCAGCATGGAGGGCCGAGCAGGCTTGCCCCTTCGATCGAAGAAAAAGGGTGCAATCTCGCTGCTGGCGCCGGACTTCGACGGCAATTGGCTGATCCTGTGGTAGCCAGCGGCGCGGAATGTCGTCCGCGAGAATCGACTGGACAGCGATGATCGCTGCCGCCATTGTCGCCAGAGGATGAGGATCGAAACGCTCCCATCGGCACATCACGTCGGTGGTCTCGCTCTCATGAAGGATGCGTGTCGTGGTGGACATGGCGGTCACCTCAGATGAGGTTTGGGACGAAGGCGACGGCGCCCTCGGGCAGCGGATAAGGGGGACCGGCCGGTGCGGCGGGGGCCGGGGGCGAAGCGGTTGCGGCAGGCGTTTTGCAGCACTGGAGCGACAGCGCGGCGAAGGTCGCGTCGGCGCCGATTTCCGGCCAGAAAGACTCAGCCAGGTGCAGGTACTCCCGGCCTACCGCAAAATGGCTGGAGGCGCAGACTTCGCTGCAGTAGGTCAAACACAATCGGGCCAGCTTGCGGATCATGACGTCGGCGTAGCGGGTCAGTCCGGCATGTTCCGGTGGCAGATGGTCAAGAATGTCGCACTTCACTCGGTAAATCTCCATCACCCCAAGCTTTCGCAAGGTCATGCGCGAAGTGCTTGCCCCCTGGTGAACCCGGTAGAGGCACAGGGGTGCCTGCACGTATCCCACGTCCCAGCGAAGGCACAGATTGAGCTTGGCGTGAATGTCGAACGCCCAGTCGAAGCGCTCGTCGTACCCGCCGATGTCGTGCAGGCATGAGGTTCGAACCAGCATTTGCGAAGGGGCGGTGTGGCCGCCGATGAGATTGATGCGGGCCTCCTCGGCGCCGGGGATGAAGCCGCCGGCGGTGTAGAAGGGGGGGATGTCGGTCACGCATCCCTGCTCATTCAGGTGGCTGCGCTCAGCCCAGACGTAGCCCAGATCAGGGCGACGGTCGAAGAGCGCCAGACAAGCGGCGGCGAACCCGGGGCGCAGGATGTCGTCGGCGCTGAGCAGCACCAGGGTGTCCCCCGTGGCGCGACGTACGCAGCGGTTCCAGTTGGCCGGCATCCGCACCAGTTCCTCGTGGCGATAGGGACGCACCCGGGGGTCGCGGTTGGCATAGTCGCGAATGATGTCCCAGGAACCGTCGGTGGAGGCGTTGTCAACCACCACCACCTCCAGATCCGGCTCCGTCTGGTTCAGGCCGCTGGCGATGGCCTCGCCCACGTAGGCCGCCATGTTGTAATTGGGAATACAAATGCTGATGCGAGGCACGGGCATCTCCTGTTACCGGTACTCGGCCGAGAGTCTGGTCATTTGCAGAACCTTCGCTACCCATTCCTCATCGTACATGCTGTAGTGGACGCCCCGTTCGCGGTTGGCCTGCATGCATGCCACTCGAAAGGCCGTGAATTCGGCGAATACCTCCTCGATCTCCTCCCTGGGGTAACCGGGGAAGGAAACCACGCAAGTGCAGTTGCCGTTCTGCAGGGCAGGGTCGTCGGTGACCAGGTAACCGGCCGCCTTCACCTGCTCGTAGAAGGGTGTGCCAGGCATGGGGGTGTTGATGGATACCTGAAAGTCCTGCATCAGCCCTTCCTCGCACAGCAGACGCAGGGAACGCAGGGTGGCGCGGTCGGTTTCAGCGGTGGCGCCGAGAGTGCCCACGGAGAAAGTGCCATAGACCTTGATCCCGAGCTCCCGGCAGTCATGCATCACCTCCATCAGCTTCGCCACGTTTCTCTTCCAGCGTCCGCTGAAGATCTGCTCGGCGTTGGGGATGTCCAGCGTTTCGACGCCGATGCGAACCTTGTAATAGCCCGCGCGCTTCATCTGCTCCAGCACCTCACGGTCGAGGGTGGCGTAGTTGGTCATACACTCGTACCGGTAATGGTTGAGCCCGGCGTCAATCAAGGCCCGGCACAGACGCCGGATGTAATCACGGCTGGCGGTATGGCTTTCCTCATCGAAGAAGAAGCCCTCCAACTCCGGGTAGCGCCGCAGCAGGGTCTGCAGTTCGGCCACAACGTTCTGTGGATCTCGCGGCCGGAAGTTGGGAACTCCGTAGTAGACGTTGCGGGCCACGCAATAGTTGCAGCTCACGGGGCAGCCGCGGGTTGGAAACACCTCGATCTCGCGATATTCACAGGCGTAGAGGCGGCAGTAGTCTCGGCGGGAAATGTCGTCATCCTCGGGCAGGGGCAGGCTGTTGACGTCGAGCAGAGCACTGCGGCCGTTAGGCCAGAGACCCGGGGTAGCGGGGTCGAGGCTGCGGCGAACAAAATCCACGATGGCCCCCTGAAATTCTCCCAGGGCGACGAAATCGGCGCCGTCTCGCAGAGCCTGCGCTGGGGCGTAGGTCGGATAGGGGCCGCACAATAGGGCCTTCACCGGAATCCGCGCTTTCAGTGTACGGATCATCTCCATGTCCTCGCCGTAGGTGAGGCTGTCGGCCTCCAGAACCAGGAGGTCGGGACGCTCCGCGGTCAACACCTCCACGTACTTGCCAATGGTATAGCCCTGGTAGTTGCCGTCGATCAGCTTAACACGGGCATGGGTGTCGCGCTTGAGCATGCTCGACAGGTAGGCCAGATCATAGGGGTAGAAGGTGTTGGTGTGGTAGGCAGCCATAGCCGACCAGCGGCTGGGGAAGAGGTCGAAATAACGCCCGTCACGGCTTTTGCCGATGGCGGTGGCGACAATGATATCCATAACCTCACTCCTTGTCGGCGGTATTCCGCCGTGCAAGCTCTTTAGCCAGAGCGTGCACCCGCCGAGCGAAGAGTGCGCTGTCCAGTGGCGGCAGCACCTTCAGGGCACGCAGGCGGTCCACATCAGCCACCAGCCGCATCATCTCCCCTTTGCGGTAAGGGCGGGCTCCGAAATGCAGCAGGTCGACTCCCCCGAGCACGCGAGCCAGTCGCCGGGCAAAATCGGCCAGGCTCTGCGGCTGGCCGCTGGCGAGGTTGAAGACCTTGCCGGCAGCGAAATCGGCACAGGTCGCGAGGCGGACGATGATCCGGGCTGCGTCCTCCACATGGGTGTAATCCCTCACTTGTTCTCCTGGGGTGAGTTCCAACGGTTTCCGCTGCACGGAGGCCAACACCACCGCCGGTGCTAATCGATCTGCATCTTCTCTTTCTCCCCATAGGCCGAAGGGACGCACCACCAGTGTCGCCACACCCAGGTACTCACCCAGACACAAGGCCAGTCGGGATGCGGCTGCCTTGGACACTCCGTAGACCGACTTGGGCCGCAGGGGATCGGATTCCCGCAAATCGTGATCGGCATGGCCATACTCGAAACAAGATCCAACCTGCACGAAACGCCCGCCGCCAACGGCCAGTGCCCGCAACACGCGCTCGGTGCCTTCCACATTAACGGCATAGAGTTGCGCCGGGTCTTGTCGATTCCAGGCCACGCCGCTGGCGGCACAGTGGATCACCGTCTCGGGCTGGGAAGCGGCGAAGAGGGTCCGCACCGAAGTTTCATCGGTCACGTCCAGGGGCTGTGGCACTAAGTCCAGATCCCCCAGGCGCCAAGCGGCCTTCGGGCGGCGGCAGCCGGCGATGACGTTGTGGCCCGCTGCCACCAGTAGCCGTGCAAGCTGGGCGCCAAGAAAACCGGAGGCGCCGGTGACCAGAATCCTCATACGGCCCCCTGCAGGAAGCGGGTAAACTGTGCCACTACATATTGCCGCTGCTCCTCGGTCAGCCCTGGATAGACGCCGATGAAGAAGCTGTCGCGCAGCACCCGATCTGATTCGGTCAACCTCCCGGCCACGCGGTGGCGGATGTTCCTGTAGCCAGGCTGCTTGAGGATGTTGCCGCCGAACATGAGCCGCGTCTCAACTTTCTGCTGTTCCAGGAACCGGACCAACTTCGCCCGCTCCACGCCGCGGCGGACGGTGACGGGAAAGCCGAACCAGGAGGGGTTGGCCCGAGGGTCAAGGCGGGCGAAGGCCAGCTTATCGGCAAAGGGTTCCAGTGCCTGCCGGTAAAAGGTGTAGTTGGCGCGACGGGCTTCCACGAAGCCGGGTACTCGTTCCCACTGAGCTACCCCGATGGCGGCCTGCAGGTCAGTGACCTTGAGGTTGTAACCGATGTCTGAGAACACGTACTTGTGGTCATAGCCGAAGGGCAGGTCGCCGTACTGCCCCCCGAAGCGGTTGGTACAGCTGTCGTTCCTGCCCGGTTCACACCAACAGTCCTTGCCCCAGTCGCGGATGGAGCGGGCCGGCCGTACCAGGTCATTATCATTGACGATGACCGCTCCGCCCTCACCCATGGTCATCTGATGGGCGGGAAAA
The DNA here is from genome assembly GCA_964505935.1 of uncultured Syntrophobacteraceae bacterium. Classification (GTDB taxonomy): domain Bacteria; phylum Desulfobacterota; class Syntrophobacteria; order Syntrophobacterales; family Syntrophobacteraceae; genus JADGQM01. The sequence goes on from CAZDKX010000014.1 coordinate 11,942, forward strand.
AAGCTGAGCGAACTCATGGCGCCGAAGCTGCCCGCCGGACGTCCGTCGTAGGTGGCGCCAAGAGCGTCGCAGCAGTCCTCCAAGAGATACAGGTCCCGCTCACGGCACAACTCGGAAAGGGTGGCAAGATGCCACGGGCTGCCCAAGGTGTGAGGCGCGAAGATAGCCTTGGTTTTCGGACTGATGGCCGCCGCCACTTGCTCCGGGTCTAGATTGAAGGTGTCGGGCTCACAGTCGACAAATACCGGCACCAGGCCGTTTTGAACGATTGGTGCCAGGGTGGTGGGGAAGGTAACCGCAGGGGTGATGACTTCGTCGCCCTCCCGCAAGGGCCGCGCCAGCTTGCTGGACTTAAGCGCGGCCACCATCAGCAGATTGGCCGAGGAGCCAGAATTGACCAGCAGCGCACGCCTGGCGCCGAAGAAGGAGCGTAACTTCTCCTCCAGCTGGCTGGCGTAGCGGCTGGCAGTAAGATAGAACTCCAACGCCGCGTCCACAGTGTTGACCAGCTCTTCGGGGCCGTAAACCCGGCCGGCGTAATTGACCAGGGTCCGTCCGGGATGGAAGGGCTTGGTGCCGTGGGCTGCGCGGTGAAACTCCCTCACCTGCGCAAGGATGGACTGCTTCAGTTCTTCCGGTGTCATAAACCGATTCCATCGTAACGGGGAAACATGTCCCGGCCGAACATACGCCGGGCGTCGATAACAACTGGTGGCGGCGTCACTTCGGCCAGCAGCCGCGGCAACACCTTGAAGGACTCCCAGCAGGTCATCACGAGGACCGCCTCGGCGCCGGAGACAGCTGCTTCCAAGGTCGGTGCCACTGCTACCCTGGAATGGCTGGCCAAGTCGCCGGGCAGCCGAGCGACCGGGTCGAACACCTGCAGCAGACAGCCAGTGGGCAGCAGAGCCCGCGCCAGCTTAAGCGACGGCGACTCACGAGTGTCGTCAGTATCGGGCTTGAAGGCCACGCCGAGCAGCGCCAGCCGTCGCCCTTCCAGATGGGACAGGTGTTTCTCCAGCAGTGCCCTCACCCTCAAGGGTTGGGCCTCGTTAACGTTCATCACCTCTGCCAACAGGCGTGGTTCGTAGCCAAAGGTGCGGCCGTGGGCAATCAGAGCCTTCAAATCCTTGGGAAAGCAGCTCCCGCCGAAGCCGGGACCGGCCATCAGGTAGTTCACCAGGCCCGGCGTAAGCCGATTGCCGTCCGCCAGGATTGGACTGATGCGATGGTCCAAGTGCAGCCCGCGCATTACCTCATTGATGTCGATGCCGCCAATCGCCGAGCTGAGGTTAGCGATCTCGTTGCTGAAGGAAATGAGCGTGGCCAGCAGGCTATTGGCGGCGTACTTAATCATCTCCGCCGTCCGCGGGGTGGTGATAACCAGCTCGGCGCCGAGGAAAGTAGCGTAAACTCGTTCCATCAGGGCCCGACTGCGATCATCGAGGACACCGATGGCGATGCGGTCGGGTGCCAGGAAATCGCGGATGGCGACGCCCTCCCGTAAGAATTCAGGGTTCATTGCCAGACCGAAATCCACCCCCGCCAGCTTGCCCGAGGCCCGCTCAAGGCCTGGCTTCACCTCGGTTTCTGTGGTCCCGGGCACGACCGTGCTCTTGACAACCACAAGATGGAACTGCTGCTTCTCGGCGAGTACCCGGCCGATGGCCTCGGTACAGGCGCGCACCTGGGAGAGGTCGATAGTCTGACCGTCGAAGGGGGTGCCAACGGTGATAAAGCTAACGTCCGTGGCGTGCACGGCCTCTGCGAGATTGGTGGTGGCGTGGAGCCGGCTGCCTCGGTGGCGGATCAGCAATTCACCGAGCCCGGGTTCCCAAACGGGGCTGCGGCCGTCATTGATGGTCGCTACCCTGTCCGGATCGATATCGACACAAGTGACGTTGTGGCCAGCCTCAGCCAGACATGCCCCGGAGACTAACCCCACATATCCGGTGCCCACTATGGAAATCTTCATCGCCTCAGGCATCATTCCCGTCTCGGTTTTCGTTGTACCATACCAGCGTGCGGCGCAGGCCGTCGTCCAACGGGATTTGGGGATCGTAGCCGAGTTCGTCGCGTGCCTTGTCGATAACGGGGCAGCGACGATTGGGATTATCAACCAGGTAATCGGTGTCAAGGTCCACCTGTCGTCGCACTTTGCCTCGATAGCCGAACAATTCCCGGCCCAACCCCGCCAGTTGGTGAGCAAGGTCGTACATGCTGATTTCCGGCTCTGCGACGCCAATGTTGTAAGCCTCCCCTGCATTGCCCCACGCCAGGATCTTCAGATAACCGACGACAGCGTCGGCGATATAGCAGAAGGTGCGAGTGGGGGAGCCGTCGGAGAGCAAGACGATGTCCTCGTTGGTGAGGATATTGCGGGCGAAATCGGGAATGACCCGGCGGTCAGAGATCTTCAGCCCCGGCCCGTAGTTGTTGAAAGGCCGTGCGGACATCACTCGCAAGCCATGTTGGCGGGCGAAGCTGACGCAGAGGGTCTCACCTAGGCGCTTGGATTCGTCGTAGCAGGCCCGGGGACCGGTGCAGGAAACATTCCCGTTGTAGTCCTCGGCGGTGGGAATGTGGGCTCGATCTGGATCGCCATAAATCTCGCTGCTGGAAAAGAACAGCATCCCTTTCACGGCGGTGGCCCGCTCCTGTTCTTCGCGGCAGCGGTGCAGCAGGGTGATCAGACCGGTGATGTTAGCCTCGATGGTCTCGATGGGCCTCTTGCGATAGTAGATGGGGGAGGCGATGGAGGCGGCGTGCAGCACCCAGGAGCAGGCTGGCAGCTCCGATGGCCAGGGTTGCCGCACGTCCCAGGTCAGGACCCGGCAGTGGGCCGTGCGGAACAGAGGGCCGACCCAGTCGGGTTCCCCTCGCAGAAAGTTGTCAGTAAGGATCACCTCAATGGGTCGATCCGGGTGGCGGGTATTCCAATACAGCAGCGTATGAACCAGGTAGTAACCGAGAAATCCAGCACCGCCAGTGATGAGCACCCGGTCACCGGCGAAACCGGCCAGTTCCTCCTGCGCCTGGTCGAACACATAAGCCAGGTCGGCTCGAATCACGTCATGTGCCGACAGCATCGGTCTCTCACTCCTCGTCCTGCCAGAGTTTCCAGAAGGCCTCACCCCGCTCCCACAGCCGGTTGAGATGGTTCAGGTCGCGTTCGTGGTCCACGCAGGCCCACTGGCCGTCGTGACGGTACATCATCACCTCGCCCCGGCCTACCAGGCGCTCAATGGCACCGCGTTCAAGATCACAGTCGGGGCTGGTGGTCAACTCATCCAGCAAGGCCCGGTTGAATACCATATAGCCTCCGTTAATGCGGCCGCAAGAGGCCTGGGGCTTCTCTTCGAAACTCAGTACGCGATGCTCCTGCTCCAACATCTCCCCGAAGCGGGAGGGCGGATGTACCCCGCTGATGGTGAGTGTCTTGCCGTGGGCACGGTGAAAGGCCAAGAGTGCCGGAATGTCCAGATCAGCCACGCCGTCGCCGTAAGTCAGCATGTTGACCTCGACGTTCAGGTGATGGGCTATGCGTTTGAGCCGCGCTCCTTTGAGGGTCTCCAACCCTGTGTCGGCCAGGGTTACCTGCCACGGCTCGGGAGTCCCGCGCCGGTGAACCCGTGCCCGGCCACTGATGAGATCGACGGTAACGTCGTTGGTATAGTGATCAAAATTGAGGAAATATTCCTTCACCACATCGGCCTTGTAGCCCAGCGCCACCAGGAAATCGTTGAAACCGAAGTAAGAGTAGATCTTCATGATATGCCACAGCAGCGGTTGACCACCTACCCGGATCATAGGCTTGGGCACTGTCTGGGTGTGATTGCCGAGGCGGGAGCCATAGCCGCCGGCAAGAATCACCACTTTCATCCTTTCCTCCCTTGGTTTCAATAGATGCGGAAACTGTCGTAGAGTGAGAGAATTCGTTCCTGTGGCACCCCCCGTTCTCGAGCTGCGCGGGCAATGCCAGCGGTGCCGGCATAGCTGGACGGCACCAACCGCGTCTCGCTCCAATCCACGGCCGCCAGGGAGGCGGGGTGGAGGATGGCGATCCCTCGCCAGCTCTTGTCCTGCTTTAATGGATCGTTGTCAACGATGATAAAGCGTCTGGCCGGGTCGCGGAACAAATCCGTATAGTGATAGAGAAATTCAGTGTGCATGCCACCGCCCCAGATGACGATGGATGACGCGCCCTCCAGCGCGCGCAGCTGCTGCTGTACTGCGGCAGTCACTGTGGAGATGTGATCGAGGATGCGAGTGAGCACAGTACCGTCGCCGGGGTCACCGCTAACTGTTGGAGCCGGAACTGCCGGGCGACACAGCAGCCGGCAGCCATTGTAGTCGGGCTGCTCCAGCTGCTCCTTGATGACCCAGCCCGCCCGAGCCAGGGTATTGGCCAGGCTGCGGCGGCTGAAATGGGTCATATGCTGAACCGAAAAAAAGCTGTTGATGTCGTTGGTGAAGCCGTTTTCGATGATGGGGACCTCCACCACAAGGTGGGTCTGCGGCCCGGACTGACGCTTCAGGTGAAGAAGGGTGTCCACCGGTTTGGGCAAGTGCTCCAGCACGTGGTAGAGAGTGATGGTGTCGGGCGGACTGTCAAGTGCGAAGCGGTCGAAGTCACCGTGGATGAGTTGCATGCTGAGATTGCCGAACTGACGTCGGCCGCGTTCGATTGCAGGGGCATCAATGTCTATTCCGAGACGACGTACATGATCCGGCATTTGCGCCAGAAAGCGGCCGTCATGGCAGCCCACGTCGAGGACGCTGCGGCCGGGGGCGAGGAGGCCGTGTTCGGTGAGCCAGCGGATCTGCTCAAGGGGTCGACCTTCGGTGGCGCCGTAGGAGCAGCCGGCTTCGGCAAAGAGCACTTCAAAGCCCCAAGCCGTGTAAGCAGGGTTGAGATAGAGGGCGTAACAGGAGCCGCACTGGGCCTCGGTCACATCGGTCCGCTTGGGGAGGACGGCACTGTCGGTAAAGAACTGGAAGCCGGGGCGGCGCAGGAATTCCTGTGGAGCATCGGCGCCGCACACGGGGCAGGGCCGGTGGGCGGTGAGAGCTTCGTTGGTACGGTTGCCCGTGAAGCTGTCGCAGGCTTGCCAGGGTAGAGTGGTCATCGGCCAATCCTTTCCGGAGGGACGGTTGGCCGGGCGGAGCGGGCCGCAAGGCTTTTCACCAGCCGGCTTGCGATGCGCTCGGCTCCCAGCCCGTCCATCGGCGCGCAGGCGGAGCGCATGGCCCGGCGGGCCGTGGGGTCGGCCAGCAGGTCGGCAATGGCGGTGGTGAGGGCGGTGTCACTAACGGCCGTGTGCTCGCCCAGGGACCGGGCCATGCCGGCCCTGTGTAAGGCTTCGGCAGAGCGGGCGTGGTCGAAACTGAGTCCGAGTAGTACCGCTGGCACTCCCAAAGACGCCAATTCCCAGGCGGTGACGCCAAAGGAGGCCACGGCCAGGTCAGTATCGGCCAGGGCGGCAGGCATATCGGTGACGTCCTTGACGATTTCCAGGGGCTGCCGCAAATCGGGCAGAAGCTTCTCCAAGGCGGCGCGATGAGCAAAGGCCCGGCCAAGGATGAGCCGCACCTGCAGCTGGCGGTCGACCGCTTCCAACGCCCGCAGCGCCCGCAGCGACAGTCCCGCCGGGTCGCTGGCACCCATGGTGACCGCCACCCTTGGTGTCGGGTTATTCGGCTCGGACAGTTTGCGGTCGAAGCCGGGGCGAAGCGGCAACCACTCCCAACCGCTGCAAAGTTCGCCATCGAACCCGCTCCAGTCGATCTCCCGCAATTGCGGCACCGGCGGATAGAAGGCCAGTGCTGCGGCCAGCCTGCGATCACTGGGGTCGTCCAGGACGGCCACGAGCAGTCCTTCACGGCGCCAGGCCGCCAGTTGCCCCACGGCAAGCTCGGTGCGTATGTCGAGCAGCAGAGCCTCTGCCCTGCGCTTGGTCAGTACCGTCTGCAGCCAGGCGCCTTCATGCGTCTTGGCGTCCCACAGGTCAAATGGAAACCTGGCTTCATGCACCATCGCCGGTCCCGGCTCCTCGGCGCTCAAGGCAAAGCTGACCCCCACCCCGTGAGTATCCCGCAGGCGTTGCGCCACAGCGAGACAACGAACAACGTGCCCCAGACCTATCTTCGGGGTACCGTCGCAGCGGATCACCAGGCGGTAACTGCCGGCGGTGGCGGTTTTCTGTCGTACATGGGCGTTGATGGCCATGAGTTCCGGGCGATGTCGCAGCAGCGCGACTGCGGCAGCCACATCGAGTTCTCCCGGCTCGGCATTGAGTTGACTATAGAGGGTTTCGAGAAACACGAGATCGGACGGGGTATCCACTGACGCCCGCGTCCCCTCGATGCGGTGTGCCTCCGGGATGGGAACGCAGCAGATCCGAAAATCTTCCGGATGGTGCTTGATATATGCGTCCACATGCTCACGGGCGACCGGGTCCTCCCCGGCCTCATTCATCATCCGCTCCAGCGCTGCGCGCGTAAGAGGTGCAAAACCCTCGTGAATGGATGCCACCTCCGGCTCGCCAACGCAGTAATCGGCCCCCGTGGCGTGCAGCCTGTCGATCATACAGTCAAGAAGGTCAGGGTCCACCAGCGGGGCATCGCCGGTGACGCGGACTATGTAGTCGGCCTTCAACACGTCCGCGGCCAAGGCGTAGCGCTGCAGCACGTTATTCTCGGAACCGCGCACCACCGGAACGCCTTCCTCTTCGCACCAGGCCGCCAGGGTGTCGTCCTCGAGACGCTCGGAAGTGGCCACCGCAATCACATCGAGCGTGCGGCATTTACGCAAACGATGGATGATGTGCCAGAGCACCGGTTTGCCGACGAGCGGCAGCAGCACTTTCCCCGGTAAGCGGCTCGATCCCATGCGGGCCTGGATGATGGCGGCGACCTTGGGTTTATCCATGCCAGGCTTTCCTCACATGCCTCAAAGGACGCAAGCCATCCGCCGGGTCCGCGCGCCATTCCCGGTCGGGAAGTTCAATTGGGGCGGGGAGCTTATCCGCTGCACCATCGGCGAGAAGGGCTTCATGCACGCCAGCGATGACCGGTCCAATTGTTTCGGGCAACCAACAGTGTCCGGAGGAAAATTCCTCGCCCTGGCCATCCAGATCAAGGTGAAATTCGACCATCTGGGCACCCCACCGGTGTACCGCCCGGTGAACGACGGCCGGTGACACCGTGTGGTCCGACCATCCCACCTTGCACATGAACTTTTCTCGCAGGGTTTGGATGGCAGCCAGGTTGCACTGGTCCGCCGGGGTGGGATAGCCGGACACACAATGGAGCAGGGTCAGGTCATGGCACCCAGCCTTCCGGGACACCTCCACCGCCGAGGCGATCTCCTGCAAAGTTGCCATCCCCGTGGAGAGCACGACGGGCTTTCCGGTTTCGCCACAGGAGATGAGCAAGTCATCCCACAACAGTTCATAGGAAGCAATTTTGAAGAAGTCTACAAAAGGGAGCAATTCTGGGACGGCTTCCAGGTAAAACGGTGTGCAGCCGAATTGAAGGCCACGCTCGCCGCAGCGGGCGGCAAGGCGGGGCAGAAATTCCCCAGGCAACTCCCACGCCTCACGCCGACGATGCATCTCGCTCCTGGCCAGGATTTCCGGAGCAAAAAGCTCGCGGATTCTGAAGAGTTGAAATTTTACGGCATCGCACCCGATGGCCGCCGCCTTGTCGATGAATGCCAGGCACCGCCCCAGATCTCGATGGTGATTGCTGGATACCTCAGCCACAAAACGCACGGTCATGCCTGAAAAGCCTCCATTACCTTGAGAACGGCAGTAACAACATCGGCGATGTCGGCATCGCTCATGGCGGGAAAGACGGGAAGCGTGAGGATTTGTTCGTAGGCGAGCTCCGCCACGGGGCACAAACCGGGTCCGGTCCCAAAGCGCCCTTGATAAAAGGGATGGAAATGAACGGGTATATAGTGAACATTTGCGCCAATCCCTTCCGCTCGCAAAGCTCCATAGATGGTGGTACGGTCAGTTTTCAGCGCAGCTTGCTGGAGCCGGATCACATAGAGATGATAGGCATGCTCGATTTCGGCACGTTTGGACAGAGGGCGAATAGTAGGAGTTTGAGAGAACGCCTCGTCATAGCAAGAAGCGATGGTCCGCCGCCTCTCCAACCAGGGTCTCTGCTTGGTCAGTTGACTCAACCCAAGAGCACACTGAAAATCGGTCAGGCGGTAGTTTAAACCCAATTCGGTCATCTCGTAGAACCAGGTATTTTGGAGATGCCTTTGGCAATGATCGGCGGAGATGCCGTGATTTCTAAAGATTCGCATGCGCTCGGCCAAGGCCGGATCATTAGTGGTGACGACGCCTCCCTCTCCCGTAGTGACGTGCTTGGCGGGATGGAGGCTGAAGATGTTCAGGTCGGCCAGACTACCCGCCTGGCGGCCTTTGTAGGTGGCCCCCAGACTGTGGCAGGCATCCGCTACGAGAGCGAGTTTGTGGCGGGAGGCGATCCTTGTCAGAGCGTCGTAGTCACAAGGTTGGCCGGCATAATCCACGGCAATGATGGCTTTGGTCCTGGAGGATAGCTTGGTCACAACATCCACAGGATCAATCAACAGGGTGCCAGGATCGACATCGGCAAAGACGGGAGTTCCTCCCTGGTAGACCACACAGTTGGCCGTGGCGGCGAAAGTCAGCGCGGGAACAACGACTTCGTCTCCCGGACCAATGCCGAGAGCATGCATCGCCGCATGCAGAGCAGCCGTTCCGCTGTTCACGGCGACGGCTTCTCTCGTTCCCGCAAGGGAGGCAAAGGCGCGTTCGAGCTTTGCCACATAGGGCCCGGTGGTGAGCCAATCGGAGCGCAGCACCTCCGTCACCGCGGCAATATCCTCTTCGTCAATCAGGTGGCGGCAGTAAGGCAGGAGGGTTGCCCGGACCGGTGTTCCTCCGTGCAAGGCGAGGGAAGAAGCCATTACAGAGAATCCACCATGAGGCGCAGTTCCTCACTGGTCAGCCACTGGTCGTTGGTGTCGCTGCTGTAGACAAACCCTTCCGGAAGAGGTTGGGCCATGGCCCAGGTTTCCAAACCCCAATACGCATGTTCGGGAAGAATGATGAAAAAAGAGTCCAGGGTTACCGTATGTCGGGCTTCATCAGCGGAAATGAGCGTCTCACTGAGTTTTTCACCGGGTCTCACGCCGGTATGATGAACCGTACAGCCGGGGGCCACGGCCTTGACCAGCTCCATGATTCCCATGCTGGGCAAGCGAGGGACAAAGACCTCACCGCCCCGCATCAACTTGATACAGCGCAGGACGAACTCAACCCCTTGCTCAAGGGTTACCCAAAAGCGCGTCATGCGATCGTCGGTCACGGTCACCGCGCCGTTTTCCCGCTGCATTTGAAAAAGCGGGATGACACTTCCCCGGCTTCCCACCACATTGCCATAGCGAACACAACTGAAGCGCGTATCTCGTCCACCTACATAAGAGTTGCCCTGGACGAAAAGTTTTTCCGCACAGAGTTTGGTGGCGCCGTAAAGATTTACCGGGTTCACCGCCTTGTCGGTGCTCAGCGCCAGGACTTTGGTGATTTTGCAGTCGATGGCCGCGTCAATCACGTTTTGGGCGCCAAGAATGTTGGTCTTGATCGCCTCAAAGGGATTGTATTCACACGAGGGAACCTGCTTGAGGGCTGCCGCATGCACGACGACGTCGACTTTGGCCTGAAAGGCTCGCATGAGCCGCTCCCGGTCCCGCACGTCACCCACGAAGAAGCTCAGCCGGGGGTCGTCGAACTGGACGCGCATGTCGTGCTGCTTGAGTTCATCACGACTGAAGATGATGATCTTGCGCGGCTTTTCTTTCTGGAGCACCACTTCGGTGAATTTCCTGCCAAAGGAGCCGGTGCCTCCCGTGATGAGAATCGTCGAATCGGTTAAATCCATGAGCGCCACCATCCTAAATAGGGTCAGTCTTGGTTTTCCCCCTGCCTTCGGCGCGGAGGTCAGAAATATCACTCAATCCGCAGTCCCGAGCCCGCGGTGCTGATCTGATGGGTTGTCATGGGGACGGCAAATTCCGACCTCGTGAAGGGGCCAACATTCCAGCGTTCAGAGCCGATTCTTGGTTTAGCAAGGACTATGCCACGAGCGGGCCGTTGAGGGACCTGTGATCCCGGACTGATGGTCGCGGGGTGCCCAAAAGATGAGTTTCGGGGATTCTTCCGCTTATACTCACCCGACTATAAGGGTGATCATGGTCGTGAAGAATGAAATCCTTTCATCCTTCATGACATGCTTCCTAACTGCACAGGCGGGCTCATGGAGAGCGGTTCGGTTGACACCATTGAGTCAGAACTTTGGCGAGCTTCTTGATTGCATCGAGGATTGTCCAATGAGACGGGGTATTCCTCCAATTCGCATGGAATGGGAGATACGGTTTCATACCGTGAGTGAGAAGGTATCTTGATGACCATCGTACTACTTTGACTTGCCGAATTGTGATAAATAGAGAACGTTTTAGCATCGTCGCATTATTCAGAAACGTTATTTGTTTCGCGAGTCAGCGCCGGACACCACAACAAAGAGGAACCTTCAAATGGCGAACAGGATGACAGATCTGACTACACAGATCATGAAAGCTCTTGAAGAACTCAACCTGCAGCTTCCTCCGGAACGGCAAGTGCCGGTTTCTTCTGACACAGCGCTTTTCGGCCACGGGGGATGGCTGGATTCTTTGGGGCTGGTAAATCTGATCGTGATCGTGGAGGAGCAGATCTTCGAGAAATTCGGTGTCGAGATCACCCTGTCGGATGATCGGGCCATTTCGCAGCATGACGGTCCGTTTCAGAACGTTCAAACACTGACGGCGTATGTCAGCAAGCTTATCGAAGCGAGCGCGGTGCAGGCTGAGAAGGAGTGAAGCTTATGGCCAGCGGCAAAACCGTCCGAACGTTGATTGTGTCAGACTTTAACGCCGAGAACTTCGCCGGATACCTCAGCAACGATGGGAATGAACCCAGCGTCCTGGCCAGTGTTGCCCCCTTTGGCCAGGTGATGCAAACGCTTACGGATTTCTCACTCCCTTGCTGGCAGGAGCCGGTTGAGTTCCTTATCGTCTGGACCCAACCGCACAGGGTGCTGGAGTCATTCAACACTTTCCTGGAGTACTCTCGGTTTCCGATCGAAAATTGCCTCGAAGAAGTCGATGCCTATTGCCAGCTGCTGAGCCGTGTCGCGAAAAGGGTGCAAGCGGTATTTGTACCTTCCTGGGTTGTATCGACATACTGCCGGGGCCTTGGCATGATCGATCTCAAGAGCGAATACGGCATCGCCAGTGTGTTGATGCGCGCCAACCTGAGGCTGATCGACGGGTTGAAGGGAGCTGCAAATGTTTACGTTTTGAATGCCCAACGGTGGGTGGAACTGGCGGGCGCCAGGAATGCTCACAACCCCAAGCTGTGGTATCTGGGCAAGACGGGCTTTGGCAATGAGGTGTTCAAGGAGGCGGTCAAGGATGTCAAGGCTGCCATCCAAGGTGTATTTGGACAGGCCCGCAAACTCATCATCTTAGACCTTGACGACACCCTGTGGGGTGGAGTTGTCGGGGATGTAGGCTCGGAGGACCTTCGCCTCGGGGGCCATGATCCGATAGGCGAGTCTTTTGTAGATTTTCAGGCCGCGCTGAAGGCAATGAAGAATCGTGGCATTCTGCTCGGCATCGTCAGCAAGAACGAGGAGAGCATCGCTGTCGAAGCCATCTCTCGTCACCCGGAAATGGTGCTGCGCCTGGAAGATTTTGCCGGCTGGCGAATTAACTGGGACGACAAGGCCGGCAACATACAGGAGCTGGTCTCGGAGCTCAACCTTGGCCTTCAGTCGGCCGTCTTTATTGACGATAACCCAGTCGAACGCTCACGGGTCAGAGAAGCGCTTCCAGAAGTCCTGGTGCCCGAATGGCCTGCGGACAAACTTCTTTATAAGAAGGCACTGCTCGAGCTGACCTGTTTCGATGGGCCTGCCATCACCGAAGAGGACCTGAAAAGAACCAGGTTATATGCGGCAGAACGCCAGCGGGTGGCCATGCGTGACCGGGTGAAGTCTTTCGATGAATGGGTATGCTCCTTGGGAACGAGAGTGATCGTCGAGCCTCTGAATGCCTCCAACCTCCCTCGCGCTGCCCAGTTGGTGAACAAGACGAACCAAATGAACCTTTCCACCCGGCGCATGGGCGAGGCGGACCTCGCGGCGTGGGCCGAGCAGGAAAACCACCACTTGTGGACGTTTCGGGTGCTGGATAAATTCGGAGATGCCGGTTTGACCGGGATCGCCAGCATCGAGATAGAAGGGGGCTCGGCTTCGTTTGTTGATTTTGTTCTGAGCTGCCGTGTGATAGGTCGCAAAGTGGAGGAAATGATACTCAGTTTTGTCGCCAACACGACAATGGCATTCGGCGTCAAGCATCTCAGGGCGAAATACGTGCCCACCCCCAAGAACAAAGTCTGCCTGGCCTTTTGGCAAGAGCGTTCAGGCTTCGAGGTGGACGCCAGCGGTGAGTCATTTACCCTGCGTCTGGAGTCTCCCTTGCCAACACCGAATGGCATCGAGCTGGTTAGGAAGGATGCTTTATGAATCTGGAATATTTCGGCAGTGGTGCTCGCTTTCATCACATCGGCGTCGCCGTCAGGGCTATTGAAGATGTCTGCCCGACGTGCCGCCCCACCCATGATGCCCTGCAGGGCGTGAAGGTGGCGTTTGTCTCGCTGAACGGCTGTGACTTGGAGCTCATAGAGCCGGCAAAAGATGACTCCCCCATATCTGCCAGCCTCAAGAAGGGTAACCAGCTTCTACATATTTGCTACGAAGTGGACGACCTTGAAGCGGCTCTGCGCAAGTGTCGCCAATATGGTTTTCATCTCGTCCGACAGCCTGCCCAGGCGACGGCTTTCGCCCAGCGGCGCATCGCTTTCGTGTTCAGTCGCACCTTTGGTGTCGTTGAGCTGCTGGAAACGGAAAGGGGCAGATAATGGGATCATCTCCCTCTCGCCAGCAGATCGTTCAAGAGGTGCAAAAGGCTTTTGCTCACCTTGACCGTGAGGCGGTTGTCTTCCACACCGACTTGCTCGGCATAAGATTTGTGCAGCGCGGTGTTCCCTTGCAGGAACAACTTGCCGAGTTGCTTCAGATCCTTACTGAATCTTCCGGTGGACGGATACTCCTGTTTCCAACCTTCAACTACGATTTCTGCCGGACTCGGGTGTACAATCCGTTGGTTGATCCATGCCAGGTGGGCACTTTGAATGAATACGCGCGGCAGTGCTATCCCAACCAAAGGACTTTGACGCCCATCTTCAATTTCTGTGTCTACAATAATCGTCGCACTTTTTCACTGGAGCCGGTAGCAAACCCCTTCTCCGCAGCTTCGACCTTTGGCGAGTTGGTAGAACATGGTGCCGCAGTGGTGTTCCTCGGCGCTTCGTTTAGTGCCAACACGTTCATCCACTACGTCGAAGAAGTTGTTGACATCGGTTACCGCTATCTGAAGCCCTTTCCTGGTATCATTCGCCTGGCTGATTCCGAGCAGCAAATCGTTGTTCAGTACCGCGTCCGCCCTTTAATCGAGGGTGCAGTCGATTACGACTGGGATCGACTTGCCCTTGACCTGCGCAATAACGGGCTCTTGCATCAATTGCCTCTCGGGAGAGGAAAACTGCTCTGGTTCCGCACAGACCACCTGGTGGAAGGCTGGTGCAGGCGTTTGCGAGACGATGAACTGTATTTCCTGACCGCTGCCTCCAGACAGAAAACGCGGGAATTGTACGCTCAATATGGCAACCCTTTGCGCTCCGAAGCCCTCGAGCATCCGCATCGGCTTATTGGTTCAAGATGAAAGGAAAGGCGGATGAATACAGGCAGTGAACCTGACAACAACCTGCACCGGCAAATATATGCCTTTGTCAAAAGAATCTTCCCGTTTCCCCGCAGCATTACAGGCAACGGTGTCCGGCAGACGCTGCGCGAGATCCAGCAACTCTTGCCTGCCTTAACCATCCATGAGGTTCCTTCCGGTACCCGGGCCTTCGACTGGGAGGTGCCGAACGAGTGGAACATACGCGATGCCTACGTGATGGATGAGACTCAGAAACGGGTAATCGACTGGCGAGAGAACAACTTGCATGTTGTCTCCTATTCTACACCGATAGCCACCTCGATGAGTTTGCAGGAGCTTGACGAGCACCTCCACTCCATACCCGAGCAACCCGATGCTGTTCCGTATATCACCTCATATTATTCGCCGCGATGGGGTTTCTGTATCGCTCATAAACAGCGCACCCAGCTCAAAGAAGGCCGGTATCGTGTCGTGATTGACAGCCGACTCGAACCCGGGTTCCTCACCTATGGCGAGCTCCTCATTCCAGGGGAAGAGGCTTCCGAAATCTTGCTGTCGACTTACATTTGTCATCCATCAATGGCAAATAACGAGTGTTCCGGGCCGGCGGTCGCCACGTTCCTGGCAAAATACCTTCTTGAACAGTCCTATCGGCGTTATAGTTATCGCATTGTATATATTCCGGAGACCATTGGCTCGATTGTCTATCTGAGCCGGAATATGGAACATATGAAGACTCATACAATAGCGGGATTTGTTGTAACTTGTGTTGGTGATAACCGCGCCTTTTCATTTATGCCGTCACGTCTTGGAAATACCTTGGCTGACAAAGTTGCTTTACATATACTGAGGCATCACGCTTCGGAATTCATTCATTATTCATTTCTGGATCGCGGAAGTGATGAACGGCAGTACTGCGCTCCGGGGATCGACTTACCCGTTGTCTCTCTGATGCGCTCAAAATACGGAAGGTATCCAGAATATCATACTTCATTGGACGACTTGACCTTGGTCAGTCCCGAAGGTTTGGGAGGGGCATACGAACTGTTGAAGAAATGCTTGATTGCGTTAGAACGGAACTGTCATTATAAGGTCAGGACATTGTGCGAGCCACAGTTGGGTAAGAGAAACCTTTATCCAACGCTGAGCACAAAGACATCGGTAAATCATCAGGTGAAGGTCATGATGAACTTGTTGGCTTACTGCGATGGTCAACACGATCTTATAGACATTGCTGATGTTATTAACGTTTCCATTGAAGAATGCTATTCAATAGTGAATCTACTACTGCAGCAATATCTCCTGGCGCAGAAAGCTATATAAATAACAAATGAAGCTCTCACTATCATCATTCGCCCCTTTCCTTGCGGGTTCATGGGGTTTGATTTCATTTCATTGCTGCGATTGAATCAGAATACTGACAATGTCCTATGGCCCTCTGCAATTGCCGGGAAAGAAAGGGTATTCCTCCATTTCGCAGCGATTGTGTGGTAGACTTGACCCAAGCAGATGAGAAGGACCTCCATGGACAGTAGTGAACTGAAGCAACAAATTGTGGAATACTGCCGTGCCAAGCCGGAGATTATGGCCTGCTACCTTTTTGGTTCTTTTGCCACAGGCGCAAATCGCCCGGGAAGCGACCTGGATCTGGCCTTCTTGCTTGCCTCTGAGATTGCTGCCGCCCAATACGGAACCTTCAGGGATTCAGTGATAGTGGACCTTGGACGTTTGACCCGCCTGGTCATCCACCCCATCATCATGAACAGCGCAGGGGAGCAGCTGCTCGGACAGATTTTCCGCAAGGGGATTTGTGTCTACCAAGGCAATGAAGGCCAGCTGAGTGATTTTCGCCGGAGGAAGCTTCCTCTCATTGCCGAATTTGCCTATTACTCTGACATGATGTGGAATGCTCAAAGACAACGCTTTGGAGCAAAGAGAGATGGTTGATCGAGTGGAAATACGGTTAGGACCTGCAAGATTTTGCGTCAAATCGGATGAGTCGATGTGCGCATCCATCCCCTATAAGGTCGGTCTTGTCTTTCCCTTCGCTTCCGAAGCGCTGGACGTGGTCGCTCAGGGCCTGCTGATCTCTGCCAGCAATTGTCTGCTCCGCCGAAGACACGCCGCTGCTGCCGACGGGTTGCCTTGCTGCTGAAACAAGGAGGCCAGCAGCATCAAGGCTTTTATGGAACACGGGTTTCGCGCGAGAGCCAGCTGCAGGGATGACACCGTGTCAGGAGAGGAGCCGGCTCCATAGAGATAGGGCAGGTAGTTGTTCGGTTCGAGGCTCGCGGCCAGTTGCAGGAGGTGATAGGCCTGTTCACGGGACCCCAGGGCCTGAGCTTTGAGGAGATCGCGCAGCATCAGTTCGAAGGCGGTGGGCATCAATACCAGGTGGCGTCCTCGCAACAAGCCCCCCTCCATGGCGGCGAAGTCTTGAAAGGCGAGGCCAGGGGAGGTCTGAGGCGCCCGCGGGGGAGAAGCTGCTGTCATGAGCCCGCGGTAGAAGCAGAGGCGCTCCTGGAGGTGGTCCGTAAGGGACCTTTTTCGGGCCACGTGGTCCCGAGCTGCCACCGAAAGGCGGACTCGACCATGGAAATCCGCAACCAACCGGTCCAGAATCGCCACCAGTTCTTCCGCGTGGGCAAAGAGGAAGCCGGTCTTGCCGTGCTCGACCGACAAACGATAGGGTTCGGCGTTCTGCAGCACGGGAATCACCCCATGAGCGGCGTATTCCAGGAACTTTACATCCGAACGTGACTGGTTGTAGGGGGTGTCTTCCAGCGGGGCAAGGCCGATGTCAAGGGTTTCCAGGAAGCCGTAGTAATCGGGGAGTGACCCGGGGGGGAACCTCCGTTTGCCGTGGTCGGGGAGGGGCGCAAAAAGCTCCCAGAGACGATCAGCCCCCATGAAATGGAACTTGACGTCGGGTCTGCCAAGAAGCCAGCGGACCAGGGCCGGGGCGATGCCGGCGAGATCGTGGTAATGGCCCAGGGAGCCACCCCAGCCGACAATCACCTGGTCTCGGCGCCCAAATCGCTTCTCACGCGGCAGGAAGTGAAGATGGTTTACGAACGCAGCAGTATGCTGGCTCCAGTGGCCATACTTGCGGAGGAGACTCGGGGTGCTGAACTGGATGGCGTCGCAGCTTCGCGCCAGCTGCTCAACCGTTGCCCGGTTTTCCGGGATGGCGTAGAAAGCGTGTTGGGGATTGCCGGGAGGGACGTTGAACAAATCGTCGTTGATTTCGTAGACCGTGGGTCTGCCGGCGCACCGGCGGCGGTGAATGAGGGGGAGCAGGTCAATATCGCACAGATTATTCAAAATCAGCACATCGGCGGCGGCATAGACCGCTTCCCGCCGGCGATGTTCGTTGGTGAGGTTGATCGTGTAAATGTCGGGGAGTCCGGCCATGGCCGCCCCCGGCGCATAGGCGCGATACTGGTAATCCCCGGCGCCTTCATCCACCCCGGGAACATCCGCCTGCACGATCAGGAGCGGACCTGGCTGAACTGGGACCTGGCTATCCATTTGTGCGCAGAATCTCTGCGGCCTCTGAGGTTTCCTGGATGGCCGATGTGGCAGGGATGCCCACAACGACGGTCACGATTGGGAATGACATTGAAGATCTCGGGTCCTGAAGAACGCGCAGCCAAGTGCCGAAAGCTTGCGCGACCTTGAAGGCCCCCGGTCGAACGCCTGTTGCGCGTGCGGCATAAGGCGGCTTTCCACCACGAGTCGCTCTTGCAGCCTGCGGGTCAAATCCAGCGTAATCTTACGAGAAGCGGAGTCTCCTTTCAAGTCTTCCGGCAGGATCTTCCATCGCCGCTTTCGAATCACTCCCGATGAATTATTCCGGAGAAATCTTGGGGTTGCTCGAATTGACACCGCTGAGTCAGAATTTTGGCAATCTTCCGCGGTCCATGGCCGGCCGGAAATCAAGGCTTGGTACCTTATTTTGTTCCTTCGCTGCGGGCTCGAATCGCCGCGGCAGTGACCTGGATCTGGCATTCCTGTCGGCTTCTCAGATGACCTCTGCTGAATACGGGACCTTTCAGGACTCGGTGGTGGTGGACTTGGGGCAATTGACCCGGTTGGATGTCCACCCGATCATCATGAACGGCGCAGGGAAGTTGGTGCTCGAGCAGATTTTGCGCAAGAGGAGTTGTGTCTATCAGGGCAACGAAGAGGCGCTGAGCGATTTTCGCCGGAAAAAGTTGCCTCTCATTGCCGAGTTTGCCTATTACCGTGACCTGATGTGGTCGCGTCATAAACAACGCTATGGAGCAGGCGCGGATGGTTGACTTGGACAACCTTTGCGTGGACGAATAGGGGCGCATTGATTTAAAGCGGGTTTACGAGGCTGCGGTCAAAGAGCTGTCGGATATCCGCGAGTTCCTCCAGATGATCGTCCGGCAATGCGGTTAGAAATGGGCCAAGGGCAAAGCGTCTTTCCCTCGAGATCACTCGATCCAAAGGTTGCCAAGCTCGATTTCAATCTCCTGAAAAGGTTCGGCCCGCACCCGGTCGTCTTCGGCAAAGGCCCCCAGCATCGCCCACCGGCCGGATTCCAGGCGGAATACTTCGAGGGTCCTGGCAAGGGGATCGATGAGCCACAGGTGAGGGACTTCGTAGCGGGCATAGATGGGCATCTTCCGCACTCTGTCGAGACGTGCCGTACCAGGAGAGAGCACCTCGCAAATCCAGTCGGGAACAATCGCGATCCAGTTTTCCTGCGGCAGTCCGGGAAAGCGTTCTCTTCTCCAGCCGGCGAAGTCGGGGACAAGGATGTTTTCACCCAAGAGGATTTCCGTCTCATCCAGAATAATCCATCCGCCAGGTCCGCCGCGACCAAGTTGGTAGGGTGGACCCACTTCGTGGCCCAGAACAGAGGACGCATAGGTGTGCCTCGCTGCCGGTCGCGGAGTGGCAATCAGATCACCGTCGATGATCTCTCCGATCATGTTTTCCGGAATATGGTACAGGTCATCGTAAACCGCTTTTTTCTGGGCCGTCTCAACCATACCTCAACCTCCATTGTATCAGCAGCACCAAAAGCCGGCAGCAAAGTATTTCTGGAAAAATCGCCACGGTGAAGCGCGCGGCCCAATGAGCTTTTTCTTCATGATTCTAAGAGAACCTGGAGCTGCTTTCAAGTCTCACCTTCTCTGGGCGATGGTCCAATGGTCGGGTGAGTGGCCCCAAGCCTCGCCGTCATCATTCTTGCATAGGTGACTAAGGAGCGTTCTTGTGGTTTTTGAGGCTTTCCCTCAGTTTTCTGTGATTCATATTCAAGTGAGGGAAGCCTGCTGCCGATAAGAGGGATAAGGCCAGTACGGGAGTTGATCTGAGTTTGAAGTCACGGAGCGGGTAATGGCAGAAAATGTTGCAGCAAATGAGGCTGCCACCGAAAGACGAGAGTACTTTCGCGTGACGGATGTTCTTCCAATCACGGCGAAAAAAATCGAGAACATGGTGGGTAAGAAATCCAGAGTGCTCTCGGGAGCCTATTCATGTCTGGCGAACGTGACGGTTGCGGAGGATCTGAACGACGGCATCGTGAATCCGAGGCTCATCCGAATGCTGTGTGAGATGAACGCCAAGCTCGACCTGATCCTCGAAAAACTTGCCGGCAACCAGGACGAACCGGGTGCCGCGGAAGCCCAGGAGGTTTCTCTCAGTGCTTCAGGAGTCAGTTTTGGGACTCCCGAGGAGCTCACCGTGGGCGATCTCGTTGAGGTCAAGATGCTGTTGCCTCTGCATCCTCCCGTGTGGCTTGTGCTGTATGG
This sequence comes from uncultured Syntrophobacteraceae bacterium, assembly GCA_964505935.1. Classification (GTDB taxonomy): domain Bacteria; phylum Desulfobacterota; class Syntrophobacteria; order Syntrophobacterales; family Syntrophobacteraceae; genus JADGQM01. Next base: position 31,619 of record CAZDKX010000014.1, read on the forward strand.
AAATGTCACCAGAATGGTCAGGGAAGAGAGCGAGAAGTACAAAGTCGGGGTGCAATTCATCGAAATGGAAGATGAAACAAGGGATGTCCTTTCTTACTATACGATCAAGCGGCAGCGAGAAATCATCATGAAGCAAAGAAGGCTCGAAATGTGAGCGCTTCGTCCGCGGAAATTCACGAATGTCAAGAATGTGACTGTCCTCATAAAATGTTGTTGGGGGTAATGATGAGGGTATCTTGTAATCACGCTGTTCCCATCCTGGAATCAACACGATGATGACCATAGTAGGAGTAGTCATCGTTCTCGGATCGGTTATCGGTGGCTTCCTGGAAGCGGGAGGGAACCTGGGAGTCCTTGTGCAGCCGGCGGAAATCATCATCATTCTCGGAGCGGCGATTGGGTCGTTGGTCATTGCTTCGCCGGGGCATGTGTTGAAACTGATCATCCGGGACTTCAAGAAGATTTTCAGCAGCGAAAGCACGACCAAGGCCAGCTATACCGAGGTGCTGCTGCTGCTCAATCAGCTCTTCTGGAAGATCCGCAAGGATGGGCTGCTGGCAATTGAAGAAGACGTGGAAAACCCCGCCCAGAGCGAGGTCTTCAAGCGATTCAAGTCCATCATGGCGAATAAACATACGCTCGAATTCATCTGTGACAATTTCAGGATGATCCTCACCACCAACATGCCCGCCCACGAGTTGGACAATCTCTTGGAAATCGATGTCCAGGCTCACCATCACGAAAAAATCATCCCCTCCCAGAGCATTGCCCGCGTCGCCGATGCGCTGCCGGGGCTCGGCATTGTGGCGGCGGTGCTGGGCGTGGTGCTCACCATGGGCAAGATCAATGAACCACCCGCCGTGCTGGGGGCAAGTATCGGTGGGGCGCTGGTGGGGACCTTTCTCGGCGTGTTGGCATGCTACGGCTTTGTGAGTCCCATGGCGACCAACCTCGAACACAAAGCCATGGAAAAGGAGATTTTCTACAATGTCATCAAGACCTCCCTGGTAGCATTTGTGGGCGGAGCAGCGCCCCAGGTGGCGGTGGAATCGGGACGGCGCGCCATTCCCGGTGAGGGCAGACCAAGCTTTCATGAACTCGAAAAGGCGATCAAGGATTGGAAGGACAAAACGTAATCATCATCAAGAGGGTTAAGAAAGGTGGCCATGGCGGCGGGCACGGCGGCAGCTGGAAAGTGGCCTACGCCGACTTCGTGACCGCCATGATGGCCTTCTTTCTG
>CAZDKX010000015.1:0-32325 GCA_964505935.1 uncultured Syntrophobacteraceae bacterium
ATTGGTTTTATTCAAAGCGATATAGGCAAAGGTATTAAATTCAACCCTCTCCCGGCTCTTTCTTTTTGGTTCCGTGCCGCAGTTGCCTCCACACGCTTTCCCTCGGTTGAGCAGTCCTTCCTGGATGAATTTTCACTTGACATGGATGGTTGCCGGTTGGTAATAATTTTTAACGTCAACATCACAATGAAAAATATTTTTCAACAATGCCATACGATCAACTGCTCAGAAATCGAATCCGGAATCTAACGCCGTCGGAGCGGCGGCTTTTTGACTATATCCTCGCCAACGACGAGGAAGCGGTTTTCCTGACCATTCAGGATCTTTCCGGGCGCGTCAAGGTGAGCCTGGCCACCGTGGTCAGACTTTCCAAGGCGTTGGGGTTTAAGGGTTTTCCAGAATTCCAGCGGGAGCTCAGACTCCTTTTCAGGGACAAGCTGACCACCATCTCGCGACTGCAGAGGACCATGCACCATGATGCCAGTGAGCAAGGCATTCTCGCGAGGGTGATGCAGCAGGACATGGAGAACATCGGCGGCACCCTGGAGCAGGTTTCCCGAGACGATTTCCGCAGATTTGTGCAGATGCTGAACTCCGCGGAGCGGATTTTCATTGTTGGATTGCGTAGTGCCCGCTCGCTGGCTGTTTTCATGGGGGTCGCGCTGGAGTTTCTCCAGCGTGAGGTATGGAGCCTGCGCCCGGAGACTGGGAACATGTGGGATCGTCTTTTTCGGCTGCAGCAAGGGGACGTGGTGGTTGGCATCAGCTTTCCGCGATACACGCGGGAGACCGTCCAGGCCCTTGCCTTTGCGAAGGAGCGGGGGCTGCGGACGCTGGCCATCACCGACAGTCCCACTTCGCCTCTCGCCCAGCATGCTGACTGTTTTCTGACGGCACGGTGCAAGATGGACTCGTTCATCGAGTCATTCACGGCCCCCCTGAGTCTCATCAACGCCGTGGTCACGGCTCTGGGGGTTTACCGAAAAGAATCCACCATGGAGACTCTGAGCAAGCTCGAAACGTTCTGGCAAGCCCGAAATATCTACTATGAATAACCCGAACCCGCAGGACGGCCCTGATCCTTGCCGCCGTCCGCGTGGTTCTCTCTATTGCGACGAACCGTCATTCTGAAATAGCGAAATCTCAAGGCGCTGCGTGCTCCAAGGCTATACTGCAGGGATGGGGATGCTTGCGGTCCGCCCTGTTGGGTTCATAATGCCAACCGGTGCTTTCGGCATCCATGGAGAGGGGGTGAGAAGCGCAGGGGGTCGAGGGGTTCAGCCACATTTTCGCGCCCAGACCCCGGGAAATCCGCGGATGGCTGCGAGGAGGTCTGAAGAAACCACAATACCCTCAGCATTCCAGCTTTTGCGGGAATGACGTTCGATGGCTTTTGTGAGGAGGCCAGGGGAGCAGGTGTTGCCCGGGCAACCACCAAACGAGACTTTGAAAGAAGGAGGAACGTGACATGAGAAAATGGGGAATCACCGGCATCGTGATCGCACTGGTCATCTGTTTTGGCCTGGCCCTTCAGGCATCGGCCGACAAACGCACCTTTCTGACGTTGGCCTCGGGCAGTCCGGGCGGCGTTTATTATCCTCTCGGCGGCGGAATGGCCGTGGCGATCGAAAAGACCGTGGAGGACCTGCGCTGTGCCGCCGAATCCACCGGGGCTTCAGTGGAGAACTGCCGGCTGGTGGGCAGCGGCGACTCGGATATGGGCATGGTCATGGGCAGTGTCGCCTATAGTGCCTTGAACGGCGAGAAACCCTTCGAAAAGAAGTTCGACCTGGTGGCCTTGTTTCAGATGTATCCCGCGCCGGAACACATCGTGACGACAAAAGCCAGCGGGATCAAAGCGATCAGCGACCTGAAGGGCAAGAAGGTTTCCATCGATGTTCCCGGCAGCGGTTGCGCGAACATGGCCACCGTCATCCTGAAAGAAGCCGGGTTCAATCTGGAGAAAGACCTGACCATCGCCAACCTGTCGCAGACCGAATCGGTTCAAGCCCTCAAGGATGGGGTCGTGGACGCCGTCTTCTTCAATTTCGCCTATCCGGCTTCCGCGGTCATGGACCTGGCCTCGACCCGCGAGATCGTTCTCATTCCACTGCCGGAGGACCTGGCGGACAAGGTCATCAAGAAGCATTCCTATTACCTCAAGAGCAAAATACCCGCCAAGACCTATAGCGGCATGGACAAAGACGTCCTGTGCCTTGGGGATTCCAATGTCCTCATTGCCAACAAGAACATGAAGGAGGATGTCGCCTATAAGGTGGTCAAGGCCATCTTCAGCAATGTTAAGGAGGGCAAATATGCTCTGACCAGCATCCATCCCATTGCTGAACAGATCACCCCGGCCAATGCCGTGAACAGCCCGCTTGAACTCCACCCGGGAGCCAAGAAGTACTTCAAGGAGATTGGCGCCTTGAAGTAGCACCGATCAGGCGCGGGTAAGACCGGGGACGCCCGTCCCGGGGTGTCCCCGGTCGCCGTGTCAGCACTTGACCGAGTTTAGCCATGACGTCAAGGTGTACCATGAAGCGATGCTGGTGGTTGATAGCCGCGGTCCTTGTCCTTGTTGCCGGCGAGGCCCGCGGTGGGGAGCCCGCTCGGACCCTTCTCCAGATCATCAGCAGCGCCACGGGTCAGGTGTTGTGGGAGCATCCGGTGCAGGCCGGAGACTCTTTCACCCTTGATTACCGTCATTCATCCGATCACACGCCGGTCCACGATCTCTTCAGGATCGCGGAGGGTGGAGAAATCGTATTGGTCGAGGAAGCTTACCTCTGGTACGGCGCCGGCCTGGAGTTCAGCCCCGCGGCCGCGGACATCTCCATCACCGACGCCATGACGAGGGTTCGTCTGCACCGGGTGTTCCCGGAAGTGCCGCTGCGGGTGGGGGAAGTCGCCAACCAGGTATTGACGATTCACCGGGAGCGTTTGCCATTGTTGAACATCGCCAAGGGAAGGGAATCCATATGCATTCGGACCAATCGCCAAACGGCGGCTCTCCGTTAGCTACCCCTGAGCCGGAGCCTGATATCGGCAACCACTCGCCGGCACTGGACACGGCCGCCGCCGAAGAGCGCGCCCAGGAGGTCTTGGAACGGTTCGAAAAGAAGCGCCATTTCGCGGGAACACCCGATATTCTGATCACGGTCCTGGCGGTGCTGACTTCCTGCTACCATCTTTTCTACGCCTATTTTCATCCGTTTTTCGCCCTCGACCATCGGGCGCTGCACTGGATGTTTATGTCCATCCTGGTCTTTGCGCTCTATCCCTTCTCCTCCAAACGCTCGCCGCGAGCGCGCATGTCGGTGGTCGACTGGGGGCTCATGCTGTTCACGACGGCGATCTGCATCTGGATTTTTGTCAATTCGGCGACCATCTTGAACCGAGCCGGAGCGTTTCATACGGTCGACGTCGTCCTGGGCACCGCGCTGGTGGTCATGGTGCTGGAAGCGGCCCGGCGCTCCACCGGTCCCTCCGTTCCGATCATTGCCCTGGTCTTTATTGCCTACACCCTCTTTGGCCCCTACCTGCCGGAGGTCCTAAGCCACCGGGGCTACACCATCAAGCGGCTGTGCACCTATCTTTCCCTTTCAACAGACGGCATTTTCGGGGTCCCCATCGGCGTGTCCGCCAATTTCATTTTGCTTTTCATCCTGTACGGGGCGCTGCTGCGCAAGACCGGGGCGGGACAATTCTTCACCGATGTGGCCTTTGCCCTGACGGGCTGGACCAGGGGCGGGCCGGCAAAGGCCGCCGTGGTCTCGAGCGCCTTCTTCGGGATGATCTCGGGGAGCTCCGTGGCCAACACCGTGACGACCGGCTCCTTCACCATACCCTTGATGAAGCGGACCGGATATCCGAACTACTTTGCCGCCGGCGTTGAGGCCTCCTCCTCCACCATGGGACAGATCATGCCGCCGATCATGGGCGCGGCGGCCTTTATCATGGCGGAGTTTCTCGGCGTCTCCTACTTCAAGGTGTGCGTGGCGGCGGCGATACCGGCCACGCTCTCCTTCTTCTCGACCTTCATGCAGGTCCATTTTCGAGCGGTGTCGCTCGGGTTGAGCGGCATGCCCCGCAGTGAACTGCCCAAGATTCGGGATGCCTTCGCCCAGGGCTGGCATCACCTCTTCTCGATCTTTCTCCTGATCGCCTTCCTGATGCAGGACTACTCCCCCGAACGGGCGGTGTTCTGGGCCATTCTGGCCACGATCTTCACTTCCCTGCTGATGAGCCTTTACCGACGAGAACCGCTGAAGGACTTTCTGAAGATGATCATCGAGGGATTGGCCGAGGGTGCCATCGGGGCCGTGGAGGTTGCCGCAGCCTGCGCGGCGGCGGGCATCATCATCGGGTCGATCACCATGACCGGTCTGGGAATCAAGTTTTCCTCCCTGGTGGTCGACGCCTCCATGGGTTATCTCTTCCTCGCCCTGCCGTTCACGATGATTGCGTGCCTGTTTCTTGGCATGGGGGTGCCCACGACGGCGCAGTACGTCATCATTTCCTCGCTCGTGGCCCCGGCCCTCGTGCAGATGGGCGTCGAAGCCATTGCCGCCCACCTGTTCATTCTCTATTTCGGCACGCGGGCGGATATCACCCCGCCGGTGGCCCTGGCCGCCTACGCCGGCGCGGGCATCGCCGGCTCCGATCCATGGAAGACCGGACTGGCGGCCTTTCAACTCGGGATCGCGGGATTCATCATCCCCTTCATGTTCGTTTATGCCAACGAACTGCTCTTCATCGGGAGTATCGGCAGCATTTTGTGGGCTACCGTCACGGCTGTTTTGGGGGTGACGTGCCTGGCGGCGGCGGTCCAGCGCTGCATGCTGTTGAAAACCGCCTGGTACGAAGTCCTCTTGCTCTATGCCATCGCCTTCTTGCTCATCAAGCCCGGCCTGTTGACGGACCTTGCCGGCCTGGTCTTGCTGTCAGCGGTCCTCATGTTTCAATGGAAGGGCAGGAAAAGGCTTTTGGGCCAGAGTGTCGGAAATCAGGTGCAGACCTCCATCAGCTGAGCCTGATCGGTTTTTCTCACCTTGAAGACGTCCTGGGATGATGGATGAGGAGATCCAAGTACAGCGCCACAGAATAGGGCGACCTTTATTACGAAGCATCATTCCCGCAGGCTCTTGGCGGGAATCCAGGTTCTGAGAGTCCCCTGGACCCCCGCCAAGAGCCTGCGGGGGTGACGAGTGGACCCCTATCTGTAGGGAGTGGTAGTACTAGTACAACATGGCAGAATTACTCATCCGGTTCTGGTGGGCACAGCCCACCCTACATCGCACCTTGCCTGGATCGGTGGTAGGGTGGGCTGTGCCCACCGATATTTGGTTACGGACTTTCGCCCTGCGGTACTGGGGGAGTCGTTCATTCCTTCAGCACCATCCTTTCGGGATCGCACTGCGTCCGGAGGATCTCGAGCTCGTGTGCGGTGGGAGGCTTTTCTTCAACTGCTCTGGATAAATCAATCGCAAACCCCACTTCCTCCTGGATCGCTTCCGGGGAAAAGCCGGGGAAGCAGCTGTGAAGATACATCTTCTTACTCTCGGCATCGAAACGGAAAGTGGCTTTGTTGGTTATTACTTTTTCAGGCCCCCCCCCCGGCAGACCGGCCCTTTCCCGAGCTCCGGGGCCGTCCAGAAAACCGGGCGTCGTCAGATAGTCGACCTTTTCCACAAACTTCCTTGTTCCCAACTCCATGAAAATCCAAAACCTGCCGGCCAGGCTGCCGATATCGCAGCCTCCCCCGCTGCCGCTGAAACGGACCTTCGGTCGTCTGAACTCACCGATGGCGGTGGAGTTGAGATTGCCATGGATGTCGATCTGGGCTGCACCGAGAATACTCAAGATATTGCGGCCGGTGGTGCGGTTCTGAATGATGGCAAAGGATTCGGCCAGCCCGGCCAGGCGGATCGCGCCGTGCATGATCCGGGGATCGGCCAGGCTCAAGGGCATCTGCTCGAACTGCACGTCCACGGCACCGGTCTCGAAGAATATGGATGCTTCGGGGGCCGTGATTTTCTTGGCGGCGATGGCGGCGAGCGTGGCTATGCCCGTTCCGCACAATATGATGTCGGAGTTCTTGACCCCTCGGGCCGCCGTGATTGCCATCATCTCTTGCAGGCTATAGTTGGCCATTGCTCACCTCCGCTCCAGGCGCGGATTGTATCCGAGCTCCTCATCGGCCCGCAGGCTCTGGAGCCGTTCAGGGCCGATGAGCTCGAGAAATTCCGCTCTGTTCTTGACCCCATGGACATACCTGGCGAGGTAGTCCTGCCATTGAGAGTCATCCTTGGCCACTCTTGGGTAAAAGTCGCGCAGGAACCATGGATCGTAGTCATAGCAGCCGTATAAGGCCGTGGGGTAGGCACCCCACGGCACTTCCACCACCGCGCTTACCTGGAAGCTGAGAATATGGTTCTTGTCCGGATCTTTTCTGAGCTCGTCGGTCTCAACAAGCTGCTCGCAGGTAATGATCACGGCTCTTGACGCCTTGGCCTGCTCGACATCGGAGTACAGCAAACCCAGTAGCTGAGCGTTGCCGGACCGGTCGGCTTTTTGCGCGTGAAGAATGGTGACGTCCGGCTGCAGCGCGGGAACGAGCACCAGTCGATCCACCTGCTCGGTCCGGTTGAAGGGATTGTCCATCAGCACGAGCTTTTTCAGAGGCAGGTGCGGGTCCTGCCGCCGGTCCTCTTTGCTGTATCCCCACTTCGTGATGATATCGGTTCCGAGAGAAGTGTAAGTTGGAAGAAACGGAACGCCCATGGCCCCGGCAATGAACCTCAGGGTCATCTGGTAGTTCGTGTAGTCTTCAACCGCGATTTCGCCTTTCTCTGCAGCTCGTCTGAAACGAAAACAGGTGGGAGCGAACCTCCCGGTACCGCCGTAGGCGATGTCAACCCGCGCTACACAGCCGCCGCCGATCAGTTCATCCACGGCCTGGCCGTTGGAGCATGACGCAGCGTGAAGGTCCCTGACCTTCCGGCGGATGATCTCGTGAACGGCCGCCATGGGGCATTGCGTGGCGGAAAAGCCGCCAAATGAAATCAGTGCCCCGTCATGCACGTAACGTTCCACGGCCTCCGATAACCCCATTACTTTGCCGGCATTCCCCATCGCATTCTCCTGTCTAAAGCAGCAAAAAGTGCTGCAATCTATATTGCTGCAATTTTTACTGTTGCAAAACGCTGCTGTCAAGAATAAATTGGATTTTGGGTGCAGCCGGCGGATCTTCTGCTCGTACAACCCCATCTCCCAAACCCGGCCGGCCCATTGTTCCCAGACATGCCGCTTGGTGCCTGGAGTACGCTTACGCCATCTTGCCGAACGGAGAAAAGGAGCTGCCAATGAACGCAGGAACGCATGAAGATCATATTTTCTACAGGAATCTGCTCAAGACCTATCCCGTGGTCGACCGGGCTGAAGGGGTCTATATCTGGGACAAGTCCGGCAAGCGCTATCTCGACGGGTCTGGAGGCGCCGCCGTGGTCTCGATCGGCCATGGGGTGCCCGAAATCCGTGACCAGATGCTGGTGCAGGCCGACCGGCTGGCCTTTTCCCATGGCAGCCATTTCACGAGCGAACCCGCCCAGGAATGTGCGGAAAGGCTCTGCCGAATGATCTCCGATGAACGCATGAACCGGGTCTATTTTCTCTCGGGAGGCTCCGAAGCGGTCGAAACCGCCGTGAAACTGGTGCGGCAGTATTGGCGGGAGGTTGGACGGCCCGACAAGCACAAGATCATCTCGCGGTGGACCAGCTTTCATGGCAACACCACCGGTGCGCTGGCTCTCGGTGGCCATACCGGAAGGAGGCGCCACTATCAGCCGCTTTTCCTGCACACTCCTCATATCGAACCCTGCTATTGCTACCGTTGCCCGTTCGGCAAAGCGCCCGAGGAGTGCAGCCTGGAGTGTGCGGAGCAGCTGGAACGAACCATCAAATACGAAGGACCGGACTCCGTTGCCGCTTTCATTGCAGAACCGGTGGTCGGCGCCACCGCGGGGGCACTGGTTCCCAAGGAGGGCTACTGGCAGCGGATCAGGCAGATTTGCGATGAATACGGCATCAAACTGATCGCCGACGAGGTGATGACCGGATGTGGGCGTTGCGGCCGCAATTTCTGCCTGGATCACTGGCAAGTCAAACCAGACCTTATTGTGACGGCCAAGGGTGTGAGTTCCGGGTACACGCCCCTGGGCGCGGTGATTGTTGCGGAGGAGATCCACGACGCCGTCAAGAAAGGTTCCGGAGCGTTCGTCCACGGCCACACCTATTCGCAGAACCCGCTTTCCACAGCCATCGGGGCGGCGGTCCTCGCTTACATCGAAAAGCACGGGCTGGTCGAACGCTCATTGCGAATGGGCGGGTATCTGCTTCAAAAGCTGCAGGAACTCCGTTCCCTGGAGATCGTGGGAGATGTCCGAGGGCTCGGCCTCTTTGCCGGCATCGAACTGGTCAAGAATAAGCAAACCAAGGAGACGTTCAGCCCGGCCCTGAAGATCAATGCCAGGGTGGCCGCGGAGGCGTTCACGAGAGGACTGATCAGCTATCCCGGTGGTGGCGGTGCGGATGGCATCAACGGCGATCATATCCTGCTCGCTCCGCCTTTTATCATCACGGAGAACCAGGTGGACGAAACCGTCGTGACCCTGAAAAAGGCCATCGAGGCGGTTCAAATGACCGTGTAGCCGATTTATGAAAAGCCGGAGGCAGGAATGATCAGTCCCGAGGCGCTATTTTCCAAAGGCCCCATCCCCCTCACGCCCACTCAGAAGAAAGTGGTGGATTATCTTTGCGCCCATGCGGAAGAGGTGATCTTTATGACGGCCGGCCAGGTTGCCAGGCGGCTGGGGATTTCCGATTCCACCGTCGTGCGCCTGGCGCCGGCCCTTGGCTTCGAGAGCTTCCGCGAGATGAAGAACCACCTTCGTGGTCAGCTCATGGAGCGCCTGGACACGGTCAGCCGCATCGAGCGGACAATCGGCAAGATCACTTCGGTTGAGGATGTCCTGAGCGCCATCATGCAGGCCGACTTGAACAACCTCGCTCGCACGGCCGAGATTTTCCCGAAAGAGACTTTCGTTGCCGTGGTGAAGGTGCTGAAAGATGCTCAGGATCTCAACATTCTCGGGCTTCGTTCCGCCTATGCGCTTGCACATTTTCTGGCAATATCCATGCGTTTTCTGCAACGGAGCCCCCACCTGCTGGTGCCCGGAACCCACGATCTGTGGGGCGAGATCAGCTTGCTGGGCCCCCATTCCGTGCTCTTTGCCATCTCTTTTCCGCGGTATACGCGTTTGACGGTGGAAGCGGCTCAAGCCGCCCATGATGCCGGGGTCGTGGTAATCAGTTTGACCGACTCTGTCCTTTCTCCCCTTGCGGCCTGCTCGGATTATGTCCTCCCCGCCTGCTACCGGCTCGATTCCTTTGTGGAGTCTTATGCGGCGGCATTCAGTGTGATCAATGCCGTGGTAACCGGGATCGCGTTTCTTGATGGGGCCAGGACTTCGGAGCGTCTGCAGCGGATGGAGGTGCTCTGGAAGCAAAAGGACGTCTACTGGGAGCCGGAGCAAAAATCGGTGCCTTCCTGGGTTCGTGCGGAAGGCCGACAAGAAAGGTGACAAACACCGCGAGCCTCCTGCAAGAGTCCCTCAGGGCCTCATTCCTGCAGCGTCTTCAGGCCGGAATCCAGGCCCTGGGGTCCCCTGGACCCCGGCCAGAAGCATGCCGGGGTGACGGGATTTGAGACTTTTGCATGAGGCTGACCGTATCAGTTGAGCCGCTCGACCACAGCAGCGACCCCGTTGCCGCCGCCGATGCACAGGCTCACTAACCCGAGGGTCGCGTTTCGCTGCTTCATGGTATAGAGCAGGGTGGTGAGCAGCTTGGTACCGGTGGCCGCCACCGGGTGCCCCAGGGCGATGGCTCCTCCGTGAACATTCACGATGGCCCGATCCAGCCCCAGGTCCCGCTCGCAGGCGAGATACTGGGCGGCAAAGGCTTCATTGAGTTCGATGAGCTCGATATCGCCGAGGGTGAGGCCGGCCTTTTGGAGCGCTGCGGGGATGGCTTTGACCGGAGAAATCCCGAACTTCTTCGGATCGACCCCGACGAAGGCATAGCCGCGCAGGAGCGCCATCGGTTTCAGCCCGTGGGAAGCGGCCCGGCTGCGCTCCATCAGCACTGCGGCGGAAGCTGCGTCGCACAGAGCGCAGGAATTGCCGGCGGTCACATTCCCGTCCCTGGCAAAGACCGGCTTCAGTTTGCTGAGGGAGTGGGGCGTAACCCCGGTGCGAAAGATTTCTTCGTCCTTTACCAGCGTGGTTTCCCCCTTCTTCCCTGTTACGGGGATGGGGACGATTTCCTCCAGAAACTTTCCCGCTTTTACCGCCGCTTCGGCTTTGTTGTGCGATTCGGCGGCGAAATTATCCTGCTCCTCCCTGGAGATGCCTCTTTCCGTGGCCAGCCATTGCGTGATCTCCCCCATGAGCCCGCCGCCGAGCAGGCAGTGAAAGCCGTCCCGGTGCATGAGGTCGACAATCTTCCCGTCACCCATCCGATAGCCCCAGCGGGCGCGGGGCAGGCCATAGGGGATGAGACTGGTGTTTTCGGTCCCGCCGACCAGAACGGTGTCCACATCGCCCGCCTTGATCGCCTGGGCCCCAAAAATCAGGGCCTGGAGGCTCGACCCGCACCGGACGTTGACCGATACGGCGGGAGCGTCTTCGGGAATCCCGCCCATCACCGAACAGAGTCGCGCCGCATTGGGTCCCACCCCGGCCTGCCAGGCATTGCCGAAGATGGTCTGGTCGACCGTCTCCGGGGTAATTCCTGAACGCTTCACCGCTTCCCGAACAACTGCGGCCCCGAGTTCCGGGGCGGCCACCTCCCGGAAAGAGCCTCCGAATTGTCCCCCTATGGTGCGGGCTGCACCGAGTATGACCACCTCTCTCATGAAATACTCCCGATGTGTGTCCATCTGATCAGTTCAGTGAGATCGTCTCCCCCATCCTCAAACACCCTCCAGCCTATTCAGGTCATCCCTTGCCAGGAAGGTAAGCAATTGCCTGGTGAAGAAGTCTGCCTTTTCAATATTGGTGAGGTGCAGGGCCCCGGGTACAACAACCAACTTGGAGCCCTGGATCCTTTCATGTATGGCCTCTGCTGCACTCACCGGGGTCCCCAGGTCCCTTTCTCCTACCATGATCAAGGTGGGTGCGGTCACTTTGGCGAGTTCCTGCAAGACGTCGAACTGACTGATGGCCCTGCAGCACGCCACGTAGCCGGGAACGGGCGTCTGGATGATCATGTCCCTCACCCGTTCCGTAATCGCCGGCTGAGCCCGACGAAAATCCTCACTGAGCCAACGTTCCAGCGTTTCCTGGGCAAGAGCGCACATGCCCTGGCCTTCGGCAACCCGGATGCGCTCCTCCCAAACGGGCGCGGTCTCCGCAGGCACCCTGCCCGTGGTATCGCATAGAATCAGTTTTTTCAGCCGGTGTGGGTATTGCACTGCCAAAACCTGGCCGATCATCCCTCCCATGGAAAGCCCCACAAAATGAGTCCGGTCAATGCCCAGATGATCGAGCAGGCTGATCACGTCCGCACTCAACATTTCCATGGTGCAGGGGCCTGGCGGGCGGGATGATTTGCCGTGTCCCCGGCTATCAAGCCGGAGGACCCGATAAGCCTCCTTCATTGCCGTGACTTGATCCTCCCACATCTCCAGGGTGGCGGCCAGGGAGTGGCTGAACGTGACCACCGGGGCGCCGACCGGTCCCGCTATTTCGTAATTTATCTCCGTACCATTGATGTGTGTGAGCATTTCCGTTTCTCACCCTCTTTCAACCCCTCCCGGCAAGGGAGAGAAGTTCCAGGTAGTCTCCAACAGCAGGTTGACAATACGTACTCTCACCGGCTAGCGCAAATGGATTCTGACGGCCCACTCGATCTTCAGACAAGCAGCGTCTGGCGTCCTGCCACCCCAGAAGCGAAAAAGCCCGCTTGCTTTATGATGGTTTCCTGCTACCTTGGATGTTGTGAGGAGAGAAGAGGGAGCTTTGATGGAACTGACTCACCGGGCATTGACCCGGCAGCTCATAGGATTGCCGGCCAAGAAACGGCTGGAAGCGGTCCTTTCCAGACCCGATGCGGCCGAAGTGGTGGCGGCCTTTCCCGTTCAGGATTTCTTTTTCTTTGTAAAGGAAATCGGACCCGATGATGCCTTGCCGATGCTGGCGCTCGGGCAAGTCGAACAGCTGGTGCATCTGTTCGACCTCGAGTGGTGGGAAAAGGACCGCTTACAGCCGGCCAAGGCCCTACAATGGCTGGAACGACTGGCCGCAGCCAGTGAGGAAAAGCTGCTGGCATGGCTCTATCACGCCGATTTTGAGCTGTTGACGACGCTCTTTGGCAAGTGGCTGCGTGTCGTAGTCGCTCCGGAAGATGTGGACTTGCTCGAAGGAGGCGAGCAATTGCCGAAGCACACTCTCGATGATCAGTACTTTTGGGAAACCCGGTATCTCCAGTTCGAAGATTTCCTCGCACGCCTGCTGAACCTCCTCTTTGATGTGAATTCCAGCTTCTATCGGGAACTCATGAACCACCTCATCTGGGTATCCGGGGCCGCAATGGAGGAAGAGGCCTATCGTTTCACGCAAGCGCGGCTCGAGGATCATGCCATTCCCGGGTTCTGTGATGCCCTGGAAATCTACCGCAGCGTCGGTCCGGGTGACATGGTGCTGCCAAAGGATGCGTCGGCCCTGGCGCCCACTGCAGCCGCAGCACCCTCTTTCGCCCTGGCGCTGATGTCGGGGGACGATCTGCTGAACGCTGCGCTCGCAGGGATCCAAGACTCCCGCATCGTGGATATCCTGCGCGTGGAGTTGGCCTCCCTGGCCAACAAGGTCGTTATTGCCGACCGGCTGGCCCTGGATGAATCTCAGGCCTTGCGTGACGCGATGGCAAAGGTCGCCGCTTATGTGAATCTGGGCCTTGACCTCATGAGTCGGGGAAATCTGCAACGCGCTGTGAAAACGCTCGAAGAGGTCTTTCTTGAACATCTCTTCCGCCTTGCCCACACGCGGTTGCTCAAGCTTAAAGGCCGCCTCCGGAGGGTGCTCGACCGGGGATGGCTCTCCCGATGGCCGGCGGGTCTCAATTGCCTCGAGCCGGCATGGCTGGAAAGGGCGGAGTTGCTGCTCCGGCAAACCCCGCGCCTCATGCGAGCGGCGTCCGATGCTTCTGCCGTTTTCCGGGAAGACTATTTCCGGGAACGGCGGGATTTGTCGCAGGCAGAAAATTTCCTCCGCGTCGTTTCTGCTCTCGGTCCTCTGCTGGAGAGCCTCTCGGTGAAGGTGGAGGAGCTCAGTGACAAGCTGTGGCAGCAGGGGCAAGTCCGGCGCCTGGAAGATCTCACGCTGGGGGTGATGGTCTGGACCGCAGCCGCGCAATTGCGGATGAATGGGGCGTGGCAGGTCGAACCGATCCCGGTAACGCAATGGGCGGAAGGTTTCGCCCGGTTGCAGCCCGAGGCCATGGAGGAAGCTATTGGCTTGTGGGTGGTTGAGATCATGAAGGATGTTGAACAACGGGAGTTGGTTGAAGCCTACCTGCGTCCGCTGTTTGAAGAGTATGCCCAGGAGATGCTGCCATTTGCCCCTGACCACCCACCCGATCCCAGGCTGGTGAAGTGCTTCATGTTCCAGCCACAAGGCTCAAAGGCTTTCCCAGCAATCCCTGTCCCGTGATCTCCTGAAGTCCCACCCGGACGATCGAGCCAGGGGCCAATGCCGCACCAGAGGCCGGGAAGACCACCTGCAGATAATTCTCGGAGGTCCCCCGCCACCAGCCGGCTTCGATCTCACTTTCGGCAAGGACTTCCACGCACCGACCCAGGAGACTGCCCTGAAAAGCGTGCTTCTTCTGCCTGCTCAGGTCCCGGAGCACCTGAACCCGCCGTTTCAACTCCTGACCGGGAAGCCGGCCGGACAGGGATTCCGCCGCCGTGCCCGGCCGAGGAGAAAAGGGGAAGGCATGGAGATAGGACAGTGGCAGCTGCCGGATCAACTCACAGGTATGGGCGAATTGCTTTTCGGTTTCCCCCGGGAAACCGGCCATGACATCGGCGCCGAGGGCTGCATGAGGAAACAGGCGATGAATTTCTCTGAGCCTTTCGGCATATTGGCTGGGCGTGTAGGGTCGTCCCATCTTTTTCAGCACGTCGGCGTCGCCACTCTGAAGCGGCACATGAAAATGGGGGCAAACCCATGCCCGGCCGGCAAGCTTGGCCAGGAGGGGGGCGGTGCATTCCATCGGTTCGAGAGAGCTCAAGCGGACGCGATGGGGCAGGGGACCTTCACCCAGGGCGGTCAGCAGCGCGGCGAGATCCAAGCGGGAATCGAGATCTTTTCCCCACTGGCCCAGATGGATGCCGGTGAGCACCACCTCCTGGTAGCCGCTCGTCAGGAAACGCTCCAATTGCCCGCGAACGCCGTCGAGCGGCAGGCTGCGGCTGCGGCCCCGCACATAAGGGACGATGCAATAGGAACAAAAAGCATCACAGCCGTCCTGGACCTTGAGGAAAGCGCGGGCGCGCCCCGAGTGCCAGGCGGTGAGGGGCAGGGGACGAAAGACAGCGGGGTAGTCAGAGTTTCCCGAAGAGCGCACGGGCTGTGAGAGACTTCCGGGGACTTGCAGCCAGCGGATGAGGTCGAACTTGTCGCGGTTGTCCAGGATGTGCGTTGCCAGCCGCTCCTGGACGAGACGTTCGGCTTCGAGCTGCCCGTGGCAGCCGGCGGCCACGATGGTTGCCTCGGGATTCAGCCGCTGGGCCCGCCGCAACAGCTGCCTGGCCTGAAAAGAGGCCCGGGAGGTGACGGCGCAGCCATGCACCAGGTAGATGTCGGCTGGCTCACGGAAGGAGACGAGGCGATACCCGGCGTCCTTGAGCGTTTGGAGGAAATACGAGGATTCGTATTGATTGACCTTGCATCCCAGGGTCTCCAGGGCAACCGTGTTCGAACCGCCCACTCAGAGCTCCGCCAGGGTCTTGTCAAAAGTCACCACCATGGCGCGGGAGGGGCAGGTTTTCACGCACAGTTCGCAGGCGCTGCACCGTTCCGATTCAAAGATGACCTCCATTTCCGGACGGTTGATATGGAGGGCGCCGGTGGGGCATACCGCCGTACAGGCACCGCATTGGTAACACTTCTCGTCATCCCGCCAGATTCCCTGGGCGACCGGTTCGACAACGACTCCAACCTCCTGGAGGAAGCGAATGCCCTCCTCAAAGTCTTCCGGCTCGCCGCTCAACTCCATCACCACCATGCCTTCCTTGCGAGGGTAGATCTGGGCCTTAAGGATGTTGAAAGTCAGGCGATAATCCCTGACCAGGTAGGTGATAATGGGCTTGGCCACAATCTCCCTGGGAAACCTCAAAACCAGCATCTGGGCAACCATTGCTAACAGCTCCTTTCCTGCAGCTTGTCTTCGAGGCCAAAACCATAACACGTCCCGCCCACATCCCCAAGAGCGGATAACCCATCAAACTCCTGGCCCATCTTTTTCATCGTCATGCTTCCCTGGTGAGGTTGAACCATCGTATCGCCTTGTGGCAAGTCTGAAAGCGAGGTCCACCGGGTATGGAGCGGCAGGAATTGGCAAGCTGCTGCTTCAGGCCGGGTCGCTTCCGCCGACCGGAAAGCCTATCAGAAAAGCGGCTCCAGCGCCAGGGTCACTGTGGACCTTGACGAAGCCATTGTGCCGGCGGACGATGCCCAGGACGGCCGGCAGCCCGAGCCCACGTCCCAGGAACTTGGTCGAAAAGAACGGATCAAACATTCGGGCCCTCACGGTCTCATCCATGCCGCAGCCATTGTCCCTCACTTCAAGGGTAACATAAGGGCCTGCCTGGAGGTCCCTGGCAAAATGGAGCTCGTCGGAAAATTCCGCATCGGTGTTCCTGGTGCTGGTGGTTATGGAGATCCTCCCGGGTTTTTCGCCGATGGCTTCCACAGCATTGGTAAAGAGGCTGATGACGATCTGCCGGACCTGGCCGATATCCGCCGTGATAGGCGGGAGGTCGGCGGCCAGCGAATAGCGCAGAGTTACCGTTTCGGGCATGGTGGCTTCGAGGAGCGGGGCCATGCGCTTGATCAAATCGGAAAGTCCAACCGAGTCAAGCGAGAGTGGCATATGGCCCATATAGGCCATGATCTGGGCCGTGATCGTCTCGGCGCGTCGACATGCTTCCAGAATACGCCCAATCCTCGGTTGCAGCGAGCTTTCAGGGGCCAGGCCCATCTGCATCATTTCCGCATTTCCCAGGATGATGGCAATGATATTGTTGAAGTTGTGGGCGATGGCTCCCGCCATCCGACCGAGGCTCTCCATCTTCTGGCCGTAAATGATATGGTCTTCAGTGTGTTTGCGGGTGCTGATATCTTCAACCAGCCCGTCATAGCGGGTCAGGCGTCCTTGTTGGTCACGGTAGGGTACCAGCGTGTTACGGATCCAAATGGTTCGACCGTCGCGACGGATAAGCCGATGTTCGATGGAGAGCACTTCGCGACCTGCCAGAACGTCGTTGACGACATTTTCCACCATGCTCCGATCAGCCGGATGGATCATGGAATACCACAAGTACGGGTCGCGTTGGTAGTCTTCTTCGCGATAACCGGTGATGGCAAAACAGGCTTTGCTGTGTTGGGTGGAAATCGCCCGCCCTTCGCGGACCTCGACCGAATAGGTGTAGGTGCTGACGGCATCGAGGAGGCGCCGATAGCGCTCTTCGCTCTGCCGGATCAGCTCATCCATCCGCTCCTGCTCGCGCTCTGCCTGCTCCAGCCGGATGACGTGCCGGCGCAGGTGTTCGACTTCGGCAATGAGCTCTGCTCGGTCTTTTGCTTCCAGATCCATGAGCGACTTTCTTTCCAGGGCTTTCCCGGCATGTTTCAAGGATGCCTGACGTCGTTCTTCATGATGCCGGGATAGTGCTTTTTTATACACTCGGGACAGACTGAGTGAGTGAAGCGGGCTTCGGAATGGGAGCTTATGTAATCTTCCACCTGCCTCCAGTAGTTCCGGTCGTCACGGATCTTCTTGCAGAAGCTGCAAATGGGCAGGATGCCTTCGAGCGCCTTGACCTGGTTGAGGGCCTCCTGGAGTTCCTGGATCTTCTCGGCCAGTCGGTCCTGCAAACTGACCATGCGGCAGCCAACCTCGACCCGGGCCTGCAGTTCCGCCGCATCCCAGGGTTTGACCAGGTAGTCGTCAGCTCCGGCGCGCAAGCCTTCCACGATGTCGCTCTGCTCATTGCGGCTGGTCAGCATGATGATGTAGGGGGGCTGGTAGGTGTCAAGGGCGCGGGCGCGCCGACACACCTCGACGCCGTCCAGCCCGGGAATCATCCAGTCAAGAACCACCAGTCTGGGCGCTCCCGGTCGATGCATCATCTCCCACGCTTCCACCCCCTCGCATGCCGCCACGACTTCATGTCCACACTTCTTGAGCACAGCAGTCAGCATGGCACGGGAAGTCGTATCGTCCTCCACGACGAGTACGGGAAACTTGAAGTCAGCCGCCTGAAACTGGAAACTTGAAACTGGAAACGGTGAATCCGGGGGTTTCTGTCTGGCCATCTCGTGCTCCTTTCAGCGTGACACTGAAGGCTGAAAACTGTTAGCGGTATCTGGTTTCCAGTTTCTATTGTTTGCTTTCCATTTTCAACTGTTCTTTCAACCGGAGAAACTCTCTTTCCAGTTGGGGCATGAGGGCCGCCACGGCCTGCAGGTCGCCTGTTTTGCCTGCCTTTTCCATCCTGCCTGCCACCTCCCGCAGCGCTCCGGCACCGAGGTTGGCGGCGGCGCCCTTGACCGTGTGGGCTTGCCGCTCGACACTGTGGAAATCACCAGAGTTGAGATATGCCTGCAGGGCTTCGACCTGGGTGGGGAGATCCTTCAGGAAGCTGGCCACAATGGGCGCCACCAGTTCTTCGTCGCCCATGAGCCCTCTTAACAGGACCGCCTTGTCAAAAACAGGCGTATTGTGACGCTGCTGAACCGATGCTGCTGCTGCCGTGTCTGAGACCGACTCATCTCTTCCCTCTCTTTCCTGCTCGCTGCCCCCCGGTGCCCCAGTCTCCAGTTTCGAGGTGCCAGTTTCATCGTCTCCACTTTCAAGCTCATCGGGCAGCCACTTGTCGAGCATTGCGGCCAGGGCCTGCGGGTCAACCGGCTTCATGAGATAGTCGCTCATGCCCGCCTGAAGGCACTCTTCCCGGTCCCCCTTCATCGCCCGGGCGGTCAAGGCAATGATCGGAAGAGCATGGTTTTGAACGCTCGACTGGGGAGTGCGGATCCAGCGGGTGGCCTCATAGCCGTCCATCTCCGGCATGTGACAATCCATGAGCACCAGGTCGTAAGGGATGGTCCGCAAGGCTTCGAGGGCTTCCTTGCCGTTGGCCACGACGTCTGCTCGGTAGCCAAGGCGTTTGAGCAAGGCGATGGCCAGCTGCTGGTTGATGATGTTGTCCTCGGCCAGGAGGATGCGCGCCCGGGATCTTCTGACCCTGGAAACCGGATGACGGGTGACCGCATGGCTGGTTGCCGTGATTGGTTCTTGGGTCTTCCCCTTCCGGGCCAGAGCAAGGCAATCGTGAAGCTGACCCTGGCGAACGGGTTTGGCGAGGTAGGTCCCGAGACCGGCCGCCTCGAGCCGCCCGACGTCCCCTCGTCGACCCAGCGAACTCATCATGATCAAAACGGTGTCATGGCATTGCGGGTCGTTCTTGATGGAACGCCCGAGTTCATCCCCGTCGATCTCCGTCGTCTGCATATTGATCAGGACTGCCTGGTATGGGTCGCCTCCTGCTGATGCTTTCTGCAGCAGGGACAGGACCCTCGCCCCATTACCGGTTTCATCGAGGCGGCAGCCCCAATGATGAAGCAGGGTGGCCAGAAAAAGCCGGCTGGCCGCATGGTTGTCAACCAGCAGGATGCGCATGCCGCACAGGTCGGTGGTCGTTTCTTGGGGTGACGCGACCACGTCGACCTGCTTCTCGAAGACGGCGGTGAACCAGAAGGTAGAGCCTTTGCCAAGCTCGCTTTCCACGCCGATTTGGCCGCCCATCAGTTCAACCAGCTGTTTGGAAATGGAGAGTCCCAAGCCGGAGCCGCCATATTTGCGGGTCGTGGAACCGTCCACCTGGGTGAAGGGAGAAAAGAGCGCGTGGAGTCGATTGTCGGGGATGCCGATGCCGGTGTCCGAAACGACAAAACGAATCACGGCCGAACCCTCATCCTGCCGCTCCAGGCCGGCGTGAATCGTCACCGAGCCGGATGGTGTGAATTTGATGGCATTGCCCGTTATATTGGCGAGGACCTGCCGCAGTCTGCCGGGATCGCCCTTGAGGAGTAGAGGCGTCTCCGGGTCGACCATGCAGACCATCTCCAGCCCTTTCTCGTGGGCCCTGAATGCCAGGAGGTCCGCGGTATCCTCCAGGATGGTGAGCAGGTTGAAATCAAGGATTTCCAGGTCGAGCTTGCGGGCTTCGATTTTGGAGAAGTCCAGGATATCGTTGACGACGGAGAGCAGTGCCTGACCACTGGCCCGGGCGAGCTCAGCGTACTGGCGCTGTTCGTCGGAAAGCTCGGTATCCAGAAGCAAGCCTGTCATGCCAATGACGCCGTTCATGGGGGTTCGGATCTCGTGGCTCATGTTGGCCAGGAACTCACTCTTGGCCATGCTGGCCAGTTCGGCCTGAAGAGCCATCTCATTGGATCGAGCGATCGCCAGCTCCAATTGCGCATTGGTTTCAATCAGCTCATCCTGCGACCGCCGGCGTTCGGTGATATCGCGTAGGATCCCGATAGCGTGCCACTTCCCTTTCAGTTGCATGGACGACAGGGAGAGCTCCACTGGAAACTCCTCCCCACTCTTGCGCAAAGCTGTCAATTCCAGCACTTTGCCCACCGCACTTCCTTTGCCCGATTGAAGAAACGCGGCAAAGCCCTGTTCGTAGCCTTGCTGATAGCGGGCAGGGGCGAGCAGGCGATGGAGGTTCTGTCCGAGAGCTTCTTCGAGAGGGTACCCGAAGATGCGCACCGCTGATTCATTCCATAAGACGATATTGCCCCGCGGGTCCAAAATGACAATGGCGTCCTGAGCGGCACTTACCACCTGGTTCAGCTTGCTTTCGCTCTCCCGCAACGCCCTCTCGGCGTTTTCGCGGTCGGTGACGTCTCGTACCGTTCCCTGAAAACCGATGACTTCGCCCTTGGCATCCTTGCGCACGATTGAGGAAATGAGGGTGCTGATGACGCTGCCGTCCTTTTTCTTCATAGCAACCGGGTATTCCCGGGTGAACCCCTTTTCCTGCATGATTGCCAGGTGCTTCATCCGCTCTTCGGGATTCAGGTAAAGCTCGGTCACCTTGCGTGAAAGGACCTCCTCCCGGCTTTCATAGCCGAAGAGCTCCACCGCGGCATCATTGCAGTCGATGAGCTCGCCGCCAAGCGACGTGATGAAGACGCAGTCCTGGGAGGTCGTGAAAAAGGCCCGGTATTTCTCCTCGCTTTGCCGCAGTTCGGCGGTGCGCTCGAGCACCTGAGTTTCGAGAGCGATCCGTCCTTTGGTCAAGAGCCCAACCAGCAGGGTCAGCACGGCGGTGAGAAGCAGTCCGGTCAAACCGGTCGCCCAGCCCGCTCTCAGAGGGTTGGCTGCCAGAAAGGCCGGCCCCGGATGCATGCGGACGGCAAAGGCCTTGCCGAAGGCAAAAAGTGGTTCCGTCGCGGACAAGTGCGGGTCGCTGTCGAACCGGGAGGGGTTCTCGGCGGTGTCTTGATACGCCCTATCCTGCGTTGAGGACGTCAGGAGCCAAGGAGGGTAGTCGGTGCCCAGCTGGAACAGCTCGATCGTGATAAGGTCCGGTTGGTGACCGAACTGAGCGAGGGCGCGCTCGGCGAGGGAATTAAAGCGCAGCAGGGCTGCGGCGAACCCCCGAAGCTGCGTCCTCGACGGGGCTTCGGCAAACACCGGCCGGAGAACCAGCATCCCTTGCTGCACCCCGGCTTCGTGCACGAGATTGAGAGGGTTCGTGGCGGTAGTCATTCCCGTCTGCCCGGCTACCTCCAGGGCGGCGCGGTGGATGGGTTCCGAACTCAGGTCAAACCCCAGGGCCCACTCGTTGCCGGCAAGCGGCTCGACATAATGAACCGGATAGAGGACATCGCGTCCCTGGGCCGGTTCTCGCTGGCCCTGGAAGTCCTTCTGAAACACGATGAACTCATGGAGACCATCGCGGTGCGCTCCCTGCTCGAAAAGTGGTCTGGCATCGGCAGAAACTGCTGGAATCCATTCCCAGGCCAGCACCAGCTCATCTTTCTGGAGAAAACCGCTGTAAGCCCGGAACTCCTCCCGCCTGACTTCCTGGCTGGATTCGAAAAAACGGCCGAGAGCCTCCAGCCGGTAATCTCGCAGATCATGCAAGGCCTTGCTGACACTGTCTGCCTGCTTCTCAGCCAGTTGGGCAAATCTGGTCTGGCGGAACCGGACTTCGCCGTCGTGAACCATAGAGGCGGCGCCAAGTGTGAGCAACAGACCAACGGTTGCGGTCAGCCAGAGTTCGACATGACGCCACTTCCCCTGGGTTCCCACGGAGAGCATCCTGCGTCGTTCGAGCAAAAATCCGCCGGCAACGACAATCATTGCCAGGGCCAAGGTGAACAAAAGAGGGCCGAATCGAGCGTGAGCGATGGCTGCCTGCCAAAGCTCCGCCTCCATGTCGATCCCGATAACGAGCAGCGTTTTCGCCGTCTGCGGATCGATCACCGGCGCGCAGGCCGTGATGAATGAACCATATTCGTCGACATGGGGGCCCATCGTCTGCGCCAATTGAGTCTCAAAGATGTCGAGCACCTGGGGTGGAGGCTTCTCGTAAGGAGTTCCCGGCGGTGATGCGTAGGGGTCATCCTCGGCGAGGCTCTCAGGACCGAATATGATCCGGCCATCGCGAAGGACCATGCTGTAGAGGGACCGAATATTCAAGGCCTTTGCATAGGCCATCAGCTGGTGGCGCAGGCGTTGAAAGGCGGGATTCGAGCGATCTTCAGCCGTAAAGGACAGGGTGCGAAGTCGCTCGACATTGATTTGCCTCGCAATGGCCGTGGCCTGCTGGAGCATCTGATGGCGCAGGTCGGCATCGATGCTTTGAGCACGCCAAATACCGGCGCCGCCACCCGCCAGGAGCAGCACGACCACCAGGCCCGGTACCAGCGGATGGAACCCACAGCGGGCCCCATGCTCCCATTTGCCGTGATCGCCCGCGGCCTGACCCTCAAGGGGCGGACGTTTTCGCTGTGACCGCAACCGGCCCCACAAGGCAGTGGTTATCAGCAGAAACACCAATCCGCAGATAAACGTTATCAACTCCACCTGATGGACCATGATACCACCTTCTTGTCGGCATTCAAATGCGAAGCCTGGCCGCGATCGAAGCAGTGGCGATCCACGGCGTCGGCTTTGCGGAGCAGCCCCTCGGTCCCACCCGGAGCAGGGGGCGAGGTGTTGACAGTACCCTCTGGTCATGGGCTGACTGTCAGGAAACTGACGTTAGACCTGGCTGCTTGCCCGCCTGATGATTCAAAGAATTTCTAGTACTTGTTCGGGCACGGCCGCTGAGCTTTTAACCCTCTGTCGGAAATGAAGAATTTCTGCCTCAGAGCCTTATGCAAAACTCAACAGCGCCGCCATTCGGACCCCAAATCGCTGGAGGGGAGGACTCCAGCAGGGGACCGAAGATCCTTGTGAGACCTGCATTTCAACTCTTGCCGAAATGGCGTCGAAGGTCCACAACAAGGGTCCCTCAGGTTAGAAAGCAATAATTGTGCCTGATTTGATAGCGCCGGGCAGCGCTTCCCAAAGCCCGCTCAAGTCATCCCGGTCCGGGAAATTGGAGCTTTCAAGGATTTGGAATACAAAAAAGCCGAGTCGTTCGACTCGGCCGAATACTCTCAGTAGACCAGAACAGAAAAAAGTGACCGCCTTCGGTTCGTTATACCGGCGAAGCTTGTCCCGGCAGGCTTAACCGGGACCGTGCCGGAATGACGTTCGGTGATGATGGTCACTTTATTCGGTGGTGCTGTGCTCAGCACGGTGGGTCAGGGAAACAACTCACTCCTCTCCATAAACAACCATATGATGGATCAGGTAAAAGCCTTCGGTCTTTTTCTCACCGAAGACCCTCACGTATTGTCCACCTGCAGCAAGGTCTTCGAGGGTCAGGTAAGAGAGCAGGGGGTCCGTGTCTTCGCTTTTGATATGGACATCATCGCTGATCATGAATTCAAACGGCCCCCGGCCAAGCTGTTCCTCCAGAGAACGATTGGCTTTGTCGACATCCAGCGTCAGCGCCGGTCCATCAGGATTGATTGCCGCGATGGTGCCCGCCGCCGCAAAGGTTACCCGCTCCCCGCTCTCCGGCGCCGGTCCGTCGTGCAGTTCTGAACCTGTGCCGCCTGAGCCTTCCGCACCATCCACACAGAGGACGATATGGGTAATCAGGCAGTCGCCATCGGGTTGCTGTTTGCCGAAGACTTTTAGGTAATCTCCTGCGACAGCCAGATCATCAAGCTCCAGGTCAAACCGTCCCACTTGCGAGCTTGCCGCTTTGACCGTTACGTTCTCACGGAGGGTGAAGAGACTGCCGCAACCGCCGGAAACCTTGGAAATGCTGTCGAGATCCAGGTTCAGCGTCATTGCTTCAGGATCCAGTTCCACCACTGTTCCGGAAGCGGCAAGCCGGAGACTCGGTTTCATCTGCTGGTGCTGTCCGGATGATCCGGAGGAATCAATTTCGGTTACATCTTGACCGGGGCGCGTGTTCCCGACGGTGCTGGACCCTGGACCAGGGTCTGCGGCGTGCTCGTGACCCGGGTCTTTAGCTGGTGTCGAATCCTTACTGGGGTCCGATTTGGCAACAGGCGTTGGGCTTTTGTCTGCCTTGGGAGCAACCGCACCGCCTGAAGTAGCTAAAGGGTTTGAGCCTTTCACATGTCCCGAGGGTAAACCTACGCCCTGCTCGGAGACCGCATTCGATCCTTTTCCGGCCTCGATGACTTCAGCGACTTCAGAACTGTCAGCATCGCCTGAACCGGGAATGGCGGACGAGCCCTTCACCTGACCGGAGGTCTTACCAAAGTCTGAACCGGCGACCGGGTTTGGGGAAACGGCAACAGAACCGGTAGCGCCATGAGTACTCAACGAGTCGCCGGCAGTCCCTTTGCCGGATGAGCCGGTGCCATGCAGCGTTTCCTGCCCTTCTGAAGCCGGTTTGCCTTCTTCCTCCCGAGAACTGTGACGGTGCAGGTCCTGATCAGGGAGGTCCAGATGCAGCGTGAAGTCGCGGCGAGAGTCTCCCTTTCCCATAATCGACATGGCGGCTGTGGCAATCTGGCTATCCTCCAACCCCTTTTTTTTCGCTGCTGCAACAACTCGAGACAACTCCCTGTGCTCTGCCGTGAAATAACCATGTTTCATCCCGGTGTTCACGATTTGTTCGGCAAGTTCCGGATCAAAATGAACCTGTTTGAGGGACGCGAGAACTTCGGCGCCTCTCGAAACAACGGGCAGCGGAGTATCAGGAAAGGCCCTGAGGAGGTGCGTTAAATTCTCTCGCGAAAGGCCGCAGTAGAGGGTTTCGGTGAAGCGGATATAGGACTCGGGGGAAAGAGGTTCGGGCTTGCCGGCGAGTCCCGCCTTCTCCGTGATGAGAGAGCGGGTAAAGCGATAGTCTTCCACTCTTTTCCTCAAGACCTGCTCGATTTGGGACGCGGAAGCGCTCTTGGAGATGCCTTCGGCAATCTTGCTCAGGAAGGGCTCCAGGGGTAGACTCTCCCGCTGGCATTGGGCAATAATCGGCAGCAGATTGGCCATCCCGGAGGCCTCAAATTGCTTTTGATAGCCCAGGGCAAGCAGAGGGTTGAGGGTCGATTCCGAGATGCCGGTCTCCCGCGCTTCCTGTAGCGCGGTCATCAGGGCCTCGCTCGTCT
The DNA here is from genome assembly GCA_964505935.1 of uncultured Syntrophobacteraceae bacterium. Classification (GTDB taxonomy): domain Bacteria; phylum Desulfobacterota; class Syntrophobacteria; order Syntrophobacterales; family Syntrophobacteraceae; genus JADGQM01. Next base: position 25,071 of record CAZDKX010000015.1, read on the forward strand.
TTTGGGCCCGGGCCGCGAGTGCCCATCCGAAGATGATGACGGGCAGCAGCGAGTACAGCAGTGCCTTTTCAAATGGCTTCGTCATGAGGTTTTCCCACAATCAGCACGGCGTTTTTATTCCCGAAGCCGTCTTCCGCAAATAATTCCGCCTCGGGGTCGGGAACGAGGTTCTTCCCGTCGAGGACAAAGGCATATTCGTAGCGACCGTCAGGCAGGCGAAGGAGAAGAGTCCATGCGTTTTTGGCAGGGTCCCTGGTCATCTCATAACCCTTTTGGTGCCAGGCATTGAAGGTGCCAACCACGGCAACGGATCGAGCCTCAGGCATGTTGAGGGTGAAGGTCACCGGCACACCGCCGGTCACCTTGTCGGGAATGATGGACCTGGGTTCACTCCTCATCACCTGGAGCGCACTGACAAACGCAATCAGGGCCAAAACAGACACCAGCGAAGCAGCCTGAAGAGGGGTAAAGGTCAGGGACCTGGGAGATCGCGTCCATCTGAGCAATCGATACCACCACGGGAAGCGCATTCGCCTGATGGTTCCCATTACGGATGGCAGCAGATTTCCGGGTGGATCGAGATCGGGCATCTCGCGAACCTGTCTCGCCAGGCGCCACAGCCCCTCAGATTCGAATTCCAGGCCGGATGGTCCCCCTTGATCGAAAGGCACTCTGCTATTCATGGTCCTTCAACTCCAAGATTTCACGAAGTTTCCTGAGCCCCCGGTGCACCCTCATTTTCGCGCCGCTCACCGAGATGGAGAGCGCTGTCGCAATTTCGTCCATGGGGAGTTCCTCATGATAGCGAAGGATCACCGCCTCCCGGTATTCCCAGGGGAGCTTCTGAAGTGCGCCCGGAAGCCGCTGGCAATCCAATTGCGCACACATCCTGTCTTCCTCCTGGGCCGTCACCTCGGAACTGGAATAGAGATCACAGTCCTCAATGGCTATCGTGTTGGCAGTCCTGTCTTTTCGGAGGAAATCCCGGGTCCGGTTCAAGGCGATGGTGTAAAGCCATGGAAAGAACCTTTTATCTTTCCGAAAACGGTAAAGCTGCTCATAAGCCTTGATGAAGGCATCCTGAGCCAGGTCAGCAGCATCCGCACGAGAACCCGTCATCCGGTAAACCAGATTGAAGATGGGCTGCTGATAGCGATTGATCAGAACAGCATAAGCCTCCGCGTCGCCGCCCAAAACGGCTGCAATCACCTGCTGTTCCTCTAATCGGTCCATATATTAGAAATTGATCTTTCGCCTGATTGCAGCCGTCTCCCTCAACATACCAGTCCGGCAAGATGGAGGTCACACCTCATGGGACAATCAGAACAGGATGCCTCATTCCAAAGCCGTCAATTTCACTCGGTTGGGTCCCTGAAGCCATGTACCAGGAACCACCGTCGACGGCAGACATATCCACACAACGAGCGAATTCAACTCAACTCAAGTTTGGATCGTTCCCTCCGCTCACGGCCCAGTGCTACGCGGGGTGGACGGCATCGCAATGAAACCCGGCGAACGGGGCGCCAGCGGAACAAGGGCCATCAACCCCGATGAATATAGCAGAAATCGAGATCAAGCGAACCTCTCAAACACACCAGATGCGTCAGGGCTTGAAAAAGCGCTCCCGAGGAAAAGGCAGAGAAACCGGCATGCATTCAGACTCCTTTACGCTGTACATCCCCTGATTTGCTGCAAGCCAAGGATGAGACTGCCGCGGGTCTTCTGTTTCAGTGTGTTTTGAAATTCGATCACATAAATCAAAGCGGTGCATGCCACGGAATCGGCAAGCCACTCGGTGTCGTCGAGCTCCAGAGGGTCAAAGGCCCGGCACCTTCGGCACGAAAACCCCGCCCATTTGTTCTTTATGGCTTTTTCAAGGCAGCGTTCATAATGAGCGCACATGACCTTCCTCTCAACTCGTGATGGTTTCAAGGGGATCCTTGATGCTATGGGATTTGCGCGCCGCCGCATGGTCAAGAATATCCTCCGATCATCGAAATGGTTCGGATTGGGGAAGTATGCCGAGTCATATCTGCCGCCATGCTGACTCGAACTTGTCCTGTCTACCCATATACAGGGGGCGGACCCCGAGCGTCACAAAACTCACCAAATTTTTTGACCGCACCTCAGGCAGCCCTTGGGAGATGCCGGGATAGTATTGTTCAGTCCATACTGTTCGGGATATCGTGAGTCGAACTGGCTCGACGCTGATGAGCGTCGTAAGACTTGACCTATTGTCGATCAAGGAGTTACAGGTGATCTGATGATTGGAGGTGCGGAAGGCGGGTGGTTTTCCGCAACGCATGGGTAAGCAACGATTGATCGGACCGAAGAGGAGCAAAAGATGAAAAGAAGAGAGCACGGTGTTGGCTCAGGACCCGCAAGACTCCTTTTGACTTTGCTGGTCGGCAGCCTGGTTCTCGGCGCGGGAGCCTGTGGTTTGGGTGGTTGTTCCCAGGGGGTTGCTTCGCCATCCTTCCAGATGGTTGCCCTGCCTTACGCTGAAAACGCTCTGGAACCGCTCATCTCCCAGAAGACCCTCGAATTCCACTACGGGAAACACTACCGGGCCTATGTCGACAAAACCACGGAGCTGGTCCGGGGAACCCCGCTGGCAGCGCTGTCGCTCGAGGAGATCATGAAGCAGACGGCTGGCGCCCCTGACAAGGCTGCGATCTTTAACAACGCTGCGCAGGCATGGAACCACGAGTTCTACTGGAAAAGCCTGAAGCCCGGCGGCAGCAAACCCGAAGGCGAACTGCTGAAGAAAATCCAGGCCTCATTCGGCAGTCTCGAGAGCCTCAAAAAGCAGCTCCTGGAGGCGGCGCTGGCACAGTTCGGCAGTGGGTGGGCCTGGCTGGTGCTGGAAGGCGACAAGCTCAAGATCGTGAAGACCGGAAACGCGGATAGTCCTGTCGTTCATGGGCAGATCCCATTGCTCACGGTCGACGTCTGGGAACATGCCTACTATCTCGACTACCAGAATCGCCGGGCCGATTATGTCAAAGCCATCATTGACAACCTGCTGAACTGGGAGTTTGCGGCGGCCAACCTGCCCAAGAGTTAGATGGGGCTTTTTCCTTATTGGGTGGCGGCCTTGAACTTCCCGGCGACCTCCCGAAGATTATTAACCCAGTCCTGGGCCATGGGGTCCGCGGTGACGACTTGAGCGCCCAGGGCTTCGGCAATGACTTTGGCGCTGGTGGCTGAGAACTGAGGCTGCACGAACAGCGCTTTTACCTGGTGTTCCCGGGCGTGTTCGATCAGGCGTTTGAGATCGGCTGCCTTGGGTTCTTTCCCTTCCACCTCGATGGGGGTCTGTTTCAAGCCATAAGCAGCGGCAAAGTACCCCCAGGCGGGGTGGAAGACCATGAACTCCCGGTGGTTCCCCGCTTCTCCAAACAGGCGCAGCAGGTCCAGGTCGAGAGCTGTCAGTTCCTCGGTGAACTTCCGGTAATGCTGTTCATAATGGGCGCGCTGGGTCGGGTCGGCCTGAAGCAGGGCGCTGAGGATGTTGCGGGCCTGAATCATCACCAGGGGAGGGGAGAGCCAGATGTGTGGGTCGAGCACCTCCTCGTGGTGAGGGGCGGCTTGCGCACCCTGCCGATGCTCCTTCCCCTGATGCTCGTCGTGATGTTCATGAAGCGTCATGGGGAGCTTCTGGATGCCGGCTTCGGTGTGCACGACCTGCATTGCCGGGCTGGCGGAGGCAAACTTCCCGAGCCAGACCTCCTCAAAGGGGACCCCCAGGGCGAAATAGAGCTTCGACTTGGCCAGCGCAGCCATCTGCTGGGGTTTCGGATCATACACGTGAGGTTCCGCCCCCGGTTCCACCATCACCATGACCGTCACCCGCTCGCCGCCGATCCTCTCGACGAAATACTTCTGCGGCTGGATGCTCACCGTGACCGGCAGAGGTTCGCCCGCGTGCGCTGCAGAAAGGAGTACCCAACCGAGTAACCCCGCCATCATCCCAACGATTCCGAGCGTCCGCTTCATTTGTCCATCTCCACTCGAGTAGTCTGATTTCTTGTGCGCAATCTCAGCCAAAAGCCGGCAGTCAGGCAGCAGGACCCATAAGAGGGCGGTCTCTTCCTGTGGCATCTATTTATGCAACAAACGGGTGCCCTGCGCAACCATCCAAGTAAGGGAATTCTCTTTACCAGGGCCGGCGATGTGCGCTAAAGTTCGACCCGCTCTGCTGGTGACAGATTGAAAATCAAAAGGATTCGCAATGTTACTGCTTGATATTTCGCTGATAGCGCCTATGCATGAAGCGCATTTCATCCCCGAATCAGTCCGTGAAGGGCCTCTAACCCCGGCCTCTGCGGACATTTAACCGGCCATGCTGGGACCTCTCGTCTTCATCACGACGATTTTTTTCGTCAACTTCCTCGCGCGGATCATGCTCAGCCCGCTGATGCCGGTTGTCGAAGCCGATCTGAAGCTGGATCACGGTCAGGCCGGGGTCCTTTTCCTGCTCATCGCCCTGGGCTATGTCGTGGCGCTCATGGCCTCGGGATACCTTTCCTCCCGGATCAAACACCATCGTACCATTGTCCTGTCTGCCGTAATGCTGGGAGTGACGCTCGTGGCCAGCTCATTCAGCGAGGGCCTTTGGGGGCTTCGCCTCGGGATGCTTCTGGTCGGGGCGACGGCCGGGCTCTATTTCCCTTCAGGGATGGCCACGATTACCTCGTTGTACCCACCCAAGCACTGGGGCCGCGCCATCGGAGTTCATGAGCTGGCCCCGAATTTGGCTTGTGTTGCCGCCCCCCTGATGGTGGAAATGCTTCTGTGCTGGGTCTCCTGGCGCAACACCCTCGCGCTGGCGGGCGTCGCTTCGCTGGTGTTGGGGGTTGCTTATGCCCGGTTTGGCCGGGGCGGCGAGTTCCCCGGCGAAGCCCCGGCCCTCAAATTCCTGCGCACGCTCTTCGGGCAGCCGGTTTTTTGGATCATGCTGGTGCTGTTCGGTCTCAGTGTGGGATCCAGCATGGGCATCTTTTCCATGCTCCCGCTTTTTCTGGTGTCCGAGCGGGGGATGGACCTCTATCAGGCAAACCTCATTGTGGCCATGTCGCGACTCCCGACCCTGGCTACGGCGCTGCTGGGGGGGTGGCTGGCAGACCGCATCGGTCCAAAGAAGACGATCCCTCTGGTCATGTTGACCACCGGCATCATGACACTGCTCGTGGCCGTTGTGCCGAGCCCGTGGCTCGTTCCGGTGATCGTGCTGCAGGCGATGGTTGCCGTCACGTTCTTCGCTCCCGCTTTTGCCGTCATTTCTTCCCTGGGCATGGCCACCTCCCGCAATCTGGTGATCTCGTTCACGGTACCCTTGGCTTACCTGCTGGGCGCAGGGGTGACACCGACCCTGATCGGACTGTGCGGGAAGGAAGGCGCGTTTGCCCTGGGAATCGGTCTTTATGGCGTACTGCTCCTGCTGGGCGCCGGGCTTGCGGCGTTCCTCAAGATGCCCAGGGCGGTGAGGGGTGAAAGGTGAAGGGTTAAGGGTGAAAGGTGAGGGGTGAAAAGCCGACGATGACGGGTGAAGAGCGGTCAGCGGTTGGCGGCTGGCTCCTTAGGGGTCATCAAGAAATAACCTGGAGGAAATGTCTCTCATTTCCGCTCGTTCCCGAGCTGGAGCTTGGATATTCATTTTTCGCCGGTTTCTTGTTCGATATTGGATCTTCGCTGTTATGACGGTGATCACTGCCCCGCCAGCCAGGGGGAGTTCTGAATGGCGTGGGGCAATTGGTCAATCAACAGGGGAAGCTGGTCCGGCCTCAACCCTATGCTGGCCAGTCGTGATCTCAGCGCGTCGGTGCTCAGTCGTTCCACTTCATGCCCGACCATGAAACGAGACATGATCAAGTCAGCCAGATGTACCAGGACGGTCAGGTCCGGTTCGATGGTCGCCTGTTCCGGGTGATGATGGTGCAGGATGACTTCGGTAAGGGGTTCGGGGATTGACCAGCGTTTCGCCAGCCAGCTGCCCACTTCGGAATGGGTGATCCCGAACAGCTCCTTTTCGGCTTGGATGAGGTCACCTCTGGCGGCCTGGAGGGACCGATAGAAGAGCGGGCGTCTGGCATGCATGGACTGGTCCAGCACTGCTTTGCCAATGTCGTGAAGCAAGCCGGCGGTATAGGCGAGGTCGGGAAGGACCTTGCCGGTAAACTGGGCCAAACTCTTGGCAACCGCAGCGGTGCCGCAGGCATGTTGAAAAAGCCCACCCTTGCAAAGGGAATAGCCCAAGTCGCTCTGCGAAAGAAATTCCTCCACGGCGGTGGTGAGAATAACCTGCAGCAGCCATTTTTCCCCCACCACGAAGAGCGCCCGCTCAATCGAGTCAACGCGCGTTCTCAGACCGAAGAACACCGAGTTGCAGAACCCGATCATTTTGGCGCTCATCACCTGGTCCTGCATGATTTCGTTCACCACGTCGGAATGCCGGTATTCCTGCTGTGAGATCATCCGCAGGACCTTCATGGCGATCTGGGGGATGGGGCGTACCTGCTTGATGGATCTCTCCAGCTGATCGAGATCGAGTTTCTCCGAAGTGATCTCGTCGCTACCCTCGGTGGCGATCCCGAGTGGTTCGATATCCGTCTCCCAGGTTTGGAGGTTCAGGCTCAACCGGCAGGAAAAATAGCCACCGATTTCACTCCGGCGAATGGCTATCTGCTCTTTTGCGAGGATCGTGGCAACGATGTCGGCGGTGCGCCCGCCGATGTCCAGGTTCAGATCCACGCGGGAGACTCGTCCCATGAGCGCACCGCCGGCCACACACGCCTGCAGGTTGGCCTTGTTGGCGCCTTCCTCCAGCAGGCGCTCGAGAAAAGCTGGCAAACCCGTGGCGGCGTACGCCGACGGCTGCCAGGGGGGGGCACTGCTGGGTGGCTCGGGCAAAAGCAGGTGAAGCAAACCACCCACCCCGGCTCTCCGGTCCCACAGGGCAACCCCCACGCAGGTCCCCAAATCAGCCTGCAGGATTGCGGGCTTCCCCTTACTGACCACATAACTTCCTGAGGGGACGAGAATTGCCGGTAGACTCGAGGCTGTCTTGAACATGGTGAACCCGCCTTAAGCGTTGCTTTTTGCTTTCCTTTCGAAATCCGACTACCTGCTGTGGTAAGGCATACTACGGAGCAGAACCAAAAGCAAGGACAACCCTCAGGGTAATAAACAAGGTAGTAACTCATGTCCCTTCGGGACACCCGAAGACAAACCAAAAGGCTCGAGTTACACTGGG
>CAZDKX010000016.1:0-11031 GCA_964505935.1 uncultured Syntrophobacteraceae bacterium
GACGGTTCAAGCATGGCGAAGTCCTGGTGTGTGACGCCGTCGATCCGAACATGACATACCTTGTGCCGTTGGCGGTAGGGATCATCGAGCGGCGAGGCGGCATGCTGATCCACGGTGCCATCATCGCGCGTGAGTACGGCCTTCCGTGCGTCACCGGCGTCCCCGATGCCACCGGCCTCATCCGAACCGGCGAGGTGCTCACCGTGGATGGCTTTCTCGGTATCATAACCATTGGCTCGAGTGGTTAGCAAATCGCAGAGGTCCTCCGGGTCCTTCTTCAATCGGGTTGGCAAATTATGAGGGTATTGGCAATCTGTATCGCCTTCACGGTTTTGTTGATCGTGATGCTGTTTTCCTGCACGCACCATCCCGCCCCGTTCGATGAGGGAAAGTGGCGGCAACGGGTGGCGGAGCAGCAGGTCGAGCAGCTTTATGCCCCCCATTTCAAAGATGGACAATATTTTAACCCCTGGATGCCCATGGATTACGGCGGCTTCGGACGGCTCCTGAAATGGAAGCTGGCCGGCAAAGCTTCGTATTCGGAAGAAGAGAAGAACTACCGCCCGCAGTTCATCCCCGATTTGAAGCAGCGCCTCGAAGGCCTGCCCGAGGGGGATTTCATCGCCTGGATCGGGCACGCCACCTTTCTCATGCGCCTGCAGGGGGAGTATTGGCTTACCGACCCCATGTTCTCCGAACGAGCCCTGCTCCCGAAACGCATTACCCCGCCCGCCATGACCGGCGAGGAATTGCGGGCGCTGTGCCCGCGCCTCAACGTGCTGATTTCGCATAATCATTACGATCATCTCGACGCGGCGAGCATCCGTTCCCTGCCTCGAGCGTCGCGCTTCTTTGTGCCGCTCGGATTGCGAGAGTATGTCGCGTCACTGCATCCAGGTGAGGTACGGGAGCTCGACTGGTGGCAGGAAATCCCCCTGGGGGACGGGCAGAAGCTGGTCTGCCTGCCGGCCCAGCATTGGTCCAGGCGCATCGGCCAAGGCTTCAACGAAACCCTGTGGGCCAGCTTTCTGCTGATCACCCCCGCCATCTCGCTCTACTTCGGAGGCGACAGCGGGTATTTTATCGGCTACAAAGAAATTGGCCGGCGCTTCCTGCCCATCGATTACGCACTGATCTCAACCACCGCCTACCATCCCCGCTGGTTCATGCACTACGCCCACAAGAGCATTCCCGAAGCGCTCGAGGCTTTTCACGATCTGGGGGCGGGGTATTTTATTCCCACCCAGTGGGGGACTTTCCCGCTGGGGGAGGAGCCCCCTGGCTATCCGGCCCTGGACTTGACGAGGACAATCGAGGAACGGGACCTCGACCGTTCCCGCTTCATCCTGATGAACATCGGCGAGATTCGGCCGCTGCTCAAAGTGGCGCGCTAGCCGCCAGGCGGCGGCTTATGCCTGCTGTCGACTGCCCGAAGGCCGACTGCCGCCGGTTTTTGCCAGGGGAACTCGCCAAGCGGAATCGTACAGGCAGAGAGGAGATTATGGAACCGATAGTGTGGAAAAATGAGTATTGTATTGGGGTTGAGGAAATCGATAAGCAACACATGGATTTTGTTAAATTGATAAACCGCTTTATGGTATTGTTCAGCAGTGGTGGGCACATAACGTTACAGGATCGCTTATTATTAGAAATCCTCAAATATGCGGAGTATCATTTTGTTAGCGAAGAAAATATCATGCTATTTTATAGATATCCAGATATTGACATCCAGAAAAAAGAGCACACCATCTTGGTAAAGTTTCTCAAAAGCAAGTCTTCCGGTTTGAAAGAGGGTAGTGTTAATGGAAACAACCTTATCCGGTTTTTGATCAACTGGTTTATGCATCACACTCAGAAGGAAGACAGAAAAATTGCCCGGTACATCCTCGAAAAAAGGAATGAATAGGGGGGGTTATGTATATCTTGAAGCAGATGGATGACAGAAAGGATTTGCCCATGAATAGAGCTATTCATTGCAGGCAGCCCGAACTGATGATGGTGCTGGCAGTTGTGTTCCTCTGTGCTTTCGGCCTTGTGGCGACCTCGAGCGAAGGGGCCGGGATCAAGGACTCCGAGTCGGCCACCCACGGGGCTGAAGACGCCTTTCACCAGATTGTGGATACGTACCGGTTTCCCGGCTTCGAGATCGTCCAGTTCAACCTGCCGGTGCTGAGCCATTATTCCTATTTGCTGATCTCCGGGAAGGAAGCGCTCATGGTTGACCCCGACCGGGATATCAATGCCTACCTGGAGCACGCCAAAAAGTACGGTCTGACGATCAAGGGCGTCTTCCTCACCCACTCCCACGCCGATTTTGTGGCCGGCCACCTGGAATTTGTGAAGGCCCTGCAGGTGCCCGTCTGCCAGAATGCCGCCAGCGGGGCGAAGTACAAGATTGAAGGGCTCAAGGACGGTTCTTCCTTCAAGGTGGGCACGGCGACTGTGAAAGTCATGGAGACCCCCGGCCACACCCCGGACGGCATGTGCGGTCTGGTCTTCGCCGAGGACGACCCTCAGCCGAAGGCGATTTTTACGGGAGATACCCTGTTTGTGGGTTCCATCGGCCGGCCGGATCTCTTGGAGGGCAAAATGACGGCGGCCACGCTTGCTTCCATGAGCTACGACACCTGGCATAACAAGCTGTCGAAACTACCGGATGCGGTCGTGGTGCTGCCGGCCCACGGCGCGGGATCGTTGTGCGGGGCCAACCTCTCTGATGATCCCGCCTCGACCATCGGCCGGGAAAAGTCGTCCAATCCCTACGTCCAGCGCAAGGGCCGCGGTGAATTCATCGCCGCCGTCCTGGAAGGGCTGCCCGAGGCGCCCCAGTATTTCAAATACAACGCCGCCATGAACCGTGAAGGACCGCCGCTGGTGGCCTGGGACGCCGCCCCCGCGCAGGCCAAGGCGGAGGAGCCGCTCACCAGGGCGGAAGCACAGTGGCTGGTGGACCTGCGGGATGCCAAACCCTATGCCGAGGGCCATGTGCCCGGATCGGTCAACATCGGGTTGCGGGGGCGGCTCGAAAGCTGGGTGGGGACGATGGTGCCGTGGAAGGCTCCCCTGGTACTGATCGGTTCCCCGTCGGAAATCAAGGAGGCCGTCTTCCGACTGCATCGGGTGGCCTATTCGGGTTCCGTCCTGCCCCTTGAGAACTGGACCAAAGCCGGCCTGCCGCTGGCCAAGAGCGGCACGATCAAGCCCGCCGAGCTCTACGCCCAGATGCAGGAGGGCACCGCCCCGATCATCGTGGACGTGCGGATGCCGTCGGAATGGATGGCGCTGCGGATTGGGGCCGTCGTGAATCTGCCCATCAACCACCTGGCGGAGCTTTCCGGCAAACTCGATCCCAATCTGCCGGTGGTGGCGGTGTGCAACAGCGCCTACCGGTCAAGCCTGGCGGCGGGCATCCTGCAGCGGAAAAACTTCAAGCAGGTCTCCAGCCTTGACGGAGGCAGTGCGGCCTGGATCGAGGCGGGTCTGCCCGTCTTCGGCAGCGAAACGAAAGCCGCCGCCCCCGCTCAGTCGAAACGGCAGGTTCACTTGGCGGAACGGATCTCTCCGGCAGAGCTCCATCGCCTGCTCAAGGATCTGCCCGGCACTTTCGATCTGGTGGACATTCGCCCACCGGAAGCATTCAAGGACTACGCCTTGCCGGGCGCGACCCATGCCGACCTGGCCGAGGTGCTCGCCAGTCCCGCATATCTCACGGGGGCCGGCCCGCTGATCATTGTGGACCGTGACGGCTCCCTGGCGATGATGGTGGCCGGCATTCTGTCGCAGAAGACCAAGCGGCCGATCAAGGCCCTGCACGGGGGACTTGAAGCTTTCTGGGAAGAAACGGAGCTGAAGAGCGCGGTCCGGGCGGTGCCTCTCTCCGGCGGCGGTCCGAAAGTCCAGACTGCTCCGGGACCGACCCCTGCTGCCCCGTCGGCAGCTCCAGCCCCTGCGCCGGCGGCTCCGGCCGCTCCCAAAAAGAAATCGGCCGGTTGCTGAGAGGTGCTGCCAAAAAGGAGGATCTTCTTTCACCACGGATTTCGCGGATGACACAGAGTAATAGCGAGTGAATTCTTCGTGTGTCTTCGCTTCTCTTCGTGTGACTTCGCGGATGAAACTGCGTCGAACTGACTGCAAGCGGTTTCTATCTGCTTACCAGCCCGTCAACTACGAGGTTTTGACCATGAATTCCAAGCCATCCGTTCCCGCAAACGGCCCCAGGCCTTATATGAACCCCTATCTGGCCGGGGTCATGCTGGGTCTGGTCCTGCTGGCCAGCTTCCTGATTCTGGGAGTCGGCCTGGGTGCTTCGGCCGGCATCGCCCGCACCGGCGCGGCGGCGCAGAGTGTGCTGATGCCGCAGCACGTGGCGGAAAGCCCCTACTTCGGTTCCTGGGGCGTGAATCCCCTTAAATACTACCTGGTTTTCATGTTCGCGGGCACCCTTATGGGCGGGCTCGTCTCCGCCATTCTGGGACGGCGCATCCAGCCGCAGCTTGAACGCGGGCCAACCGCTTCGCCTCGCCTGCGCATCGCCCTGACGCTGGCGGGTGGGGTCCTGGCCGGTTTTGCCAGCCGCCTGGCGTCGGGGTGCACCTCGGGCCAGGCGCTCACCGGGGGGGCCGTGCTCGCCACCGGCAGCCTGCTCTTCCTGGTCTGCGTCTTTGCCAGCGGTTATGCGGCGGCCTGGCTGGTCAGGAGGCAATGGTCATGATCACGACGTTCTATGGTACTGATACGCTGGGCGGCAGTGCGGCCATGGTGGTGGCGCTGCTGGTGGGGTTCGGCTTCGGTTTTGCGCTGGAGCGCGCCGGTTTCGGCAGCTCCCGGAAGCTGAGCGGCATTTTCTATATCCGGGACATGACGGTGCTGCGGGTCATGTTCACCGCCATGATCACGGCGATGATCGGTCTGCACCTGGCCCTGGCACTGGGGATCATCACTTCCGACCAGATCTATTTCCTGCCCACCGTCTACGGCGCCCAGATCGTGGGCGGGCTGCTCTTCGGGGTCGGCTTTGCCCTGGGCTGCTGGTGTCCTGGAACGGCGGCCGTCGGCCTGGCATCCGGGCGCCTCGACGCGCTCCTCTTTCTCGTGGGCGCCTCGCTCGGGAGCATCCTTTTCAACGAGCTGTTCGATGTTCTCAAGCCGCTCTACACCTGGGGCGACAGTGGGGTGAAATTTGTCTGGGCCGCCCTCGGGCTTTCGGCCCCGGTCTTCGTGCTGCTCTTTGCCGCCGTGGGGGTGGGGGCCTTCTGGCTTGCGGAGTGGGGCGAGCGTAAAGTCGCCGGCGCCGGCCCCTACTTCGGCACCTCTTTCCTGAAAGCGTTCAGCGTGGCGCTGCTGGTGAGTGCGCTGACCGTAGCCCTGCTGCCGCCGGGCGGTACCGGGGGAACCCGTCCTCAGGCCGGACCCGCCGACGAGGTTGCCCTCCTCCATGGCATGGAAGCGGGTGACGATCACCTGGAGCCCGAAGAGCTCGCCGACCGCCTCCTGGCCGGTGATCCGACCCTACTGCTGGTGGACATCCGAACGCCTGCGGAATTTGCCGGCTTCCACCTCAAGGGTGCGGTGAATGCGGCGGCGGCCGATCTGCCCGAAATCCTCGCTCCTCACAAGAACCGCGGAACCATCGTGCTGTACTCGAATGGCATGACCCATCCCGCCCAGGCCCGAGACGCTCTGGCGCGCCTGGGGTTCAGCAATGTGTTTCTGCTTACTGATGGTCTGCAGGGCTTTATGGAGCGGGTCCTGAAACCGGTCTCGCTTCGTGAAGAGATGGTACCGGAGGCCCTAACGAACAGGGTCGCGGCCTGGCGCGGTTTCTTTCTGAGCGAGGCCGCAGCCGGGACGACCGCCGCCGGCACCACCGTCGGCGGCCTGCCGGGACTGGTCGAGACGGCCTGGCTGCATGAAAACCTGGAGCGCAACGATCTGCGCATCATCGACGTGCGTACCCAGCCGGCCTACAACGGAGGCCACCTTCCCGGTTCGGTGCGCATGGACCCCGAGCATTTCCGCGGGGTGGTCGGCGGCGTCTCCTCCATGCTGCTGCCCGCCGATATGATTGCCCGCCACCTGGGGCTGCTGGGGATCATGCCGGAAACAATGCTGGTCATCGTGCCGAGCGACAAGCTCCAGGACGCGACCCTCGTGGGGACCGCCCTGGAACGGGTCGGTCACACGCGCTACGCCATTCTCAACGGAGGCTGGGAAAAATGGCAGGCGGAGCAGCGGCCGGTCGATACCAGGCTCCCTGCCATCACGGCGCTGACCTATCCGGCACCTCGCCGGCCGGACGCCTTCACCGTGGACTATCGGACCGTGCTGGCGCACTCCCAGCATGGGAGCGCGGTGCTGCTGGATGTGAGGCCCGCCGAATTCTTTTCCGGGGCGAAACGCGACGAGGCGCGGGCCGGCCATATTCCGGGGGCGGTCAATCGTCCCTTCTCCGAGGATGTCAGTTCAACGGACGGCATCACCCGCTTCAAACCCCTCCCGGAGCTCGAATCCGCCTACGCCGCCCTGATCCCGACCAAAGATACCACCGTGGTGGTCAGCTGCCGCACCGGTCACCAGGCGAGCCAGACCCGCTTTGTCCTCCGGCATCTGCTGGGCTACGGCAAGGTACTCTGGTACGATGGCGGCTGGGCGGAGTGGTCCAGTCGACCGGAACTGCCGGCGGAAACGAGCCGGTGAACCGTGTCGGCGTCCTTCTTTAGTCGAAGGGGCAAGAAAGTCTGGGTCCAGGAATTCGCATCCCGGCGGGAAAGCTGAAGATAGTCGGGCCGCTGTCGTATTTTCGGTGTGGCGGCTTTTGAGTTTCTGGGCCGTTTTGTTTTCTTGAGTCAGGACCGTGGATGAAGACTCTGTGTCGAGCTGAATCTCTGGAGTTTGCAGGGAGAGATGTCATGCGTATTTGTCGATCTGCTGTTTTCGCACTGCTACTTGGTTGGCTATGGCTTTTCCCTGCCATTTGTCTCAGTGAAATGGCGCCCTCCAGTTCTCACCGATTCATCTGCACCGGCAACTACCATGGGCAGTTCACCGAGGACGAGTACCAGTATATTGCGGATAATCACGCAATTGTCGTCCTGTCAAAGTTTCACGGCGCCTATGACCTGGAAAAACACCATCAAGCGGCCAGAGAACTCAAACGACGTAACCCCAATATCAAGGTTTTCCCTTACTACGGTGCCTCCTTCTGGTTCATCTTCACGCGTTACGGCCAGGAGGAATTCAAAGAACGCTGGTACTGGCATGATTTCAAGGATGACTGGCGCACGGACCCCGAAGGCCCGGGCAGTCACAGGATAGAACGGTGGTACAAAGGCCGGCTTGAGGGCCATTGGGTGAATCTGGCCAAGAGCGATTATCGTGGGTGGGCACTCAACATCATTCAAAGCTGGTTGAGCATGACCTTGGAAAATGGTCAACCCATCTATGACGGCATCGCATTCGACAACGTGCTTCTCTACAACGTGTACGAGTCCGATGGTCTCAATTCTCCCAAAGTCAAGGACCTTATTTCGGAGTTGGCGGGAGTTCCTGATCCGGGGCCGGAAGAAATTGATGAGGCAATTGGAAGAATCAGGTCCCGGAACAACGGACTGAAATTCCTGATGAGCGAGGCAAGACAGGCAATGGCCGACAAGACCATTATCTTTAATCCTATTGCAGATAAGCCCCACTTGTACAGGCGAAATCTAACCTTCCTGGGGGGTGCATACAGCCTCGATGCCGCTGCAAACGAGGATTTTGGATTCAAAGGAACCAGGTTGACCTCGAAAGCGGAAATGCTTTGGGACCTGAATATCCTCTCAGACGAAAAGTACAAAGACAAGATCTTCCTGCTCAAGACCAACGTTCGCAATTCCGATCAGCTGACCGAGGAGGAAAAGCTCCGAATTCAAAGGTACACCTACGGGAGCTTTCTTCTGGGGCACAGACCGGGGCACACCTATTACAAGTATGGGGAAATGCATCTCTACTGGACCGAAGGCGAGATCGCCAAGGAACCAAAAGAGATCAACCTGAATTTTGGAAATCCGATAACCCCCAGATACAAGCAGGCCGGAAACGTCCACTTTCGCATCTACGACAACGGGCGAGTATACGTAAACATGCTCGGCACGCCCCAGATCGTGACGCTGAATCAAAACCTGATCATCATGAACGGGGGGGTACCGGGCAAGATATTTTATCCCGGAGAAAGGCTGCGAATTCCTCCAAAGGATGCTGCATTTCTTTTTAGAGTTGCCCCGGATGGTCGATCGGCGGGTATGTCAGCGAGTCTCCACAGTTCGTAGAAGTAGGACTCCGCAGCTCTTAGAAGGTGACCAAAAAGTCGCCCCATACGTCACCCCGGCTAGTCTTAGGCCGGGGTCCAGGGTAGACTAAACGCCTTGGATTCCGGCCAGAAGCACGCCGGAATGACGATTCAGGGTTTGCGCGAGATGCATCGCATGGGCCCTCAGTTTGGGGTTTTTTTCGCCCTCTCAGGGGAAACCGGCTTGCGGTAAATCTTGAATGTGACTGCTGTGTTGATGAGAACAGGCAATCGCGCCCCTTTTAAGGACTTCTCCACAAATAATACCAGCTTTTACTCGCCATGAACTGGATGTTCCACAGCACGCCCATCCCGGCCCAGGCGTGGGGATACATCCTGGCTGCCGGTTTGATCATTTATGTCGTCATCGGATTTGAAAAATGGCCCCGGCAGAGGGCAGTGCCACCCCAATAGAGCCCCGTCATGCTGCAGTTCCTCAGGAGTGAGGTGCCTTCAAACATTTCAGAATGCGATCCTTCCCATCCTTTGGAAGATCAACGTGAACTGAGGGTAGAGATCTTCTCTGTACAATCCCTCTGGGAGTTTCGAAGGTCAGTCCACGTCCAGAACCGCTGTAAGGGGGGACTGAGCCATCGCCATACTCTGCTTTAAGAAGGTTGGGGAGCTTTGTAGGGTATTCACAGAACAGGTAATAAACTACATCCGGTTTCACACCGTATATAAAGTAGTAATCGATGCCCTTCGGAAGTGGTATGGCATTCAAATGATTCAACAGTGGGCTTACTTGTTTGCCGGAGAAAACACCAGGG
The DNA here is from genome assembly GCA_964505935.1 of uncultured Syntrophobacteraceae bacterium. GTDB lineage: Bacteria > Desulfobacterota > Syntrophobacteria > Syntrophobacterales > Syntrophobacteraceae > JADGQM01. The sequence continues at coordinate 9,097 of CAZDKX010000016.1, forward strand.
CCGGAAAAAGGTACCGTCAACTTACTTATCATTTCATTATAGTAATTTGCATGATTCTCATAAAGCGTTTCGGAAGAGGCGTTTGGGAAAACGGCCTCGAGTTCCACCCACTCTAAGGGAGTCATGTCAATATACTCCGCAACTATACCTGGTACCGCCGGCTCCCCAACCCCAGGCACAATTCCAGTCATTGGACTTTTCTGTCCCCACATACTTGGTATTAGCCAGGCTGCGGTCATATCTCTGAGTGCTGGTGACCAGGTTTTAAAATTGTATTCGGGATAATCAAGATAGAGATGTTTGTTGAGGCAGTTATCCTTGCAATTCCAGTTATCGTATTCAACCAAGTTTGCGGCGATAGGATGCAGCAGGTGAACGTCTGTCCCCCAGTGGGGAGTCCCCAAAGTTATGAGCTTCCCAACGCGATGTTCAGGATTTCCATCTTTGTCTTTTGGCCACAAAGTTTGGTCTGCGAGGTAATAACGAGCGTTAAGCCCACCCATGCTGTGGGCAAGAATGTTGACTTTGCCACCCGGCCTTGAATTGCCGGATATCCATTCGGCAACCTTGGAGGCGTTGTTTCTTATCGAGTCGTTATTTGGACAAAAGTTGTCGAGATAAAAAGCAAACCCATTTTGGCTCAGAAATTCAGTCACCCCCTTGTCCTGCCAACATTTTTCCGCTGTATCCCATAAGCCGTGGAGGAGAATGACCTTCGGCCATTTTACCTCAACGTATTGCTCAGCTGTGGCAGTAACCCCATCAGGACGAGTGACCAATAGTGACACCTTGTACTTTCCACGATTTTTATAACTATGGGAGACCAGCTTTCCTTCCGATATCTGGTCATCTCCAAAAGCCCACACAAAGGTCAGCAATGAATCCTCAACATCGAAAGAACAGGAGGCGTCAAAGGTTATTTCTTCGCCAACTACTGGATCTTCCATGGCGTACTTGAAACAAGGATTTAGCTTTATGTTTTCCAAATCAACCAATATATTTGCATTCCACTCATCACACCAAGACCCAAGGCAAAGGGTATTGTCACCAATCTGGTCGTGAACTAGCCAGGTGCTTGGCACGTTACCATTAAAACGCTGAACGAAATAGTGCCTCCAGCCACCCCACCATGATCGTTTGCCAACCTTGCACCATGCGTGTACCAGACCCACGGCATCACAAAATCCTGCAATATCTTGCGAAAATAAAGCCTTGATCGTATTCCAGTCAGCAACTTTTGCGCCGGGACCGAATTCTGCCACAGCCTTGGATTCCATATTAGCATGGCAACTATATTTTCTTTTTGTTACCGCGAATCGGTAATATGATTCCGCTGAAAGGGTCGTAGCCATGAAAATCACTATTACACAGGCTACAAGGGAGGCACTCGCCAAGGTTTTTAGTCTCATGCGCTTATTCCTCCTTTGGATCTAATCCTGTCAAAACCGATTGAGTGCCTGTCAGGGTCTTTGTTGTCGGCACAAGGGACAGCACCCCATCAGCCTTCTTTCACCAAGTGCCCATTGGCTGATAGGCTGATAGGAAATCGCTTTTTTAATGATTTTCCCCTAACAGGTATCGTCGATTTTGTCAAGGAAGTGCTAACGACAGGAAATGCTTGGGGTGGTTTCAGACGGCGATGAAAGGAAAGTTCAGGCTGTGTCATTGCTCCGCAGGGGTGCACACCTTTGCCCATACCATGTGGCGGCAGGTTTTGTAGAGCATTGCTCGTCTTCTGTTCGGTCCGGTCGGTCCTCGGTCCGCTCGGTCCGGGTCGGACCAAGCTATGCCTTTGATCCGCTCGGTCCGGTCGGTCCGGGTCCTCGGTCCGGGTCGGACCAAGCTATGCCTTTGATATTGATAGAGAATTGTCCCAGCATTAGGCGTTTTCAACACCAATATCTTCGTTTTCGAGCCCCGAAAATAGATTATAGC
>CAZDKX010000016.1:11131-12602 GCA_964505935.1 uncultured Syntrophobacteraceae bacterium
CACAGCAGTTTCTATCACACAATCAAGATCTTAGCTTGGTCCGACCCGATCCGACGCGATCCGAAAGTGGTCAGCTGCCGCACCGGTCACCAGGCCAGCCAGACCCGGTTTGTCCTCAGGCATTTGCTGGGATATCGGAATGTTCTCTGGTACGACGGCGGCTGGGCGGAGTGGTCCAGCCGGCCGGAACTGCCGGCGGAGACGAGCAAATGAACCCTGACGGTATGTCCGCTCCGGTTTAGCGGTCATGACAAGGGCATCATGGGAAAAGGTGCTTGACCTCTTGATGGGTCTCAATCGTCAGCCTTAGGCCGCTCCAACAATGTCAACCGGTCGGCGATTGCCTCGAGATTCTCTTCAAATCTGCGGTTCAATCCGCCGTCGCCGCTGCCTGCGGATCAATAGGCCTTCACCGGCGAGACGAAGCCGTTGGGTTTCACGGCCAGCAGGGCGCAACCCAGCTTTCCCATGATGTTTTCAGCCGTGTTACCGATGAGGAACCCAAGAATGCCTGACCTTGCCACCGTACCCATGAGAAGAAGATCAACCGCGTTGATCTCGACAAAGTTGGGGATGACTTTGTCAGCGTGTCCCCTCAAATAGCGAACATGATAGGTGCCGCCGATACCGGAACTCTCGATCAAGCGGCCGAGGGACGCCTGGTGCTGGGTTTGCACGTGCTGCACAGCACTGCGGATGGTTTCCTCAGGGATGTTCACTCGTGAATTCCGACGCAGGTATTCTTCAAATGGATAATCCGAGCAGCAAATGATGTCCAGTTCCCCGCTACAGGTATCAGCCACGGAACGGGAGAGTTGGAGCAGCCTGATCGACAGATCGGATTCCGCTTCATCCCGACTTTCCGGGCTGATGGCAACGGCAACACGCATCTCCTTGGGTGAACGTTTAATCGGCCGTGCCAGCCACACCGGGCATGGGCATTTGCGCAGGAGCGTCATGTCCGTCGAACTGAATCCCTTGCCTCCTTCTTTGGGTTCCGCCTCCTTGATGACGAGGTCGTGCGCATCACGGAGGACATGGCGAATGATATCGATTGCAGGGGGAATCCCTCCGCTCTTCACCTCCACCCTGACCGACACCTCGGCTTCATTCATCTTCAGAGCGGCACGCGCGGTTTGAACGGCCGATTCAACCTGCATCGAGAGGGATGCCTCAAAGGTCTGTCGGTAATTTTCCAGGTTCTTGGGAAACTCGGGGTAGACCAGGACGATCTTCATTGCCGCCTGGTTGTTGCGAGTCAGGCTGAGAGCCTGCTTGAGCCCTTCGGTGTCGTCTCCCATACCGGTGCTGGCATAAAGAATGTTGTGAAAATTGCGCATCGCTTTTCTCCTTCTGGCCAACAGGGCCCGCCGACCGCTCATGCCAGGGCGCCCTTAAGGCGTTGCGCCGCCTGCTGGGCGGCATCGTAATAGGGCAGGAGAACGAAATCCGCGCCCCGGGCCTCAAGCAT
>CAZDKX010000016.1:12702-31591 GCA_964505935.1 uncultured Syntrophobacteraceae bacterium
GGGCGGCATCGTAATAGGGCAGGAGAACGAAATCCGCGCCCCGGGCCTCAAGCATGTTGATTTCCTCCCGGTCGATGGTGCGTTGCATGGAGACTGCGATTTTGCCCGAAAAACGCTGCCGTCTGAGCTCCTCCATGAGCACCAGGCGAGGGTCCTCATGAGTCAGGCCGAGATCGTGCTGGGAGATGGCGGATACCACGCACTTCGCCCCCTTGAGCGGCAGGCTGCCGATGAACTCCTGATCGCTGGCGTCACCATATACGGCAGCATACCCCAGTTGCCGCCAGCGGCGGACTTCCTCGGGGTTGAAGTCCACCCCCAGGAGGCAGAAGCCTTCCTTGATGAGGTGCTCGGCAAGCGCCGCACCATAGCGTCCCAGTCCGAACAAGAGGATGTCGTAGCGGTCCTTGCAGAGAACCTGCTGATCGTGTGCCTCCTCAGGCACGGGCACCCGCCGGTCAAACACCCCGAGCAGGGGCTCCAGCCAACCGTAGAGGGTATGCGAGTAGGTGATCAGATAGACGGAAAGAGCAATGGTGACCAGCCCGACCAGGGTTACCAACGCCAGCGATTCGGGCGCAACATGACCGAGCAAAAGCCCCATGGACATGAAAATCAAGGAAAATTCGCTTATTTGGGCAACGGTCAGCCCCGCCAGAAAGCTCGTGCGTTTGCGGTAGCCCATGGCTCCCATGATGATCATGACAATTAGGGGATTGCCGATCAACACGAACAAAGAGAAAATGATGGCGGGGAAGAGTTGCGTGCCGAGCCGTCCGAGGTCAAGATGCATGCCCAGCGAGATGAAGAAGAACAGCAGCAGGAAATCACGCAAGGATGCCAAACGGGCGACAATGGCCTCCCGAAAAGGGGTTGAAGCCAGGGAAACGCCCGCAAGCAATCCGCCCAATTCCTTGCTAAAGCCGAGATAGTTGCCCAGAGCCGCAAGCAGAGCGGCCCAGCCAATGGCGAAAGTGATCAACAGTTCCGGCGAACGAGCGATGCGGGTGATCAAAGGGGTTGCCAAAAAGCGAATAAAAAGCCCAACCAGGACCAGCATGGCCACTCCATACATCATCACGGTGGCAATGTGGGTCAGCACATGCCCCCCCGATGCCGCCTGGGGACCCATGCCAAACGCCGAAAGCACCATCATGGACAGGACCACGACCAGATCCTGAACAATCAGAAAACCGATAGCGATGCGCCCGTGGAGAGAGTCCACTTCTTTCTTGTCAGACAAGAGCTTCACAATGATGATGGTGCTGGAAAAGGTCAATGCTACCGCAACATAGAGCGAGGTCAACCGATCAAGCCCCAACGCCAGGCCGATCCCAAAACCGATCACGGAAGTGAACAACACCTGACCGAGGCCGGTTGCCAGGGAAACCCGACCCAGCGAGCGCACGAGCTTGAGGTCCAGCTTGAGCCCGACCAGGAACAGCAGCACTGCGACCCCCAGTTCCGCCAGTAGCTCGACGTTTTCCCTCGATTGCACAATGTCGAGGACGGAGGGGCCCGTCAACACGCCGACCGCAATGAAACTGACGATCATCGGCTGGCGTAGACCCACACCAATAAAACCCGCCACCGATGCCAGTACCATCAAGGCCGTCAACTCATAAAAAGGTGTTGCGTGGATAAGCTGTACAAGATTGAAATCGGGCATTGCATCCTCGTACTAAAGCACTGATGAGTTGTTGTCTGGTGCTGCTTTACAAAGTTTGGAAGGGTCGACAACAGGTGACCATGCTCCCATAAAGCTTGCCTTGTTGTCAACTAATAGGCCCCACTTCAACAATGCGGCACAATCGTCGGCATCCAGGTCCTTGATCATCGCTGATGGACCGACCAGTTCATCTGGAAGCATGGCTGTTCAACCCCGCTATCAATGACTAACAAATTCCATACCATCTCGAATGAGCGCGGGTCAATGCTCGGAGCGTTACCGACCCATTCCAGAGGTTGCTCCACGGCACTTTGTCTGTTATCCTCCAGCAGTGTGCTTGTTTTGCTACCGACGATCCGGTTTCTCCTCTCACTTTTGTTCATCGTTCAGCCTGAGAAAACGCAAACAGGGAATACCTTAGTCCGCAGCCAGAAAGCCCTGCGAGATGGTCCCCTTGCCTTCCCGGGAATGGCTCGGGAGGGCACATCTGGCGGCACACTGCCAAAGGAGTAAGCAGTGACTGTGTCTATTCGCACCAAGTTTATGGGGATTGTTGCGCTCCAGATGATTGCCGTGGCCCTGGTGGGGTGGGTCGGAATTGCCGGGATGGGCGAGATGAATACGAGGATCAAGGAGATCTATGAGCACCAGTTCCTGCCGTCCCGCATCATCGCCAATGCCAACAGCGATCTTTTTGCCTGGAAAAGAGCCGTTTTCAATCATCTGCTCGCCGAAGATGCCCGGGAGATGGAAAGCCATGAGCGGACTATCGACCAATATCAGAGCGCCCTTTCTCGTGAGCTTGCGTCCCTTGCCGCGATGACAACGCTATCCGGCGAAGAAACACGGGTTATTAAGAGCATTCAGGAGGAGTTCTCGCGGGCGATCCCGCTTCGAGACCAGGTACTGAAACTCTCTCGAGAGGGAAGGGCCGAGGAGGCACGAGATTTCGTGCATGGCGACCTCCGCCTGCTCGTTGACGCGGTGGATGAGCAGATGGCCGTGTTCCTGAGCGTTCAGGAGAGCCAGCTGTTGGACGCCCAGAAGAGTGCGGAGAATCTTTACCGAAGTGACTTGGACCGAATCATGATGATCCTGGGAAGCGTCTTCTTTGTTTCCCTGCTTCTCAGTGTGCTCATGGCGGAAGCCATCATCAGGTCGGTCCGGCGGTTATTGAAAGGGGCCCAGGAGTTCGGCCGGGGAAACCTGGAGTATCGGGTCGAAGTCGCGTCCCGGGATGAGATCCAGGAATTGGCCGGGGCGCTCAATTCCATGGCCGCAAAGCGCGAAGAAGCGGAAGACCTGCTGCACAGCACCAACGAAAAGCTCAAGCTCTTCGCCTATTCCGTGGCCCACGATCTCAAAAGCCCGGCGATCGGCATTCATGGACTAACGGCCCTGCTCCACAAACGCTGCCAGGGCGTGCTTGACCAAAACGGGGAGAAGCTCTGCGACCAGATCCTCAAGGCCTCGGAGCAGGTGGTGGCGCTGGTCGAGAAGATCAACACCTACATTGCAGCCAAGGAGATGCCCCTGAAGCTGGAACCAATCGATTCCCGCGAGCTTTTTCAAATGATAAAGGATGAATTTTCCACCCAACTGAGCATCCGTCAGGTAGCTTGCTCCTGGCCCGAGCAGGCACCGTTGGTAAAAGCAGACAGACTGTCACTGCTGAGGGTTTTTCGAAACTTGGTGGACAATGCCCTGAAGTATGGCGGTGAGCAACTGAGTGAGATCCGCATAGGGTACGAGGAATCCTCCGACTTCCATGTCTTTTCCGTGTGCGACAATGGGGTCGGCGTCAACACGGAGAATCCCGAGAAGCTTTTCGGCGTGTTCAAACGTCATGAGACTTCCAAGGGAGTTGCCGGCACGGGTTTGGGGCTGGCCATCGTCAAGGAGATCGTGGAAAGGCATCAAGGCGAAGTGTGGGCGGAATCCGGGTCGGAGGGAGGAATGAGTTTCTTTGTGACGATCTCGAAAAGGCTGTGAATGTCAGGTCTGCTTCGCCTTCAGACCTGCCGAATACAGGCTGGCTTTCATTCCGTGTTATTGTTATGAGTATAGAAGAAATTATACTACCGGCACAACAGCTACAAGTGAGTACGCGGACTACCCGGCACAGGAGAGACGCTTATGGCAGAACCGTTTGCGGTCAAGGATTGTGCCCTCATTGCCATTGGCACCGGGGAGCGGGCACAGAATCTTCGGGAACTGCGGGATCGCCTGCAGACGATCCATTCGGCATGCATCTATCATCACTTCTGGGGGGGGCTCCTGCGCCCCCTGTTCGATGATCCGGAATACCTGAATGACTTTGCCGGCTGGGCCTGGCATGGTCTCCGCGACGCCCGTCTGGCCGAGAAGCTGGCTCTCGTCGACCCAAGCCAGTGTGCCACTTTGGATGACCTGCGCCGCGAGCTGATCGAGGTCATCGAAGAGCGGCTCGAGGAGAGCGAGTTCATCCCCTGGGCGAAAACCAATCAGCAATTCCATTTCGTGCGTTCACAAATTGTGGTGTTCGACACCAACCTCCGCCTCGAGGACCCATCAATGCTGGCCGGACTCGTGCCCCGGCTGTCGGTGGGGAGCATCTTCTATCATTTCATTGACGCACGACGCCGGACCCCCAGCAGAAGAGATGACTTCAGCGAGTGGCTGCTGGGGTTTGGGGACCGCTGTGCGGAGATGGTGATTCCACGACTGTCGGCCATCGATCCCTATTTCAGCACTTTAACGGAATTGCGGCGGGAGTTGGAATCGGTTTTCAAGGTTTGTCTTACACAGGAACAGCGCTCATGAGCACGATGCTGGAACGATATGCAGGAATTGTGGGTGAAGATGTCGTTGATCATCTGCGGCAACTCGCTAAAGCCCTTGAAGGGGCAAGGGTGGTCCACGTCAACTCCACCCGGGAAGGGGGTGGAGTCGCCGAAATCCTGCACTGGTTGATCCCACTCAAACAGGAACTGGGACTGAACGCAAGCTGGGAGGTGATTGCCGGCGAAGAAAGTTTTTATCAGTGCACGAAAAGCTTTCACAATGCCCTGCAGGGCAACGAGATCGCGATCCCTGAATCACTCCTGAGAAGTTATGAGAGTACCGCTCGGCGGAACGTCGAGGAATTGCGGGAAAAGCTGGAGGAAGCGGATTTTGTCTTCATCCACGATCCCCAACCGGCGCCTTTCTTGAGCTTTTGCCCGGACCGAAAAGGCAAATGGATCTGGCGCTGCCATATTGATCTGAGCCGTCCCTATCGCCCGGTGTGGAAGTATTTACGCGACTTCGTGGCCGGCTACGACGCCAGTGTCTGGTCACTGGCGGAGTTTGTCCAGCCTCTGCCCCATCCCCAGTACCTCATCCCTCCCAGCATCGATCCTTTGAGTGAAAAGAACATGGAGCTCGACCAGCTCGAGATCAACCAGGTGCGTGAACAGTTCCGTCTGGACCCGGAGCGCCCGATTGTGGTGCAGGTTTCGCGCTTCGACCGCTTCAAGGACCCCGCGGGAGCCATCCGCGCCTGTCGCTTGGCCAAAGCCTTTACCCCCTTTCAGTTGGTGCTCGCCGGCGGCGGGGCCAGCGATGACCCTGAGGGTGAAAGAGTCTTTTCGGAAGTGAGAAATGAGGCCAACGGCGACCAGGACATTCACCTTCTGCTGTTGCCCGCCGATGCCCACCGGACCGTCAATGCTCTCCAGCGAATTGCCGATGTCGTCCTCCAGAAATCCATCCGGGAGGGTTTCGGCCTTACGGTCACCGAAGCCATGTGGAAGGGGAAGGCCGTCATCGGGGGCGACGTTGGCGGCATCAAACTCCAGGTAATCAACCACCACACGGGGTTCCTGGTCAGTACGCCGGAAGGGGCGGCCCTGCGCATTCGCTACCTTTTGAAGCATCGAAGCGAACTGGAAGAGATGGGGAGTAAGGCCCGGGAATTTGTTCGGGAGAACTTTCTGCTTACCCGTCATTTGCGTGAGTACCTGACCCTCATGGTGGCCATTACGCACGGGATCGAAGAGAGGATCGAACTGATTTAGCTGACAATTTTTCAGGTTCCGGAGGCGAGAGTTCGCAGGAAAGGCCCGCAGCGTGAAGATCGGAGCAGATTACCAGCCGGACGGCACGTGCAGGTTTGTGGTTTGGGCGCCGGCCCGGCAGGAGGTGACCCTCAGGCTCGGCTCCTTTCATGAACGGCGCTTTCCCATGAAAAAGACTGACAAAGGCTATTGGGAAGCCACCCTTCACGACCTCTCTCCCCAAACGGAATACCTGTACTCACTCGATAATCTAGACGACCGTCCCGATCCGGCTTCTCATTTTCAGCCCCACGGCGTTCATGGCCCTTCCCAGGTGGTGAACCACCATGCTTTCGAATGGCAGGACGACGCCTGGCAGGGGCTTACGCTATCCGAGATGATCATCTACGAGCTCCATGTCGGGACCTTCACCCCCACCGGCACTTTCGAGGCGATTCTGCCCAGGCTGGAAGACCTCCAGCAACTCGGCGTGAATGCTGTCGAAATCATGCCGGTCGGGCAGTTTCCGGGGGAGCGGAACTGGGGATACGACGGGGTCTACCCCTTCGCGGTGCAGAATTCGTACGGCGGGCCGCAGGGTTTGAAGCGGCTCGTGAATGCCTGCCATCACCATGGGCTGGCCGTCATCCTGGACGTTGTGTACAACCATCTGGGACCGGAAGGAAACTATCTTTGGGACTTTGGCCCCTATTTTACGGATCGCTACCGCACGCCCTGGGGCGATGCCGTCAATTTCGACGGGGCCGGCAGTGATGAAGTGAGGCATTTCTTCCTCGAAAACGCGCTCCATTGGTTCACCCGCTATCATATCGACGCCCTGCGGCTGGATGCCGTTCATGCCGTCCACGACCGGAATGCCACCCCTTTTCTTCAAGAGCTGGCCGATCGGGCCGGAGTCCTTTCCAAAGAGCGGCAGCGCTCCTGTCATCTGATTGCCGAGAGCGACCTGAACGATGCGCGGCTCATAAGACCCGCCGAACTCGGAGGCTATGGGCTGGACGCAGTATGGTCTGACGATTTCCATCACGCCCTCCATACCCTGGTGACCAAGGAAAGGGACGGCTACTATAGGGATTTCGGTGAGGTTCGTCACCTTGTCAAAGCGTTGCGTGAAGGCTTTGCCTATTCGGGAGAGTATTCGCCTTTTCGCGATCACCGGCACGGGAGCAGCGCGAAAGACCGGCCGGGGCGCCAGTTCGTGGTCTTTTCCCAGAACCACGACCAGGTCGGCAACCGCATGCTGGGTGAAAGGCTCACCCGACTGGTGGATTTTGAGGGCCTCAAGCTCTGTGCCGGGCTGGTCCTTCTGTCGCCTTATGTTCCCCTGCTCTTCATGGGGGAAGAATATGGGGAAGAAGCTCCCTTTCTCTACTTCGTAAGCCATGCCGACCCGGAGCTGGTTGAGGCCGTAAGAACCGGCCGCACCGAGGAGTTTGCATCCTTCAAGGGACTGGGGACACCTCCCGACCCGCAGGACCTCGAAACTTTCCTGCAGTGCCGACTGCATTGGGAACGGCGGCGGGAAGGGAGACATGCCGTCCTGCTGGAATTCTACCGCACGCTGATCCGCCTGCGGAATTCAACCCCCTGTCTCGCAAGTCTGGACAAGAGCCGAATGGATGTGCGAGAGTGGGAGGATCTCAAGACCGTCCTGGTCAGGCGATGGGATGGTGAACAGGTCAGTCGGGCAATTTGTCTTTTCAATCTGGAAGAAGTGAGTGTGGACCTCGAAGACATGGAGCATCTCCCGAGGAGCACCTGGAAGAAGACCTTGGATTCCAGTGAAGCAGTTTGGAACGGGGTGGGCACGGTTTTGCCGGAGGTGTGGGATGGGAGCCGGCCGGTCACGCTGCAGGCAAGGAGTCTGGCTGTCTATCTTGCAGAGGAAAAGTAGCGATGGAGCGATACGTTTGCATTCACGGGCATTTCTATCAGCCGCCCCGCGAAAATCCGTGGCTGGAAGAAGTCGAACTGCAGGATTCCGCCCATCCCTACCATGATTGGAACGAACGAATCACCGCCCAGTGTTATGCCCCCAATGCCGCCTCGCGCATCCTCGACCCGGAAGAACGCATCATCGAGATTGTCAACAACTACTCGAGCATCAGCTTCAATTTTGGTCCCACCCTGCTTGCCTGGCTCGAGAGGCACGATCACGACACATACCGCGCTATTCTCGAAGCCGACCGCACGAGCAGGGAGCGGTTTTCCGGTCACGGTTCCGCCCTCGCTCAGATCTACAATCATATGATCATGCCCCTGGCTTCGAGACGGGACAAGGTCACGCAGGTGATCTGGGCGATTCATGACTTCAAACGGAGGTTCGAGCGGGAACCGGAAGGCCTCTGGCTGGCGGAAACCGCTGTGGACCTTGAAACCCTTGAGGTCCTTGCAGAATGGGGGCTCCGCTTTACCCTGCTGGCGCCAAGGCAGGCGGCCAGGGTCAGGGAGATGGTTCCGGGAGCAAATTGGGAAGAGGTGGGCGGCGGCAGGATCGATCCTTCCCGGGCCTACCAGTGTTCGCTGCCCTCGGGAAAAACCATCAGCCTGTTCTTTTACGACGATCCCGTTTCTCGAGATATTGCTTTTGGCGGTCTGCTGATCAGTGGTGACGGGTTTGCCCGCAGGCTGGCCGAGGCCTTTTCCCCATCGAGACCATGGCCGCAGTTGGTTCATGTTGCAATCGACGGCGAAACTTTCGGCCATCATCATCGCTTTGGCGATCAGGCCCTCGCCTATTGCCTGCATCTGATCGAAGCCCAGGGACTGGCGCGCATCACCAACTATGGAGAATACCTGGAGAAACATCCTCCGACGCACCAGGTCGAGATCTACGAGAATTCCTCGTGGAGCTGCGTGCACGGGGTGGAACGGTGGCGAAACGATTGCGGTTGTCAGTCGGGCATGCATCATGGGTGGACCCAGTCCTGGCGCAAGCCGCTGCGGGAAACTCTGGACTGGCTGCGGGATGAGGCGGCCACTCTTTTTGAACAACGAGCCGCCCGGCACCTCCGATCCCCCTGGGATGCCAGAAACGACTATATCGAGGTGATACCCGAACGGGTCCCGGAAGTCCTGGCAGCATTCTTCAGCAGGCATGCGGCCAGGGAGCTTGCTTTTGAGGATGAGAAAGAGCTCCTGAGGCTCCTCGAAATGCAGCGCAACGCCATGCTGATGTACACCAGTTGCGGCTGGTTTTTCGACGAGGTCTCGGGGCTTGAAACAGTGCAGGTGATGCAATACGCGGCGATGGTGATGCAGCTTGCCGAGAGGCTCCAGGGATGGTCCCTCGAGGGGGAATTCCTCAACCGGCTGGAGGCCGTGCCCAGTAATATCCACGGTCATGCCAGGCGGGTCTATGAGCTCTATGTCAATCCCATGAAGTTGGATCTCCTGCGGGTGGGGGTCCACTATGCCGTCTCCTCCCTATTCGAGGATTACACGGAGGAAACGAGAATCTACTGCTACCGCCTCCAGAGGGACCTGCACCGGGTCCATGGATCCGGAAAGCTGCGGCTGGCCATCGGCAAAACCACGGTCAGTTCCGACCTGACCTGGGACAGTGACACGCTTAGCTATGCGGTCCTTCACCTGGGAGACCACAACCTCAACGGGGCGGTCAGAAGGTTCCAGGGCGAGGAAGCCTTTGCCGGCATGGAGGATGAAATCACGACGGCCTTTGACCGGGGCGATGTCCTTGAGGTGCTCCGCCTCATGGACAAACATTTCGGGGTGTACAACTTCTCCATTTGGCATCTGTTCAAAGACGAACAGCGGAAGGTCGTCCATCAGATTTTGGAGATAACCTACCGCGACCTCGAAGTTTCCTACCGCCGAATCTATGATAACAATTTCGCGATCATGAGTTTCTTGAGGGAGCTCAACATCCCCCTTGCAAAACCTTTTGCCATCGCCGCCGAGTACATCATCAACGTGGACCTGAGGAGGCTCTTCGAGGCCGAAGAGATTGTTCCGGAAACCCTTGAAAAACTCATTGCGGTGGCCGATCGCTGGCAGATGGCGTTGGACGGAGACCTTCTCGCGTTCAATGCCAGCCTGTGGGTGAGGGGTGCACTGGAGAGAGTGTCTCAAAACTCTGAGTCAGAAACGGTGTCCTGCATCCGGATGGTGGCAGAGGTTTTGAGCCTGCTGGCGACGCTCCCCGTCGAACTGGACCTGCGGAAGGCCCAGGACGTCTATTTCTCCCTGGCACGGACTCGATACGGCGCTCTCAAGGAGCAGGCCGACGCCGGCGATGAGAGCGCCCAACAGTGGACGGCGGCTTTCGAGGACCTGGATACCCGCCTGAATGTGAACCTCCGATGAAACAGATTCCGCGAGCCACCTATCGGATTCAATTCACGCCGGCTTTTGGCTTCAAAGAAGCCTTGGAAATCCTCGACTATCTCTCCCACCTGGGGGTATCGTGCCTTTATGCCTCACCGATTTTCAAGGCGAGGAAAGGCAGCACTCACGGCTACGACATGGTTGACCCCAATGAGCTGAATCCGGACTTGGGGACCGTCGCGGAATGCGATGAGCTCATGACGGAGGTCCGGCGTCGGGGGATGATGTGGCTCCAGGACATTGTCCCCAACCACATGGCCTTCGATGCCCAGAATCAGGTGCTGGGCGACGTCCTGGAAAACGGCCCCAACTCGAGGTATTTCCGCTTCTTCGATGTTGAGTGGGACCACCCGTACGGGGGGATCAAAGGGCGGGTACTCGCCCCTTTCCTGGGAAGTTACCTCGGCGAGTGTCTGGAAAACGGTGAGATCCGTTTGCATTATGGTCCCGAAGGCTTCACGATCCACTATTACGACCGCCAGTTTCCCGTAAGAATTGAATCCTACGCCACCATCCTCACCCACCGGCTGCCGGTCCTGAGAAGGAAGGTGGGGCGCGAGCATCCGGACTACATCAAGTATCTTGGCATCCTGGGAGTACTCTACGGACTGCGGATGAATTCCGCAGGAGCGAGGGTAAGCGAGCGGCACGACCAGATCAGTTTCGTCAAGGTGCTGCTCTGGGAACTCTACAGTCAACATGACAAGATCAGAGCCTTTCTGGAGGCAAACCTCAGGGCCTTCAATGGTGACGCCGGACCTCAAGTTCAGAGGAAACTCCTCGAAAACCTCCTGCTGGAGCAATTTTATCGCCTCTCCTTCTGGAAGGTGGCGGCCGAAGAGATCAACTATCGGCGTTTCTTCACCATCAACGATCTGATCTCGCTGCGCGTGGAGGACCCGGAGATCCTTGATCATTGTCACGCCTTGATTTTCAGATTCATTGCCGAGGGGAAGATTGCCGCGCTGAGGGTTGATCACGTCGATGGGCTGCATGATCCAACGCTCTATCTGCATACTGTTCGAGCAAGAACCGGTGAGATTTACACCGTGGTCGAAAAGATCCTGGCGGTTGACGAGACGCTCCCCGGGTTTTGGCCCATTGACGGCACCACCGGCTACGACTTCTTGAATGCCCTCAGCGGGGTCTTCTGCGAACAGAGGAATGAGAAGGTTTTTGATCGGATCTATGCCAAGTGGAGCGGCCCCCTCCTTCCCTATGACGATCTGGTGGCCGAAAAGAAGACTTTCATTGCGCGAAAACGGATGGCCGGTGAGGTTGACAACCTTGCCCATCTCATGAAGAACATCGCCAGTCGTTATCGGCAGGGAAGTGATCTGACGCTGCTGGGCTTGAAGCGCGCCATCATCCTTGCCCTTGCCCATTTCCCCGTGTACCGCACCTACCTGAGCCAGGAGTGTTTTCGCAGGGACGACCAGCATTATGTGAGGCGAGCGCTCGCAGCAGCGCGGCTGCAGAATCCCGAGCAAGCGCATGAATTGGATTTTGTCGAGAAGTTGCTGCTCCAGGAATTTGTGCCGGAGCTTACCAGCAAGGAACGAGAGGAGTGGGTCCACGTCGTCATGAGGTTTCAGCAGCTCTCAGCGCCCCTCATGGCCAAAGGTCTGGAAGATACCGTGCTCTACCTCTACAATCGATTCATCGCGCTCAATGAAGTGGGGGGCAGCCCGAATCGCTTCGGGGTCTCTCTCAGAGCGTTTCACGATTTCAATGGAAGGCGAGCCCGATATCATCCCCATACGATGAATGCGACGTCGACCCATGATGTCAAAAGGGGAGAGGATGTGCGGGCGAGGCTCAACGTTCTGTCGGAAATCCCCAATGAATGGGAAAGGATCGTCAGGGCGTGGCGGAAGGCAAACCGTAAGCACAAGAGACTTGTGAACGGTACCCCGGTTCCGGAACCTAACGTTGAATACTTCCTTTATCAGACCCTTGTGGGCGCCTTCCCTTTCGGTCAGGTCGATCAGCATGGCTTCCTCGAAAGAATCAAAGCCTACATGATGAAAGCCCTGCGGGAAGGCAAAATGGTTACCAGCTGGATGAAGCCCGACGCGGACTATGAAGAAGCCTGCCTTGCCTTTGTGGAAAGGATTCTCGATCCCGGCGGCGAGAACCTCTTCATGAAGCTGTTCCTGCCTTTCCAACAAAAGGTTGCCGACTGGGGGACATGGAATTCCCTGTCTCAGGTCCTCATCAAGATAACCTCGCCGGGGGTGCCGGATTTCTATCAGGGGACCGAACTGTGGGATTTGCACCTCGTCGATCCCGACAACCGCATGTCTGTGGATTTCGCGACTCGTCGGGCGATGCTGGCGGAAATCACGACCGCTGACCGCGAAGGCCGAGACCTCCTGCCGGAGCTCTTGGCGGCAAGGACCGACGGCAGGATCAAGCTCTACCTCATCCACAAGGCGCTCCAGGTTAGAAAGAGGTTCGAGACACTCTTTCAACGGGGGACGTATCTTCCCCTCAGAACCGGCGGTAAATGGGGGAATCATCTCCTGGCCTTTGCCAGGAAATATCGCAAGTCTTGGGCTGTAACCGTTGCCCCCCGCTTCTTGACACGACTGGTCAAGCCAAACGCAATTCCCATTGGAGAGGAAGTCTGGCACGATACTCACCTTGTGTGTCCGAAGACCATGCCTCACTCCTGGCTCGATCCGCTGACGGGGGAAGTGATTGAGGGCTCACCAAAGCTGGCGGCAGGGGTGGTGCTGAAACGCTTGCCGGTGGCCCTCCTTACCAGTTCTGAGCCGTAGACTTTCCCAGGAGCTTGAGATGCTTCAATTCAGGGAGAAAATCTCCCATTGCTTCTTCCTGGCCATCATATTGATCGAAGAAAAGGGGCCTGATCAACCGCCTGGAAAATATTGCCATCCGCAAGGTGGAACTCACCCAAGCATGGCAGGAGGCGGGCAAGGATTGCATCGCCGTTCTTTTTGCGGCCAATTTGATCGATTACCTGGTGGATGAAACCACCCGCGAGGTGGTCGAGGGAGACAGACTCAACCCGGTTGAATCCCAGGAACTCTGAACCTTCTGCCACGATCGAGGCTCACCGCGATGGCAGCTCTCGGCCATCAATCAGGTGGAAGGATAGAGAGGGAGCGTGTCTGAGCAAGGAAAACCCTTGCAGAAAGGAGAGGGACCGTGCAGCAACGTTATGATCCCCAGCAGCAGTTCGAAAATCTCATCGAGGAACTACGGAACCGCTTCCGTGGCTTCAAAGGCTGGCGGATGGCCGCCGTCATTGTGGGAGCGTTCGTGTTCTTTTCCCTCTGGTCAACCTGGTTTACGGTACAGCCGGAGGAGACGGGAATCATCCAACGCTTCGGGGCGGTGCAACGAACGGTGGGGCCTGGCCTGCACTTCAAATTTCCCGAGGGCATCGAGACGGTCCGTACGGTCCCCACCGCCCGGGTGCTCAAGGAGGAATTCGGCTTCCGAACAACCGGTGCCGGTGGGCAGCGGACGCAGCTGGATGACAGGGCCAACAAGGAAGTCTCCCTCATGCTCACCGGGGACCTCAATGTGATCGACGTGAAATGGATTGTTCAATACCGGATTGAAGACCCGATCCGCTTCCTCTTCTGGGTTCGCAATACGCCGCAGACCATCCGGGACATGTCGGAATCAGTGATGCGCCGGGTGGTCGGCAACCGGCTGGGAAGCGATGTCCTCACGGTCGCTCGGGTGGCCGTCTCCACCGAGGTGAAGGAGGAGATGCAGAAAATTCTGACGGAATACCAGGCCGGGGTTCGTCTGGTTACCGTGGAACTACAGGATGTGACCCCGCCCGACCCCGTTAAGCCGGCGTTCAACGAGGTGAACGAAGCGCGGCAGGACCGGGAACGAAGCATCAACCAGGCTCAGGAGCAGGCCAACCGCGAGATCCCCAAGGCGCGGGGGGAAGCTTCCCGATCCATCAGCGAGGCTGAAGGCTATGCCCTGGAGCGGGTCAACCGGGCTACCGGCGAGGCCACTCGGTTCCGGGCCATTCTGGATCAATACAAGAACGCCCCGGAGGTCACTCGCCGCCGCCTTTATCTGGAGGCCGTGGGCACCATCCTGCCCGGGGCGAAGTCCTTGTATATCGTGGACAGCGACCAGAAAGCCATGGTGCCCTGGCTTTCCATGGAGTCGGGAAAGTCGCCTGAGGCGGAAGGGAGGAAACCATGAACCAAAACCTGACGTTTGGACTCGGACTCGTTGCCGTGGCGCTCGTTTTTGTCCTTTCAGGCGCCTTCTACACCGTAGAAGAAGGCCAGCAGGCTATTGTTCTTCAATTTGGTCGACCCGTGGGAGAGACGGTGACCGAGCCCGGCCTTCACCTGAAGGTGCCGTTCATCCAGGAGGTGCGCCGCTTTGAAAAGCGCCTCCTCATTTGGGATGGGGAGCCCAATCAGATCCCGACCAAGGGGCGGGAGTTCATCTGGGTGGATACGACGGCGCGGTGGCGCATCGCCGATGCCCGGAAATTCCTGGAAAGCGTCGCGACCGAGGGCGGCGCCCAGTCGCGCTTGAACGATATCATTGATTCCGTGGTCAGGGACCAGGTCTCTTCCAGCGAACTGGTGGAGCTGGTGCGGAGCGCCTCATGGGAGGTGCCGCCGGGGGAGGTCCTGGAAGAGGCGCCCGCCGAAGTGCAGGAGGAGCTCAAGAAGAAGATCGCGCGCGGTCGCGAGGAGATCACCCGGACCATCCTGGCGGAAGCCCGGAGGATCATCCCCCAGTACGGGATCGAACTGGTGGACGTGCGCATCAAGCGGCTGAATTACGTGGATAGCGTTCAGCAGAAGGTGTACGCTCGGATGATCTCGGAGCGAATGCGGATTGCCGCCCAGTTCCGCTCTGAAGGGGAAGGCCGGAGCGCCGAGATCCTGGGGACCATGGAGAAGGAATTGCGGCAGATCCGCTCCAATGCCTATCGACAGGTCCAGGAGATCCGCGGAAAAGGTGACGCCGAAGCCACGCGCGTCTATGGTGAAGCCTATGGGGCCGACCCGGAATTCTACGCCTTCTCGCGCACCCTGGAAGCCTACAAGGAGGGCCAAAACAATAACTCGGTGATGATCCTCACCACCGATAGCGACTATTACCGCTATCTGAAAGAGGCCGGGACCTTGTCCAGCCGAGGGAAGCGGTAGGAACTTGTCCGGAGGAGGGCCGTTCCATGGAAAAATTGATGGCGAAACATTGGCACCACCTGCCGGGCGCAGAGGTGGTCGACCTGCTGCAGAGCAACTCGGAAGGCGGTCTCGATGAATTCGAAGTTAAGCGGCGCCAGGAACATTTTGGGCCCAACATCATCACCGGTAAGGGGGGAAGAGGCCCCCTCATGCGCCTGCTGCTGCAGTTCCATCAGCCGCTCGTCTACATTCTGCTCGCGGCGGGGGTAGTAACGGCCGCCCTGCAGGAGTGGGTGGATTCGGGCGTCATTTTCGGGGTGGTGCTGGTCAACGCCGCCATCGGTTTCCTTCAGGAGTCCAAGGCCCTTGAAGCGATTGCCGCGCTCGCCCAAACCATGGTGGCCGAAGCCACCGTGCTGCGAGCCGGACTGAAGCGCCGCATCTCCTCGGCGGAGGTGGTGCCGGGCGACCTCGTGCTCCTGCAGTCCGGCGACAAGGTGCCCGCCGATATGCGCCTCATCGAACAGCGGGACCTCCAGGTCGACGAGTCCACGCTTACCGGCGAATCGGTGCCGGTCAAGAAGAAACGAGGCACTCTCGCTCATGACACGGTGCTGGCCGATCGCCGTAATATGGCTTATGCCTCGACGCTGGTCACCTATGGCCAGGGGACCGGGGTGGTGGTTGCCACCGGCAATGCCACGGAAGTGGGGCGGATCTCCGAACTCATTGCGGCGGCACCGGATCTTCAGACTCCGCTCACGCGGAAGATCGGCCATTTCAGCCACATTCTGCTGTACGCCATCCTGGTGCTGGCGGCGGCCACGGTGCTGGTCGGCGTCCTGCGCGGCCAACCCCTGCTCGATATGTTCATGGCGGCGGTTGCGCTGGCCGTGGGCGCCATCCCGGAAGGGCTCCCCGCTGCGCTGAGTATCACGCTTGCCATCGGTGTTGCGCGCATGGCTCAGCGACGCGCGGTCATCCGCCGCCTTCCCGCCGTGGAGACCCTGGGCAGTACCACCGTCATCTGCTCGGATAAGACGGGGACCCTGACCGAGAACCAGATGACCGTGCAGGAAATCACCGCCGGCGGAGAAGCCTTCGAGGTATCGGGAGTCGGCTACGAGCCTTCGGGAACGATGCTCAAGCAAGGCGATCCCAGCCCCGCCAGCCTCTCCCCGGCGCTGATGGAATGCCTGCAGGCCGGGCTGCTCTGCAATGACAGCGTCCTCTTGGAGAAGGAAGGTCGCTGGGTGGTGCAGGGGGACCCCACCGAGGGGGCGCTGCTGGTTTCCGCCGCCAAGGGCGGCCTTTCGGCTCAGGAGTTGACGGCGCAATTTCCGCGGCTCGACGTGATTCCCTTCGAATCCGAACGTCAATATATGGCGACCCTGCATCAGGATGGGCAAGCCGGGACTCAGTTCGCCTACCTCAAAGGGGCGGTGGAGGTCATCCTCGAGCGGTGCACCGAAGCCCTCGATGCCACCGGCCGCCACACCCCGGTCGATGGTGAGCGGGTGATGGGCGAGGTCGAGAGGATGGCTTCCAATGGCTTGCGCGTGCTGGCTTTTGCCAAGAAGGAGATCTCTCCCGAGGCGGCCCCTTTTGACCATGAAGATGTGGCCGGCGGCCTTTGCTTTCTGGGGCTGCAGGGCATGATCGACCCGCCGCGGGCGGAGGCCGTATCCGCTGTGAAAGCCTGCCATACGGCGGGCATCCGCGTCAAGATGATCACCGGCGACCATGCCGTCACCGCTTCGGCCATTGCCGACCGCATCGGCCTGCTCGATGGCAGCGGCGCTTCCCCTTCCAAAGAAGCCGCGATCACCGGCAAGGTCCTGGCCACGATCCCGGACCAGGAACTCATCGAGGCAGTGGAAAAGACGTCCGTTTTCGCTCGGGTGGATCCCGAGCAGAAGCTGCGGCTCGTGGAAGCGCTCCAGGCGCGGGGACACATCGTGGCCATGACGGGCGACGGCGTGAACGACGCGCCGGCGCTGAAGCGGGCTAATATCGGCATCGCCATGGGCATCACGGGCACCGAAGTGGCCAAGGAGGCCGCCGATATGATCCTCACCGACGACAATTTCGCCACCATAGAAGCCGCCGTCGAGGAAGGGCGGGGAGTTTTCGACAATCTCACCAAATTCATTGTCTGGACGCTTCCCACCAACGTGGGTGAAGGCCTCGTGATCCTCCTGGCGATCGCCGCCGGGGTGACGCTGCCGATCCTCCCCGTCCAGATCCTGTGGATCAACATGGTGACCGCCGTCCTGCTGGGGCTGACCCTCGCTTTCGAACCCAAGGAACCCGGCATCATGCTGCGGCCCCCGCGCGACCCGAAGACTCCCATCCTGACACGCTATCTCTCCTGGCGCATCATCCTTGTAGGCGGCATGCTTTGCGCTGCTGCGTTCGGCCTCTTCGAGTGGGAACTCAGCCGAGGGGCCAGTGAGGCCGAAGCGCGAACAGTGGCGGTGAATGTCTTTGTCTTCGGCGAAATCTTTTACTTGTTTAACTGCCGCTCGCTGACCAAGTCCATGTTTCAGCTGGGCCTTTTCTCCAATCCCTGGCTTTTCGCCGGCGTCTCCCTCATGACTCTCCTGCAGCTCCTCTACACCTATCTGCCCCCCATGAACTGGATGTTCCACGGCGCGCCCATCCCGGCCCGGACTTGGGGGTACATCCTGGCCGCCGGCTTCATCATCTATGTTGTCATCGGCTTTGAAAAATGGCTGCGGCAGAGGGCGGTATCAGCCCGATGATGATCCTGTATGCCGCGGGTGGGGAATTCGGCAGGCAGAGGAAGCACCGAAGCATTCGAACCGAATAGAGCTATCGGCGAGGCATCGCGCCTGCCCTCTCCGCCATCCGGCTCAGCACCATTGCCACTTCTCCAGGGTCCCCATCGAGGTAGGTCAGAAAACGGGCATGCAGGTCGTGCCCTCTGGCAACGGTCTCCGGCTCTCTGTCCGGCAGCAACAGGATGATCCGGACATTACCGAGCAGGTTCCGGATCGACAGCAGCTCTTCCAGACACTGCCGGGTATGGGCGACGAGAACGGCTATGGTCGGGTCATCGAGCGGATACCGGAAGCGGTCCTTCAGGTCGGCAATGGTCCGGTAAACTTCGATTGCGAATGTGGGTTTGTCGATAACCCGCTGAAGCGCTTCCGCCACGCTTCCACCGGCATAGAACAGGATGTTCATCGCGGTTTCCGTCTCCCAGGGACTATTGCCCCCTCATCGCTCATGCTGATCCTGCCGGCTTTATCAGCACATGGCATGCCAGAATCGAAGAACGGGGTCTCGTTCAGTCCCCATTTGGGAAGCCCATTTTGGAGGAGCGGCATGCTGCCGCGATCGGGGCTGAAAGCCCCTCCCACAAAGTGAGCAGCCGCTTTCCAGACGGTCACTGTCGGCTGCGGGCAGGTAAACCTCGGCAAAAGGATAACCACCGGGAGCTCATAATCTGCGATGGAGGTGAAAGGGGTTGTTTTAGACGCGTAGTGGGGCTGGTGTTTCTCCTGTCTCGCGGCAGTATTTCCTGCATGACAGGAATATTCCTGTCATGCAGGAAAGGGCGCAGGAGGAGGTATCGGGAAAGGCGAGCTCATCCGGACCGCGCGATTTTGTGCTTTTGCAGAAGGGCGTAGAGGCGCGATGGGGACATTCCGGCGATT
>CAZDKX010000017.1:0-30810 GCA_964505935.1 uncultured Syntrophobacteraceae bacterium
GGCAGCGTGAAGGTCCCGGCCGCATCCGCCATGGTGCAGCCGGGACCTTCCGCTCATCTCCCCACAACGCTGTTCCCTCCAAAAAGATTTCCAACAAGCCCGAACAGTTCCGTCGTTCGCCATTCCCGCGCACAGGTGTCGACATAGGGTTTTCCACCACGAAGAGCACGAAGACCACGAAGCAGGAATAGCCACGCTCGTTCCCAACCTCCAGCTTGGGAACGGTGGGTCGTGACTTCCATCTCCCTCCATCTCTGAAAGGCTCGTCCGGCTTTGCCGAGCGGGCCTGAGAAGCCAGGCTTGGACCTTGTGTAAAATTTCTCTTGACACCCCTTGGGAGTCCAGTTAGATTCCCGTCAACGCTCTAGAAGCGCATGATGGGACCAATTCAAGCGTTGAAAAATAACGTGCCAGATCGCCTCCGCGAATCGCTTACGGCGGCGATACCCCCTTGTCCCTTTTGAGCACCAGCATGAAGGGACCACTGTGATTAAAGAGATCAAGCGTGCCGGATCGCTCCCGTGAATGGCTCACGCGAGCGGTGTATTATGACCCTATTTTAAGCTCCAGGAGGTGTGCCCGACAAAAGACGCGATAGCTGAGCAGTATGATGATTGTGGGAGTGACGTGTTGGCAGGGTGATGCAAATTTAGCAGTGTTTATGGGAGGATATGAACAAGCTTCCTTTCTGCATCCGCGGCTTCCATGGAAAACCGCGGTGCCGGCAACATGGAGGAAACAAGCATGGCCGAAACGACTCCGAAAAGGAAGGATGCAGAAAAACCGCATCCCATGGGAGATCCCCGTTACAAGGGAATCGATCGTGTTTTGAAGCGACAACAATATCAGCAGGACTCGCTGATCGAGGTGCTCACGGCGGCACAGGAAGCCTTTGGCTATCTCACCGAGGAAAGCATGGTCTATATCGCGCGGCAACTCAAGCTGCCATTCAGCTGGGTTTATGGGGTTGCCACCTTCTACCACTTCTTCTCGTTGAAGCCTCAGGGTGAGCACAATTGTATCGTGTGCATGGGGACTGCCTGTTACGTGGGCAAGGCTGCCGATATTATCGCCAGCGTTGAGGAAGCCTACAATCTAAAAGCAGGTCAGACCACTGACGACGGAAAGTTGACGCTGATTGCCACTCGCTGTTTGGGTTGCTGTGGCTTGGCGCCGGTGGTCGTGCTGGATCAGGTGGTGCATGGTAAGGAGACTCCGGACGGGGCTTTGGCAAAAGTGCGTGAGGTGGTTGCTGGTGGCAATGGTGGCTAGCCCTGACGGGTGATTTGCCGGCTCCTCGCAGGGATAGGCCAGAGACCCTGAACCAGGAGAACCTGTGCCAAGACCTCATGGAGCTGAGCAACAGAATGGCTGAAGGCGCTGTAGTCCATGCCACAATCCACTGGAAACATAGAATTTGAGGAGAAAACAGCGTTATGAACCGAGAAGAACTTCAAGCTATGGCCCAGGCTGAACTGGACCAGCAGCAGAAATTCCGCTGCCGCATTCTCGTTTGCATGAGTACCCCGTGTATCTCTTCCGGCGCGACCGCTGTGCAGGAGGCTCTGGTCGAGGCACTCAAAGCCGCCCAACTGGATGCTGAGGTGGAGGCGGTGGCCACCGGTTGCCTCGGTCCCTGCAGCCGCGGCCCTTTGATCACTATCAAGGAGGAAGGAAAACCGGACGTCATCTATGAGCGGGTGGCCGCTGCCGATGCTCCGAGCATCATTGAAAAGCACTTCAAGGGTGGGGCTGTGCCCGCCCTGGCGGAGAAGGTCCTGCCCGGCGATCTGCCCTTTTTCAAGAAGCAAGTTCAAATTGTTCTCGAAGACAGCGGTGTCATCGATCCCGAGAGATTGGAGCCGTATGTGGCCCGCGGGGGTTACACGGCCCTGCTCCATGCGCTGCGCGAAATGACCCCGGAGGAGGTCTGTAAGGAGATCAACGACAGCGGACTTCGCGGTCGTGGTGGTGCGGGTTTTCGGACGGGCCTCAAATGGGACATGGTCCGCAAGGCTGTCGGTGAAAGGAAATATGTGGTTGCCAATGGTGACGAAGGCGACCCGGGTGCCTATATGGACCGGACCTTGATGGAATCGGACCCGCACCGGGTCCTCGAAGGGATGGCCATTGCCGGCTACGCCGTTGGGGCTGAGCAGGGTTACATCTATGTGCGCGGGGAGTATCCATTGGCCGGGAAGCGGCTGGAAAAAGCCATCCGGCAGGCGGAGCGCAAAGGCTTGCTGGGCAACCGCATCCTGGACAGCCCCTTCAACTTCCGCATCGACCTTCGCATGGGTGCCGGCGCCTTTGTCTGCGGCGAGGAAACGGCGTTGATGCAATCCGTTATGGGCCGCCGCGGGCAACCTATGCCACGGCCGCCTTACCCTGCTCACAAAGGCTTGTGGCAGAGCCCGACCCTGCTCAACAATGTGGAAACCTTTGGCAACATCTCCGCCATCATCAACAAGGGGGCGGCCTGGTATGCCAGCTACGGCACGGATACCACCAAGGGATCGAAGATCTTTGCCTTGGCGGGTAAGGTCAACAACACGGGTCTGATCGAGGTCCCTATCGGCATCACCCTCCGTGAGATCGTTTATGACATCGGCGGCGGGATTCCCGGCGGCAAGGCTTTCAAAGCCGCGCAAACCGGCGGCCCCAGCGGTGGGTGTATCCCGGCGGAGTTCCTGGATGTGCCCATCGATTATGAAAGCCTGGCGAAGCTTGGGTCGATCATGGGTTCCGGTGGTTTGATCGTCATGGATGAGACCAGCTGCATCCCGGACGTAGCCAAGTTCTTCATGGAATTCTGCATGGATGAGAGCTGCGGCAAGTGCAATCCCTGCCGGGGTGGCACCATCCAGATGTACCGCATGCTGGAGAAGATCACCGACGGTACGGCGGACAAGGATACCATCCCGAGACTCGAGGAACTCTGCCTCATGGTGAAGGAATGCAGCCTTTGCGCGCTTGGAGGGACGGCCCCCAACCCCATCTACAGTACGCTGCGCTACTTCCGTGATGAGTACGAGGCGCACATCAGGGACCATCATTGCCCGGCCGGGGTGTGCACCTTTTCAAAAGCGTCCCGCTAGGAATGAACAAGGTGTTCTCAGCCAAATAGATAGTTTAAGTCTCCAACGGAGGGATCATAATGTCAGAGGTTGTCACCCTTACCATTGACGATAAACTGGTCAGCGCCTTGCCAACGAAGACCGTGTTGGCTGCGGCCAAGGATGCGGGGATTGATATCCCCACTCTTTGTCACCTGGAAGGTTTGAGCGACCGGGGTGGCTGTCGCCTGTGCCTGGTTGAAGTGGAAGGCAATCCCAGGCTGATGGCGTCCTGTGTCACCCAGGTTGCCGAAGGGATGGTGATCAAGACCCAAACGGAGCGTTTGCAAAAGTATCGGAAAATGATGATTGAACTGCTCCTGGCCGAGCGCAACCACATCTGTGCCGCCTGCGTGATGAACGGGAATTGCGAGTTGCAGGCCATGGCGGCCAAACTGGGTGTGGATCATGTGCGCTACGACTATCTGTGCCCTGACCTCCCCATGGACGCCAGCCATGAACGGAATGTGCGCGACCCCAACCGCTGCATCCTCTGCGCCCGCTGTGTGCGGGTCTGTGATGAAGTGGAAGGGGCCCACTGCCTGGATATGATGGGGCGGGGCATTCACTGCAACGTCATTACGGGCATGAATCAGCCGTGGGGCCAGGCCAAGAGCTGTACCACCTGCGGCAAGTGTGTCCAGGTCTGTCCTACGGGGGCGCTGTTCAAGAAGGGCGCTACCGTGTCCGAAATGAAGAAGCAGCAGGATTTCCTGGTCTGGATCCTGGACGGTCGAGATAAAAAAGTATGGCACTGGGCCAGATAAGAGGAGAGTCACGACATGACCACGCAAAACAGCAAAGTTCGGTTGGCCACTGTCTGGTTTGGCGGATGTGCCGGCTGCCATATGAGTTTTCTCGACATCGATGAGCGGTTGATTGATGCGGTAGGGCTGGTGGACATCGTCTACAGCCCGGTTGCCGACATCAAGAAATTCCCCGATAATGTGGACGTAACCCTCGTGGAAGGCGCTGTGTGCAACAGTGACAACCTCAGGGAGGCCAAGGAGCTTCGCGAGAAAAGCAAGCTGGTGATCAGCTTCGGTGACTGTGCGGTGACCGGCAACGTTCCGAGCATGCGCAATCGGCTGGATGTGAAGAACATGATTTCGGAGGTCTACGCAGCAGGCCCGGGGGTGGCTCCTCCGGGTGATGTGGACGTCATGCCGGTGCTGCTGGACAAAGTGCTGCCGTTGCATCAGGTCATCCCGGTGGATCTCTATCTGCCGGGATGCCCTCCGGACCCGGAAAGGATCTGGACGGCACTCGTGGCGCTGGTCAAGGGCGAGCCGCTGGATTTGCCCCCTGAGATGCGCAGCTTCGGCTAACCGGCCGAACATTGGGTTTGTTGGTCGGATGAACTTTTCGTCCGACCGGTTGCCAACCTGTAATCTGTTTGGGAAGAAGGACGAGTATGGCACAGACCATTCATATAGAACCAGTAACTCGGATCGAAGGACACGCCAAGATCACCGTCCACCTGGACGACGCCGGCCAAGTTGACGACGTCAAGTTCCATGTGGTGGAATTTCGCGGTTTCGAGAAATTCTGCGTGGGGCGTACTTTTCCGGAAATGCCGGGCATCACCATGCGCATCTGCGGGATCTGCCCGGTCAGCCACATGCTGGCCTCCGCCAAAGCGTGTGACGCCATCCAGGGAACCAGGGTTCCCGTTGCCGCTCAGAAACTGCGGCGACTGATCAATCATGCTCAGTACACACAGAGTCATGCCCTGAGCTTTTTCCACCTGAGCGCACCCGATTTGATACTGGGGATGGAGAGTGATCCGGCTACCCGCAACGTGGTGGGCCTGATTCTGGCCAATCCCGACTTGGGGCGCCGAGCGATCCGCCTGCGCCAGTTTGGACAGGACATCATTCGCATGGTGACGGGCAAGAGCGTGCACCCGGCCTGGGCGACGCCGGGTGGGGTGCGGGAACCGCTCCTGCAGACCCACGTGGACGAAATCAAGGCGCGCTTGCCCGAGGCCTTTGAAACGGTGGAAATCGCCATCAACTGGCTGCTCGACAACTACAGCAAGTTCGAGCGGGAAGTGGCAACCTATGGTGACTTCCCGAGCCTCTTCATCGGCTTGGTCACGCCCGACGGCGGTCTGGAACATTACGACGGCCTCCTGCGGGTGGTGGATGCCGACGGGCGGGTCCTCGAAAAAGGCCTGGCCAATGACCGTTGGCGCGAGATCATCGATGAGGCGGTGGAGCCCTGGAGTTATCTGAAGTTCCCCTACTACAAGCCTCTCGGCTACGGCAACGGTAACGGCACCGTTCCCGGCCTTTACCGGGTGGGGCCGCTCGCCAGACTCAATATCTGTGACTTTGCCGGAACGCCGCGTGCGGATCGCGAGCTGCGCAATTTCCGGAGGCTGGGCAAAGAGGGCAAACCGGTGACCGGCAGTTTTCACCATCACTATGCGCGGCTTATTGAGATCATGTTTTCCCTCGAACGCATCGAGGAGCTTGTCAATGATTCGACTATCATGGATACCCATCTGCGCAGCCAGGGCGGAGTGAACGAACTGCTTGGCGTGGGCGTTATGGAAGCGCCTCGCGGGACGCTCTTCCATGAATACCAGGTGGATGAAACCGGCATTCTGACCGGCGTCAATCTGCTGGTGGCCACCGGCAACAACAACCTGGCCATGAACAAGACGGTTACCCAGATTGCCAAGGCCTACATGAGTGGCAACAAGATCACCGAAGGGTTGTGCAACCGCGTCGAACACGGCATCCGGCTGTACGATCCCTGCCTGAGCTGCTCCACCCATGCGGTTGGTCAAATGCCGATGCAGATTCAGGTGTTTGATGCCGGCGGTGCCTTGGTGGATGAGAAGATAAGAGGATAACGGATGATCGAATGAGCACGGGATGATGCCCTGTGATTCTGATCATCGCCTACGGTAACAGCCTGCGCCGTGATGACGGTGCAGGCCTGATTCTGGGTGAGATGCTGGAACAAGCGTTAAAGGCGCGCGGCCTGGCGGTCACGCGCCTGGCCCTGCATCAGTTGACCCCGGATGTCGCTCTCTCCGTTGCCGCGGATGACGTAAAGACGGTCGTCTTTGTCGATACCCGGGTTGCCGCTCCCGATGAAAAGCAGCCGACACTTCAGCTTTGCCCACTCCCTTCCGACCAAGGCCCCTCCAGCCTGGGTCATCAAGTCGGGGCCGCCTCGATCATGGCTTACGCGCGCCTGCTCTACGAAAAAAACCCTCCTGCCTGGCTCCTCACCGTTCCCGGAGTGGATTTTGACCATGGAGAAGGTCTCAGCAGCTTCACTCAGGAGATCTTGAAAAGCCTTCCCGCCCTGCTCCAACAACTCCCCCGACAAATGGCCGCTCCGTGATATCTGAAAGGCGAACCGCAGAATATCGGAAGAAAAGCGAACCGCAGAATATCGAATATCGAATTTCCAACCGAAAAAGGCGGTGGGCTTAGGCCATCCTCTGGATTCATTCACTTCATCATTCTGCGGTTTCTTGTTGGATATTGGATATTCGCTTTTTCTCCCGCCTCTGCCTCTTCATCACGGGTCCATGCCGGCCGCTTCGACCTTTTCCAAAAGGCTACAGGTGCTGCACAGGTCAGTGTACGCGGGTTCCCCACAGTGCCTGCAGGAAACGAAAGCCCGCTGCTCCAGGTGTGGTTTGTTGCGATTCAGGTAAGTGAAGAGAAAATCCCGCTTAGTGCCAGGCATTTTCGTCTCCAGGAACTCCAAAGCTTCCTTGAAGTAATGACTCGTTGCACCGTTCGAGTGAGGGCACTTGAAAGCCACCGGTTTGACGCTGTTCAATTCGCAGTACCTGAGGATTTCAGAGGCTTCCAGGCGATAGAGAGGCTTGAGCCTGGCCGGCAAGCCGGGATGGGTCGAAGGCAGGAAGGGTTGTTGCTTTCCCAGGTACTGGGTTCGATGCCGCACCAGATTACCCAGCAGGCGCCCCGCCTCGTCATCAAGGTTATGCCCTACCGCCAGGAAGGCAAGACCCTCGCGAATCGTCAAACGATTGAGCAGTTGGCGCTTGAGCAGCCCGCAAACCGAACACATGTCGCGGCGGGCGTGCTTGCGCAGTTCGTTCAGATCGTGTCCGAGGATTTCTTTCAGAGAGTAGTGGCTAAAGGACAGGTCTCTTTCTTGGGCAAAAGCCTCCACGGCTGCAAGGGAGAGGTCCGAAAAGCCCTCAATCCCGAGGCCGAGGTGGAGGCCTTGCGTCTTGTAGCCGAGGTCATGGAGCACGTGCCACAGGGCCAGCGAATCCTTCCCGCCGGAGACGGCCACCAGGATTGGAGCGTCGGGAGGGAGAGGAAAATGCTTCATGGCTCGTCTGACCGAATTCTTGAAATAGTGCTGAAAACAGCCCTCACATAGGATGGCGTGATGCTGGGGCAGGCGGATGGTGGCGCGGCCGCGGCAGCGGGTGCACTTGGCGCCGGGAGGGAGCTCAGGGATGATTCGCGTCATTTCTCGACTCTTTCGTGAGGAGATACACTTTCCTACGATAGCAAGTTGCATTAGCCCATCGTTCTGGATGCCCGCCAGAAGCACGCGGACCAGACGCTTGAGCGCCTGCCCTCTTCTCTCCAGGGTACGGCCCCGGCAAATGAAGCTGTTCTCGCATGGGGGATTTCCACTATACTTGATAATGCGCCAGCCGGCTATGGTCATTGGGAGATATGCAGAACCTGTTTTTTCGAGGAGACAGACCGCAATATGGATGGCATGCACTACGAAGGGATGATCATTCGCCCTCCCAGTGAAGCGGACAGTGTGCTGCTTCAGGTCACCGTGGGGTGTTCCCACAATAAATGCACTTTCTGTGGGACGTATAAGGGGGAACGTTTTCGGTTCAAGGAGGAGGCCATTGTTGCTGCGGACATATCCTATGCCGCCAAACATCTTTCTTTTCTTCGGCGCGTATTTTTGACCGACGGCGATGCTCTGATTATGCCTCAGACGAAATTGGTCTGGCTCCTATCCAAAATCCGGGAAGAAATGCCCTGGATCACGCGCGTGGGACTCTATGGAAATGCCAAGAGCATCCTGCGAAAGACTGCCGAGGAATTGGGTGAACTCCGAGAACTCGGACTTGGTATTGTCTATCTAGGCCTGGAAAGCGGTGATGCGGAGGTTTTGCGCGAAGTGAGGAAAGGGGCTGCTCCCGAGCGCATGGTCGAAGCCGGGCGAAGAGTTCGTGAAGCGGGCATCAAGCTTTCGGTTACGGTTCTTTTAGGGCTTGCGGGTCGGGAGCGATCGCTGGACCATGCGCGAGCGACTGGCGCGGTGCTTTCGGCGATGGACCCGAATTATGTCGGCGTGCTCACCTTGATGATCCTTCCCAATACCGAACTGGGCCAAAAGGTGGCGGAAGGTCGCTTTGAGCTGTTGAGCCAGGAAGAGCTGATGCGGGAATTGCATGAAATGTTGAATCACACTCACATGACGCGCGGCCTCTTCCTGGCCAACCATGCCTCGAACTATCTTCCGCTCAAAGTGAAGATGCCATCCGGCAAGGAGCGGGCCTTGCAGGCCATCGAGGCCGCCGCGAGAGGAGTGGTAGCCTTGAGGTCTGAGTGGATGCGGGGACTGTAGCCGGAGAAAAAGCGAATATTCAATATCCAACAAGAAATTTCCAATGATGTAGGGTGGTTGAAAGCGAATAATCAATATCCAACAAGAAACCGCAGAATGATGAAGTGAATGTATTTGCAGGATGGGTTGCGCGCACCGCCTTTTTCGGTTGGACATTCGATATTCGATATTCTGCGGTTCGCTATTCTCCCGATATTCTGCGGTTCGCTTTTCAAAGCAGTTCCTTTCCGCAGACGCTGTTTGAGACCCTAAAACTGTCCCCACTTGAGCTTCGTCCGTAAAATCTTAAAGTAGTGGATGGACGCGGTCTTGATCAAGCGCAAAGGGGTCGGGGCCACGGAAATCAGGATGGTGTCGGCAGCATCGAGGGCACACCCGACTTGGCCGTCGCAGGTGAGCGTCACATGCTCGACCAGTTCACTGAGCTCCACCTGGATAGTGGCTTCGGGAGGCAGGATGAGGGGGCGGTTGGTGAGCGCAAACGGGCAGATAGGAGTAAGAATGATGGCACTGGTGGTCGGATAGACAATCGGACCTCCGGCTGACAGATTGTAGGCGGTGGAGCCCGTTGGGGTGGAAACGATGAGGCCGTCCACGCGGTAATGAGTAAGGTAGTGGCCATCGATCGCGGTCTTGAGGTCGAGAATGCGAGCCAGAGCGCCTTTGCTGATCACCGCATCGTTCAGCACGCCTTGGGAGAAGATCTCTTCACCCTCCCGCTGGATGACGACCTGCAGGCGCATGCGCTCCTCAATCTCGAAGCGACCTTCGATGATTTCCTTGAGAGCCTGAAAACACGAGTCTTTGCTGATTTCGGTCAGAAACCCCAGACCTCCCAGATTGACTCCCACCAGGGGCGTCGAGCGGTTTTCGAGAAACCGGGCCACGCTCAGAAAAGTACCATCCCCGCCGAGCACCACGACCAACTCCACCGTTTCGGGGATGGCGATCCGGGGATAGCTGCAGAGGACATCCGAGACGTTGACATTCTCCTCACAAAAAACCGCGACGCTTTGGGCCTCGAGCCAGACCCTGATCTCTTGTGCCAGAGTGGCCGCTTCCCGTCGGTCGTGTTTGTAGATGATGGCTACATGGCGCATGGCTTTCCCTCTTTGTCCGCAAGGCGGAATGATAGGCAATTCGGTCCCAGGAATGCAAGAACAAACCTGCACGATGACAAACTGAAGAGGATACGAGATTTCTTCTCTCCAACAGGTTCAACAATTTTGTGTCATGCGCCCTGAAGCTCTCTCACCATCATAACATAGTGTATCCGTTAGCGTATTTGTGACCAAGCGGACCTTTGAGTCAGCTGGGAAGATCGCAAAGTTGCTGCTGAAAGATCCAATTTTGTGCCATCCGTGGGACTGGACAATGAGCGTGTCGCCTGTCCTGGGGTTGACGGGATCGGTCAGAGTCAATGATTCTGCGGTTTGACGGCAGTTGTCGGGTTGGCATGGGAGGTTTGGCAGAGAAATTGCCTTACCCTCCCTGAACCATTCTGCAATCAAAACGAGGAAGATAAGGAGGACGTGTTATGACCCCGAAGGAAGTAATGGTGTATGCCAAAGAGCAGGGCGCCAAGATGGTGGATTTCAAGTTCTTGGATTTTGTCGGCACCTGGCAGCATTTCACCAATCCCATCGATGAACTGAGTGAGGCCGATTTTGAGAACGGCTATGGTTTTGATGGTTCAAGCATCCGTGGTTGGCAGCCGATACATGCCAGTGACATGCTGATCATTCCCGACCCGGCAACCGCGATCATGGATCCGTTTATGGCCGTTCCCACCATGACCATGATCTGTAATGTGGTCGATCCGGTCACCAAGCAGCGATACACGCGGGACCCCCGCTACATTGCCCAGAAGGCGGAAGCCTATCTGAAGTTCACGGGAATCGGCGATACCGCCTTTTTCGGCCCTGAGGCAGAGTTCTTCATCTTCGATGAGATCCGCTTTGATGATGCCTGCCAGTTTGGGTACTATTTCATCGATTCGGTGGAGGGAATCTGGAACAGCGGCCGTATGGAAAACCCGAATCTGGGTTACAAACCGCGCCACAAAGAGGGTTACTTTCCGGTACCGCCCATGGATTCCCAGCAGGACCTGCGCACCGAAATGGTCCTGATGCTGCAGCAGGTTGGCCTCAAGGTGGAGTGCCAGCATCATGAGGTCGCCACCGCCGGTCAAGCCGAGATTGACATGAAGGCTGCGCCTCTGGTCCTGATGGGTGACAATCTGCAATGGTACAAATATGTAATCAAGAATGTGGCCCGCCGCAACAACAAGACCGTCACCTTCATGCCGAAGCCGCTGTTTGGCGACAATGGTTCCGGGATGCACATCCATATGAGTATCTGGAAGGAGGGGACCCCGCTTTTTGCCGGCGACAAATATGCCGGATTGAGCGAAATGGCGTTGTTTGCCGCGGGCGGGGTGCTCAAGCATGCGCGGGCCATTTGCGCCATCACCAACCCGACCACCAATTCCTACAAACGGCTTGTTCCGGGCTACGAGGCTCCGGTGAACCTGGCCTATTCCAGCCGCAACCGCAGCGCCGGGATCCGCATCCCCATGTATTCCCCCTCGCCCAAGCTGAAACGCCTGGAAGTGCGCTTTCCGGATCCTTCCTGCAACGGGTACATGGCGTTCAGCGCGCTCTTGATGGCAGCGCTCGACGGCATCGAAAACCGCATTCATCCGGGCGAGCCGTTGGATAAGGACATTTACGCACTGAGCCCCGAGGAGCTCTCCAAGGTTCCTTCCACGCCGGGTTCGTTGGATGAAGCGCTGCGCGCGCTTGAAGACGACCATGAGTTCCTGCTGAAGGGCGATGTCTTCACCGAAGATGTGATCCGGACGTGGATCGAGTACAAGACTCTGAGTGAAGTGGACCCGGTGCGCATGCGGCCCCATCCCCACGAATTCAAACTCTACTTTGACATCTGATTCATGCTGGGTTGCTGATTTCAAGGAATCCTTAACCCTGCCGGTCATCTTCCCCTGCTCGAACGAGGGGGGGGAAGATGGCCGGCGGGCAGCCTCTTCCCCAAGTTTTGCTTTCCCCCACCCCCCAATTCGCTTGATCTCAAGGAGTGCTTTGTTGTAGCTTGAGAAGCCAGCTGGCAGCCTATTGGGCGTCTCTGGAGGCAGACCATGTTTTCCCTTCGAGCCAGCGTGGCTTCTGAGCATTCCCGTCAAGTAACTCACCCATCGCTTTCAAAGGAGGGGGCAATGTCTGAAGGACCTTTGCCGGAAACACTGGAGGAGTTGTCGCAAGAGGAGCTGGTGCGCTGGGTGATGGAAGGCTTTCGACGCACCTTGGTGCATTACGGTTGCTGGTTTCGCGAAGTGGAATACCAATTGGGAATGGAACGAGCGGTTGCCGTGGAAAGCGAAGCGGGAGACGCTGCCTGGAGCATCATGATGAAGCGGTTGGCGGGTATTTTCGGTTTCGAGATCGCAGATGGAGTTCCCAAAGCCTTGCGGCATATGGCGAAACCGGACCTGCTCAAGGTGCTCGATGCTGTTTCCGTTAACTGGCTGGCCAATGACGGGGTGTGGTTCCAGGCCGTCGAAAAGCGCTACGGGATGGACTCAGCCAAGCGCTGCAACGATACCTGCTGGTCGCGCTTTTCCCCGTACGAAGCGTTTCGCATCAAAGAAGTGCTCGGCATGCCCCAGAGCCCGGGACTTGACGGCCTGAGGAGCGCACTCGGGTTTCGCATGTACGCGCGTATCAACCGGCAGTCCCTCCATGACGTCGATCAGCATTCCTTCATTTTTCGGATGGATGACTGCCGGGTGCAATCGGCCCGGAAACGTCGGGGGCTGCCCGATTATCCCTGCAAGTCGGCGGGGATGGTGGAATACCCATTCTTTGCCCGGGCCATCGATTCCCGCATTCAGACCGAATGTGTCGGCTGTCCTCCCGATGCCCATCCGGAAGAATGGTATTGTGCCTGGAGGTTTACCCTGATGGCGTGAGCTCCTTCCCCGTCTGAGCCGGCCGGTTCCAGCGAACAGGTCGGGGGCAGGCTTTCGGTGCGGGGAGAGAAGGACAGTCCCTGGGAAGGTCCCATCGCTTGATGGTTCGCACCCGGCCAGGTTTCCGCAAGACCGGTCGCGAGTTCCTGGGAATCCTTGTTATATCGGAACAAAAAGAGCCTCAACTGTTGTGCTAAAGAAGCCGATTGTTTTGGCAATGGGTTTTAAGAAGTTGGTTCCTGTCGGCTTGGTCTGTGGATTTGAAGCAGCCTTACTGGAACGTGACCGGGAGGTCTATGGGCAGAACGGAGTGAACAAGGTGGAGGCAATGAAATGAGCAAAGCCGAGGAAAAGGATAAGGTGATCCCGCCCGCGGAAAAAGCCAAAGGAGGGCCTATCGAGGCGGTGAGCCAGCCGCAGGTGCGCACTGACGAAGCGGCAGGCGTCGGAAACATTGAAAAAGTGAGAGATATCCTCTTTGGCAGTCAGATGCGGGATTACGAGAAGCGCTTCGCCCGCATGGAAGAACGACTGGCCAAGGAGATCGCCAACCTTCGGGAGGAAACGAGGAAGCGTTTTGACGCCATCGAGAGTTATGCCAAGCGGGAAGTTGAATCTTTGAGCGATCGCCTTTCCACGGAACAAAACGAGCGAACGGAGTCGCTCAAGCGGGAAGCCGAATCTTTGAGCGAACGTCTCAAGGTTGAGCAGACGGAGCGCGCGGAGGCGCTCAAGGAGCTCTCAAAGGAGTTGAAGGAAGCCAGCCGACTGCTGGAAAAAAGGATTGCCCAACTGGATGACCTGCTTGGCAAGACCTCCAGAGACCTGCGGCAGCAGATACTGGATCAGTCCAAGGAATTGTCCGACGTCATTCGCCTGAAATACGAAGATGCCATGGCCGGCCTCGAAAGGGCAGCCCGCGAGCTTCGCCTGGATAAGGTCGACCGGTCCAAGCTTTCCGAACTCCTCATGGGTATGGCTCTGCAATTGACTGACGATGCGGCGTTGAGGTTTAATCTCGAAGCCGACAATGCCCTCCATGAGTGATCCATCCGTGCCTGATTCCCCGAAGATAGCCAAGGAGGATCAACCTTCGCTGACGGAGGAGGATCTGGTCGAGTTGCGCCGCTTGCTCCTGGGGTCCTGGCAGAGCGAAGTCAACAAGCTGAGGCAGCGTCTGGACGATCCCGTGCTGCATGCCAGGGAGATAGGCGGGGTGCTTCCCGAGGCCGTCGTGATGCGCTCCGGGCAGGACGCAAAGCTGGCCACGGCGCTGACGCCGACCGTGGAGGAGATCCTCAAAGCTTCGGTCAAGAAGGACCCCAAGACCCTCGGCGATGCCCTTTTCCCCGTGATGGGTCCGGCCATCAGAAAGGCTATCTTTGAAACCGTCAAACGGATGATCCAGTCGTTTGATCAAATCATTGGGCAAAGCTTTTCCTGGCGGGGTCTCAAATGGCGAATGGAGGCCTTCCGAACCGGCAAATCCTTCGGTGAGGTGGTCCTCCTGCACAGCCTGCTCTACCGGGTGGAGCAGGTTTTCCTCATCCATAGAGAAACCGGCTTGCTGCTGCAGCATGTGGTTGCCGAATGGGCGACGGCCCAGGAGCCGGACATGGTTTCCGGGATGCTCACCGCCATCCAGGATTTCATTCACGATTCCTTTCGAACGGAACGAGACGATACGCTCGATGCCGTGCAGATGGGGGAGCTCACCCTGTGGATCGAACAGGGGCCGCTGGCGGTTATTGCCGGGGTGATCAGGGGGACTCCTCCCGAGGGCCTCCGGCAGTCTTTTGCGGAGGTCCTGGAAAAGATCCACCTGGAACAGGGTCAAGCCCTGGAGGCTTTTGGAGGCGATGATGCGCCTTTTGAAGCCATCCGGCACTATCTCGAATCCTGCCTGCGGGCTCAGTATAAGTCCGTTTCCAGGAAAATCTCGCCGCTCACCGTGGTGATCCTCGGAGCGCTGGCGGCACTCCTTGGATGGTGGGCCTTCCATGCCGTGCAGGACCATCTGCGCTGGGAGGCAACTGTAAAGAAATTGAGCGGCGAACCGGGAATTGTTATCATTGACACCGGCAAACGTGAAGGGCGGCGATTCATATCCGGACTGCGCGATCCCCTGGCGAAGGACCCTGAGCATTTACTGCAAGAGTCAGGCATCGATCCCAGGGATGTTGAGTTCCGGTGGGAGCCTTACCATGCGTTGCATGACCGCCTTATCCTCGCGCGGGCCAGCAAGTTGCTCAACCCTCCCGAAACGGTCACCCTGAAGTACGAGAACGGGGTGCTCACTGCGGAAGGATCTGCTCCGCATCATTGGCTTCGCGAAGTCTGGGGGCGCCCGCCGGCGATTCCCGGCCTCGTGGCGTTCCGGGAGAAGGAACTTGTTGATCGGGATATGGAGGAGCTGAGGGCAGTACAGGAGAGAATCGAGACGATCGTGCTGCGTTTCGAAACCGGCAACGCTCGGTTGCTTCCGGAGCAGAGCGGGACGGTGGGTGATTTGGTGGAGCAGACGCGAAGATTGCAGCTGCTTGCCATGGTGGTGGGCGTTGGTTTTCAAATGGAGGTCGTGGGGCATGCTGACGCCTCCGGGCTGGAGACGGAGAATCTCAAATTGAGTCGAAAACGTGCGGATGAGATTCGGGTGTTACTGGTATCCAAGGGAATTGATGCAGCGCTCCTTCATGCCGTGGGAGCGGGTGCCACGAGACCGGTACGCCGGGAATTGTCCGACCAGGACCGGGGCTTCAACCGCAGCGTAACCTTCAAGTTGAGGTTGAAAGAAGCCATGGAACAAAAGAGCTGAACGGTGATGATCCAGAAAAAAATATGCATGCTGGGCGGCTACGCTGTGGGGAAGACCAGCCTTGTGAGGCGCTTTGTCAAAGGGATCTTCTCTGAGAAATACCTGACCACCGTAGGGGTGAAGATCGACAAGAAAGTGGTGAGAATTGGCGAGGAAGAGGTGAGCCTCATTCTGTGGGACCTTCACGGGGAGGACGATTTTCAGCAGGTGCCGATGTCTTACATGAGGGGGGCCTCGGGCTATCTTCTCGTCGTGGACGGGACCCGCAGCGAGAGTCTGGAATCAGCCAGGGCCCTGCAGAAGAGAACCGAGGAAGCGGTGGGAGCGGTTCCTTTTATCCTGCTGCTCAATAAAGCCGACCTGAGAGACGAATGGGAATTCGAGGGGTGGGAAGCAGAGGAGTTCTCAGGAAAGGACTGCTCGGTGATTCAGACCAGTGCCAAGACCGGGCAGGGAGTGGAAGAGGCCTTTTTGCATCTTGCGGGCAGGATGTTGGAGGAATAGCTCATCGAGCTACCATTGGCTGTCATCCACTATCTTTGTGCGCTCATCGTCAAGGATCGTCCCCTCGCTTATCTGCTGGTGGGGAAAGACGGGACTCTGATCGATTGTGGCGGGGCGCTTTCAGCTTTTGGGCTGGGGAAGCTGGAGACCGGAGTGCGCTTCGGCGAAGCGCTCTTTTTCCTGGAGGGTTTTCTACCCCTGGAGGGAGAAGCCGTTTGCCTGCCTCGAGTCAAGACAGGATCGGGGGGGGCGGCCGACATCCATGTCTTCTCCGGTGATGAAGGCGATTGGGTCCTGTTGCTCGATGCCGCCCAGGAGGAAGCCCGTGACCGGGTGCTGCAGCAGCGTACCAACGAACTGGGGCTCTTACGTCGCAAACTGGCGAAGCTCTCTGCCAAACAGGCAGGTAACAAGGACGTGGTGGGGAATGCATGAAGGAATTTGTTCCGGCGGATCTTTTTAGCGCCATCGACATGGTGGTCATGGAGCGTCAGGCGGACGGTACTTTTCGGTTGAAGGGGACCGCCCTGGATTGGTTCGTGCGCTTTTGCCCGGAGGCGGCAACCGGCGATGAGCGGCTGGAACCTGGGAAGAATTTTGCGTTCCTCGAGAATTTCCTGATCGATGCAGAAACGTTCTGGCAGACCAATTCCTCGGGATTTCTCAAATCTGGGCTTTGGATCGAGGGCGACTCATCGGGAAATGATTGTGCCTTCGAGGCCACGGCGGTGTCGCTGGGCGAGAAGAAAGTCCTTCTGCTCAAACTGTGCTGGATGACCTATGCCGAAAAGCAGCACATCATCCAGAAAGGCCGGGAGCTTGGCCTGGAGTATCACCGCATCAGGCGGCTGGAACAAGCGCTGGAAAGGGCCCAGGTTGATCTGAAGGAACGGGTTAAGCGGCGCACCGCCAAGCTCTCCAAAGCCAATGAGCTGCTCCGCCAGGAAATTGAGGAGCGCAAGAGGGTGGAAAATGCCCTCCGGGAGAGCACCGAGACGCTCCGGGCGATTCTGGCGGCTTCTCCCGTAGGGATCGGCCTGGTTCGAGGCCGGACCCTGCATTGGGTGAATAAGGCCCTCTGTGACCTTCTGGATCACGAGGAAGGTTCTTTGGCAGGCAAGGAAGCCAAGGCTTTCTTCTCGTCTCAGGAGAAGTGGCGGGCTGCGGCACGGGCGCTCATCACCGGGATAGAAAAAACAGGGGTTGGAGGGGTAGAGGCCAGTCTGGTGACCAGGAGCGGCAGGGAGATGGATTGCCTCCTTCAGGGAAGCCCGATCGACCCAATGAATCTCTCACGGGGGATCATTGTGACGGCGCTGGATCTTACCGAACGCAAGCGGGCCGAGGAAGACCGCATCCTTCTGGAAAGGCAGCTCCATCATGGCCAGAAAATGCAGGCCATCGGCACGCTGGCTGGAGGGATTGCCCATGATTTTAATAACATCCTGGGTGCCATCATCGGCTACGCGGAACTGGCCCTGACCAACATGACCAGCCACACCAGGCTTGAGCGGAATCTGGGTGGAGTACTCAAAGCGTCCCTGCGGGCCAAAGAGCTGGTGCAACAGATACTCACCCTGACCCGTCAGAGCGAAGAGCAACTCGAGCCGCTGGAGCTCGGGCCCATCATCAAGGAGGCCTTGCGCTTTCTGAGGGCCTCGCTGCCGACCACCATTGAGATTCGCCAGGAGATCACGTCAGGTTCCCACACGGTTTACGCCAATGCCACCCAGATCCATCAGGTCCTGATGAACCTGGGTACCAATGCGGCTCACGCCATGCGCGAGCAGGGCGGGATCATCGAGGTTGACCTGCGCGACGTTGATCTGGACTCCCACGATGTGTTGCTGATGCCCGATTTGAAACCAGGTCCTCACGTCAGGTTGAGCGTCAGGGACACGGGCCACGGAATACCTGCCGCGGTCCTGGAAAGAGTGTTCGACCCCTATTTCACCACCAAGGCCCCCGGTGAAGGGACGGGCTTGGGGCTGGCCGTCGTTCAGGGCATTGTCAAGAGCCAGAGCGGGAGTGTGAGTGTCTACAGCGAGGTAGGTAGGGGCACCGTCTTTCATGTCTTTCTTCCCAGGATGATCGGTATGGAGAGGATTGAGGAGCCGGTCGCGGAAGAACCCCCACGAGGGGATGAAGGCATCCTCCTCATTGACGATGATCCAACGCTGGCGGAGCTTGGCAAGGAATCACTGGAAGCCCTGGGCTATCACGTGGTGGCCAAAACCAGCAGTGTTGAAGCGCTGGAGATCTTTCGCGCCCAACCTGAACGATTTGCCCTCGTCATAACCGATCAGACCATGCCGGATATGACGGGCACGGCCCTGGCAGTGAAGCTGATGGAGATCCGCCCGGGTATTCCCATCATCCTGTGTACGGGATACAGCGAGCAAGTCACGAAAAACCGTGCTCAGGAAATGGGCATTTGTGAGTTCATGATGAAGCCTCTCGTTGTGGGGGACCTGGCGAGAACCATCAGGAAAGTATTGGACGAATACGCGTAAGGGATTTCTCGCTGGAACTCAGGGGTAACCATGCCAACGAAGACCGTTCTCGTTATTGAAGACAATGATTTGAATATGGAGATTGTGGTCGCCGCGCTGGCGCTCTGCAATTACCAGGCATTGCAGGCGACGGATGCGGAAACCGGCATCCAACTGGCCCGTGCTCACATGCCGAACCTCATCTTGATGGACATCCAGCTGCCGGGTATGGACGGCTATACCGCAACCCGGCTCATCAAGGAGGATCCAACCCTGAAGGACATTCCGGTCGTGGCGCTGACCGCCTATGCCATGAAAAAGGACCAGGAGAAAGCTTACCAGGCAGGGTGTTCAGGCTATATCAGTAAACCCTTCTCCCTGAAACCGTTCATGACAGCTGTGAAAGGCTATCTTGGCGACCAGGAAGAAGATTGAGTGGGCGCTCATCACCTTCTGCGATGTCGCTATGAGCGTGAATGCCGGCCCGTATCTTAAAGGAGGTGATAGGGCGATGAAAATGCTTCGAACCAGGGAACGGGGCCTTTTGGTCCTGGTGCTGCTGGCGGCGGGGATGCTTCCGGGGATTGAAGGGTTCGGAGCGACCCTGGCCGTCCCCGGCACCGGCGCTTGCGAAGTGATCCTCACCGAGCTGGCCGAAGCTTACAACCAGGGGCACCCGGAGGAAGCGATCCATATCCCGCCGAGCACCGGGACAGGAGGGGGGATCAAGGCGGTGCTTGCCGGGGAAGCGCGGCTCGCCCGCGTGGC
Source organism: uncultured Syntrophobacteraceae bacterium (assembly GCA_964505935.1). Lineage (GTDB taxonomy): Bacteria > Desulfobacterota > Syntrophobacteria > Syntrophobacterales > Syntrophobacteraceae > JADGQM01. The sequence continues at coordinate 19,288 of CAZDKX010000017.1, forward strand.
GCGGCGGCTCAAGGCCCAAGAGGAGCAACAGGGACTCGCCTATCTGCTCTTCGCCCGCGATGTGGTGGCCTTTGTCGTCGGGAAGGAGGTTGAGGTCGCTGACCTCAAGGCGGGCCAGCTGGCGGCGATCTTCACGGGAAAGCTCGAAAACTGGAAGGACGTTGGCGCCAGGGAGGGGGTCATCCGCGTGGTTGGCAGGGAGCCTGGTGATTCCAGCCTGAGCGTCATCCAGGAGCACCTCAAGGAATTCAAGGAGCTCGCCTTTTCCTCCAAGGCCAAGATCGCCCTGTATGATCGAGACAATGTGGAGACCCTGGCCAAGTACAAGAATTCCGTGGGGTTCATCCCCCTGTCGGCCGAGAAGTGGGCCAAAGGGGCCATCAAGCCGATCTCGCTGGACGGCGTTGCCCCGACCCGGGCGAATGTCCTCGCCGGGACCTATCAGCTGGTCGAGGACTTCGCCTTCGTCTACAAGAAAGAGCTGAGTCCCGGCGCCGGCCGGTTTGTCGATTTTGTCTTCTCCCCTGAAGGAAGAAAGATCATCGAGGAAAACGGTCTGATTACCGTGGAGAGGAGATGAGGTGCGCCTTTGGAGAAAGGGCCTGCTTGCCCCCATCATCACTCTCCTGGCGGTAATCGCCCTATCGACGTTCCTGGTCGGGCACTGGATCGGGGTGACCAGTCTGCGCTATGCGCTGGAGGCGAGAGAACAGGACCGGTTGACAGGGATCCAATCCTCACTCAAGGCGATCATCAACATGGAGACCGCCAGGCTTTCCGCCCTATCCGATCTCCTCCGGAAGAATCCGCTTCTCCCGGAAGCCCTGGCCGCCGACGACATGGCTGCTTCCCGCCTCAAGACGATCCTGGACGACCTTGCCGTGGGTCTGAAGGTTGATCTTCTCACGGTGGCCGATGCGCGAGGACGGAGCGTCTATTCCCTGGAGAAGGGACAGGAAGGGGTCGATCTCTCCTTCCTCTGGGGGATGGATGAGGCCCTTGGGGGACAGGAGGTGGTGAGCACCGATCAGGAGGAGCGCGGCTTTGCGATCCGGGCGATCTCACCTCTCTATTGGGGGGAAGCCATCAAGGGAGTGATCATCGTCGGGGAGCTGATCGACGACCGGTTTGCACAAAAGCTGGCGGAGGAGACGGGAAGCCATATCCTTTTCGCCACCGCAACCAAAGTGATTGCCAGTTCCGTGCCGCCGGAGACGATTCGCCAGCTCGACGAGGAAATGGTGAAGCACAGCCTCCTGGACAAAGAGCTGACCTTTACCTACGATCGAAAGGCGAGGAGCCTCCGCCTGTACGCGCCGATCACGGTCGTGGACAACCTGTTCTGCCTGGTGGCCGAGAGCGATGTCTCGCGAATGCATCTCCTGTTGGAGGAGAGCCGCTCGCAAATGCTCTGGGTTTCCGCACTGCTCCTGGTTTTGGTCACTGCCATCGGGTCTTTTATGGCCGTCCGGCTGACCCGGCCGTTGAGGGCCCTCAGGCAAAAGGCCGAGGTGCTGATCGGGGATTACTCACCGCAGACCTCAGTCGCGGGGGGCCAGGGAAACGAGGTGGAGACGCTGGTCCGGGCCTTTGATGCCATGGTGAGGGCCATGCGGGAGCACATCGGCGCTCGGGAGATTGCCAACGAGCAATTGGAAAAAGCCCGAGCGGAGCTCGACGAGCGCGTGCGGCAGAGAACCGCGGAACTGACTGAGGCGAACGAGCAGCTCTCCCGCGCCAAGACGCTTGCGGAGGTGGCCAATCGGGCGAAATCCGAGTTCCTGGCCACCATGAGCCATGAACTGCGCACGCCGTTGCACCAGATCATCGGCTTCACGGAACTGGTCGTCCATGACCAAGACAGTGGTCTCTCGCCGGATACGCGGCGATATCTCACCCTTTCCCTCCAGAGCAGCCGGCGCCTGCTTTCGATCATCGAGGACATCCTGGAGATCACCAAGATTGAAGCCAGCAAGCTCAACCTGCAGCTAAGCAAGATTGATCTGGCTCCCCTCCTTGAGAAAAGCCTGGAAATGGTGGACGATGTGACCTCAAGAAAAAACATCGAGGTATCCCTCCGCACTGATGGCCTTCCCGAAACAATTGTCGCCGATGAGCGCATTCTCAAGCAGATTCTGTCTCACCTGCTCGGCAATGCCGTCAAGTTTACCGGCGAAGGCGGCGCCATTCAGCTCAGTGCGAACCGCATTTCCTGGGTCGGCGGCCAACTGCTGGCCAGTGACGGCCGGCCCATCGACCTCGAGCCGAGGCCAGGCTGGCGGGACCTGGTGGGTGTTGAGTTTCTTGAGGTGACGGTGTCAGATACCGGCGTGGGGATCGGCAAGGAAGATTTTGAGCGGATCTTTGGCCCCTTTGAACAGGTCGATTCTTCCTTCACCCGGCAGTTTGAGGGGACTGGCCTGGGGCTGGCGCTGACGAGGGAATTCGTGGAGCTCCACGGCGGCCGAATCTGGGCTGAAAGCCGGGGGCTGGGGAAGGGGGCGAGCTTTCGCTTCGTGATCCCGGTGGCCCAGCCTGCGAGAATGCCCGCTCTTTGAATTGGCATCAGCATCGATGATTGGGAAGAATAGGGCGTGAAGCATCTGCACAGTCTGCTCAAACGCCAATTGAAGAGACACTTTGGCGATCCTGAGGCCTTTCCGCCGGCGCTTCGCCATTTCCTGCAGGATATCAACGATGCCTACCGGGAGTCGGATGCGGATCGAACATTATTGGAACGCGCCATGGAGCTCAGTTCGGATGAGCTGATGCAGACCAACCGCGAGATGCGGGCCATCCTCGAGACGTTTCCCGATCTACTTTTCCGGGTCGATGCAGACGGCACCATCCTGGACTGCAAAACCGGGAACATGGCGAAGGCGCTTTTCTCTTCAGAGAACCTTGTCGGGAAACGCCTGCCGAGCATTCCAGGGGTAGAGCTCGGAAGGAAGTTTCAGGCAGCCATCGAATGCCTGCAGGAAACTGGTTCCCTGGTATTTCTGGAATTCTCCATGCCGGCCTTGAGCCGTGAAGAATACTATGAAGCCCGCTTCGTTCCCATGACGGAAGGCGAGATCATTGTGATTGTCCGCAACATCACAGAGCGCAGACAGGCTCAGGACCGCCTGGCCGAAGTCTGTAATGAGCTGGAGACCAGGGTGGAGGAGCGAACTCTGGAGCTGTCTTTGGTCAATGCCTCGCTGCGGGAGAGCGAGCAGCGTTTACGGACGATCCTCGATAACGTGCAGGCGGGCATCATTGTCGTGGACCCGGAAACACGCGCCATTGTCGACATCAATCCGGCGGCTCTGGCCATGGCTTCCTGCTCGAAGAGCGAGGTGGTTGGCCACATCTGCCACCGCCATCTCTGTCCGGCAGAGGAGGGCAAGTGCCCGGTCCTCGACCTCGGAAGCCGCGTGGATAAATCGGAACGTACGCTGTTGCGGGCAGATGGTACGGACCTGGCTATCCTGAAAACCGTCGTGCCCATCTTTCTGGGCGGGCGAAGGGTGCTCCTGGAGAGCTTCGTGGACATCTCGGAGGGGAAGCGGATTCACAATGAGCTGATCAAGGCAAAAGAGGAAGCGGAGAAGGCTAATCAGGCAAAGTCCGAGTTCCTGGCCAACATGAGTCACGAGCTGCGTACGCCGCTGCACCAGATCATTGGCTTAACCGAACTGACCATGGCTGATCCCCGAGGCAGCCTGAGTGAAAAGCAAAGGCGGCATCTCGGTCTTGCCCTTCAGAGCAGCGATCATCTGCTGTCTCTCATCAATGACATTCTCGACATTTCCAAGGTGGAAGCAGGTAAAGTCAGCCTGCAGTTCAGAGAAGTGGATCTGGCTTCACTCATTGATGACTGCCTGGCTATGGTCGGGGAAAAGGCCCTCAAAAACCACATCGAGATATCTCTGAGTATTGCCGATCTTCCTGATAAGATCATCGCCGATGACCGAATCCTCAGGCAGATCCTGTACAACCTGCTCTCCAATGCCGCCAAGTTTACCGGCGAGGGCGGCTCGATTGAGCTCAGCGCCGGGAGGGTCGGTTGGGCTGATGGCCGGCTGCTGACGAGCGACGGCAAGCGCCTTGTGCCACCAAAGCAGGCTAGCGGGGAGACAGGGATTGATATTGAGTTCATTGAAATCGCTGTTGCGGATAACGGGGTGGGAATCCGGGAGGAGGACCTGGAGCGGATTTTTAACCCCTTTGAGCAGGTTGAGTCGTCCTATGCCCGCAGGTTCGACGGGACCGGACTGGGACTGGCACTGACGAGGGAGTTCGTGGAGCTGCATGGCGGCCGGATCTGGGCTGAAAGCCGGGGGCTGGGGAAGGGTTCCCGCTTTCGCTTCATCATCCCGGTAGCCCAGCCGCAAGGACTTTGAGGCCAGGATGGAGGCCGGAAACGGAAGCGCCGAGGCGTCGGCTGCGGTGACGGCCGGAAGCGAAGAGAATCGCAGGATGCCACATCAAGCTTGACAGAGCGGGAAAGCCGTGTAAGGTAACAAAACGAGTTATGTCAGGCGAAGGCCATCCAGACTCAGGGAGTCGGGGTGGCTTTTTTTTGAGGTGGACCGTGCGCATGCTCATGATTGACAATTACGATTCTTTCACCCACAACCTGGTGCAGCTCTTTTATGAGTTTGACCTGGAGGTGCTGGTCTTTCGGAACGACCGGGTCACCCTTCCCGCCATCGAGCGACTGCACCCGGACTGGATCTGCATCTCTCCCGGCCCCAAAGACCCCTCGCATGCCGGCATCAGCAAGGCGGTGATTCAGCACTTTGCCGCGGCTGTCCCGATTCTGGGGGTATGTCTCGGCATGCAGGCCATCAACGAAGTCTTCGGGGGAAGTACCATCCGGGCCCCGGAACCCGTTCACGGCAAACGTTCGAGAATTGACCATATCGGCTGCGGAGTCTTCTCCGGACTGCCGTCGCCCTTTTGGGTGGCCCGCTATCATTCACTGCAAATTGACCTGCGCTCGTCCCATTTGCTTCCCCTGGCTCAGGCTCCCGATGGCGTGATCATGGCCATTCAACACAAGCAGTGGCCGCTTTGCGGCGTTCAGTTCCATCCGGAATCGTTTCTCAGCGAATACGGACATGAACTTGCCGCCAATTTCCTCGCGTTTCATGAGGGGTGGTCGGGGGCGTCAACCTCGTCTGCTCTTTGGCGATGCAGATTGGGTGCCGTGACGCAACCGCCGGCAAAGCGAATGGTAGGTACAAGCGATGGGGGGTGAGGGCTGCGAGGGATGATATGGTGAAAGAGCTACGGAGATTGCTCCCTCAACAGTCTATGGAGCTGGCCTCCTGCGTCCTCGCAGAGACCGGCGTGGATGACTGCGCCTTCCTCGAATTGGTGGAAAACCTTGCCGAAAGGTCCGTCAGTGCGGTTTTGTTGAGCGGGGGAAATCTTGACTGCGCCGGCTATTCAATCGCTGCCTGGGAGCCGTTCCTGGTCTTTAGGAGCAAGGGACAGAGGGTGCACCTCGATACCCTGTCCCGTCAGGTCATGATGAACGCCGATCCCTTAGCGGTTCTTGACGCGGTCTTTGCCCTCCTGCGCCTGGACCATCCTCTCGCTTCCCATCCCTTTGCGGGCGGCGCCGTGGGCTATTTTGCCTATGACCTCAAGAGCCAGATTGAACGCTTACCTCAGACGGCCGAGGATGATCTGGATCTACCGGACATCTTCCTCTTTCTCCCCTCGCGCATCCTCGTCCATGATCGTCGGCAAGGCAGCCTGCATTCCCTGGCCTTGTTCGAGAAGAGCAGCGCCGGAAGGGTCCCCGATCCTTTCGATGGGGTTTTCGAAAAGCCCGTCGGCGTGCCTTCACCCCTGCGCATCGGGCTGTTGCAGAGCAACTTCACCCATGAGCGCTACCTCGAAGCCGTACGGCGGGTGCGCCGCTATATTCGAGACGGAGACGTCTATCAGGTGAATCTGTCGCAGCGGTTTCGGTTTCCCCTGCAGGGGAGCCCTTTTCAGCTCTGGCAGCACCTGTTCACGCTCAATCCGGCGCCGTTTTACGCCTTCATCCAGGCCGGCGATCACCAGGTGCTTTCGACTTCCATGGAACGTTTTCTGTATCGGCGCGGTTCCTGCCTGGAAACCCGGCCCATCAAAGGCACCCGCCCGCGTGGGAAAACGCCGGAGGAAGATCAGGCCTTGGGCCAAGAGCTGCTGCGGAGTGCCAAGGACGATGCGGAACTCTCCATGATTGTCGATCTCCTGCGAAACGATCTGGGTCGGGTGTGTCGCCCCAGGACCATCCGGGTGAGCGCCCACAAGCGGCTGGAAACCTACCAGAATGTCCATCATCTCGTTTCCGTCGTGACGGGCGAATTGGATAACAGCACGAGTTACGGGGAGATTCTGAGGGCCGTCTTTCCTGGAGGCTCAATCACCGGTTGCCCCAAGATTCGGGCAATGGAAATCATTGACGAATTGGAGCCCCATGTGCGACACGTGTATACCGGGGCGATTGGCTATCTGGGGGGACACGGCAACATGGATTTGAATGTGGCTATCCGAACTGCTCTGGTGCATGGCAATACCTGTTATTTTTCGGTGGGTGGCGGGATCGTCTATGATTCTGACGAAGAAGAGGAATACCAGGAGACGCTTCACAAAGCCCGTACCCTCCTGGATCTGATCGAGAAACTGGAGAAGATGGATAATGCCCCGTGAGGCGGGAGGAGAAAAAACAGTCTATCTCGATGGCCGGTTTCTGGCCGTGGAGGAAGCTCGCATTTCGCCTCTTGATCGCGGTTTTCTATATGGGGACGGGGTGTTCACCACCATGCGGGCGGAGCAAGGGGAGGTGCTCTATCTGCCTGAGCATTTGGAGCGGGTCCACCAGTCCGTGAAAGAATTGAGGCTGAACCCGTCGTTGCCTCTTGATTGGCAGGAGACCCTGGGAGAGTTGCTGCGCAGGAACGGCCTGGAGGCTCAGGTCGCTTCCCTGAAGATGGTTATTTCCAGAGGATGTTCTGCTCTACCCGGCCTTGCGCCCAGCCGGCAAAGTACCGTGGTGATCTATGCCCGGCAGTATGCCCTGCCGCAACCGGCTGTCTGTCGGCAGGGGTATCGGCTGCGGATCAGTCGCGAGGGCTTTGCGCCTCCCTTGTCCCGTTTGAAATCGTTGAACTATCTTTACTATCTCGCTGCCAGACAGGCGGCCCTGGATGAGGGGGCCGATGATGCGGTCTTGTTGGATGTGCAGGGGAAGGTGACCGAGACGACCACCGGTTCCTTGCTGCTGAGAACGCATGGGCAGTGGTGGACACCAGACAGTCCGTTTCAGCTTCCCGGCATCACCTTGCGAGGGGTCGTGAAAATCCTGGAACAGGAGGGGCACGAGGTTGCCAGGCGTCCTGCTTCGGATGTTGCCCTTTTTTCAGCGGAAACGATCTGGGTACTCAATTCCTTGATGGGCATCATGCCGGTGTCCCAACTGGATCGGCATTCGGTGGCGGAGCCCGCCTGGGAAGAAGCCTGCCGCTTAAGAGACCGGTTTTTTGCGCAGGGGCGGTGTGAAAAACGGTGAAACGGTGAAGCGGTGAAGGGGTGAAGGGGTGAAGAGGCTGATCCGTTATCCTCTCTGGTGTGGTCCTGGGGGGCATGGTGCTTGGGGGGAGAAAGCTCGGAAAGACGGGGGTTGATGAAACGAGGAAACATTTTCGCACGGATTCCGGCTGCATTGCCGGAAGAACACTTCGAAGAGATTACGGCGGCGGATACGGTAAAGGTGGAACGAATCATCTCGGATGGGCATTCCTCGCCGGCCGGGTTCTGGTACGATCAGGACCGGAGCGAGTGGGTGCTGGTGCTGCGAGGAAGTGCCGGCCTGCGATTTGATGATGTCGATGACGTGATCGAATTGAAGCCCGGCGACTGGATCAATATTCCGGCCCATAAGAAACATCGTGTGGAGTGGACCGACCCGAACGACAAGACCATCTGGCTGGCGGTCCACTATGATGATGTGCCTCACTCACCTTAAGTGCCTGCCGCCTAAGGGACTCTCACTTCCTGTGGTTTTCACCGCGAAACTCACGGAGCTCGCGAAGTGCTTTCTTCGTGTGTCTTTGTGTGACTTCGTGGATGAAAAAGTGGTCGAAGGGTATTCAAGTTATATCTGAACGGCCTCCAACGGGTGAAGCTTGCGAACGCTCTCGACGTTCAGACTGACGGTGCCGAACTCGCTTTCCACCCGCCCTCCCAGGAGATAGGCCCGATCCATGCTCAATTCCTGACAGAAACGCTGGAACGCTTTTGGAAAAAAGACGGTTTCATAGATAGCGGTCCGGTCTTCGAAGGAGAAGAATTCCATCGGCTCCTGCTCCCTGGTCATCACTTCCTTGCGAGTGATGGGCCAGCCTGCCACCCAAACCCGTTTCCCCACATACTGCGCCAGCTGCGACGCCGGCGCCGGGCGCTGAGGAAGTCTTTGCATCGCGGGTTCCCACAAGGTCAAGGGGTGCACGGAAAGCACCAAGCCGAGCGTCTCGATTTCCTGCTGCCATTGGCGGGTGCGGGTCAAAGCCGGCAGGGGCGGCACGGTAAACACCGGGCGAGCACGGAGGTATAACCCCATACCGGCCTGTTGACCCCTGCCCTGCGAGGTGGCATGCAGGTTCAGCCAGGCTTCGACAAACCACAGGAGCTGGGGGCGGTTGAGCCTTGCAGGCTGCTGCGGGCTGTTGACTGTTGGCTGTTGATACTTGGCTCTTGGGGCTTGTCTATAAACAAAGCAGGAACCAGAGTCCCCCTTTGAAAAGGGAGATACAGGGGGAAACACTGGTTGTGGGCAAACTCCTGGCTTTTTGTTCACGTCAAGAAGCTGTTGACCTTCGGACACCAGATCTTGGCGTTCGGAGCTTGGGGATTCAGCCAGGGAGTCCAGGGCGCCGCTTTTGACCAGGACCATGGCGTCGGCCGCGGTGAGTGCCACCCGCTGCAGGAAATCCTCGAGGTTTTCGAACGGCCCATGGCTGTCTCGCTCCTCGATGATGCCCTGCAGGACATCCCTGCGGATGTTCTGGAGCTGCTGCAACCCCATGCGGATGGTTTTTCCCGCCCCCCGATAGTTCCAGTCACTTGCGTTGACGTCCGGTCCCACCACGGTGAGGCCCATCCGTCTGGCCTCGGAAATATAGGCAAGAGTGCTGTAATAGCCGCCGCCGTTGCTGATCACCGCCGCCATGAAGGCGGCCGGGTAGTGGGCTTTGAGGTAAGCCGATTTGAAGCTGACAAGGGCGTACGAGGCCGAATGCGGCTTGCAGAAGGAATAACCCGCAAACGAGAGGAACATCTCCCAGACCGCCTTCACCACGTCGTCGCCGATGCCTTTCCCGCGGCAGCCGTCGATGAAGCGCTGGCGATAGTCGGCAAGCTGTTCCGGACTCTTCTTGCTGATTATTTTGCGCAAGCCGTCGGCATCTCCCCAAGTGAATCCCGCCAGGGCCATGGCCACCCGCACCACATCTTCCTGGTACACCAGGATCCCGTAAGTTTCCGCGAGCAGCTCTTTAAGGCGGGGGTGGAGCGGCTCATAGGGGGCGCCGTGCAGCCGCCGGATATATTCCTGGATGAAGCGGTTGGCGGCCGGGCGGATGATGGAGGAATGAATGACGAGATGGTCGAAATCGCCGCGGCCGGTCCGCTGCTGCAGCTGGCGCATGGCGGGCGATTCCACGTAAAAGACCCCCATGGTGTCGCCGCGGCTCAGCAGGTCCAGGGTAGCGGGATCGTCAACCGGATTCAGCAGGGCATAATCGATGACTTGACCAGTGTTGTGCCGGACGGCGGCCAGGGTGTCTCGAATCACCGCCAGGGAGCGGTTGCCCAGGAGGTCGATCTTGATGAGACCGGCCGTTTCCGACTGGTCCTTTTCCCATTGGATGATGTGGATGCCCTTGACGCTGCGTTCCACCGGGACATAGCGGGAAACCCGGTCCGGGGCCAGGATAACCCCTCCACAGTGGGTGGCCATGTGCCGGGGCAGGGCTTCCAGACGGGTGGCGAGCTGGATGATTTCCGGCCAGGGAGGATCGAGGGGGAAGGAACGAAATTTAGGGTGAGTTGCCACCCGCCGTAAAATGTCCCGCGGGTCCGTGTAAAAACTCATCCGCCGGGTGACCTCCTTAATCTCGGCCGCCGGAATGCCGTATACCTTGGCAACCTCCCGCACCGCGGCCCGCGCGCCGAAGCCCACGTGATTGGCAACCGTGGCCAGGCGTTCGGGGCCGTAATAGCGCCGCAGTTCTTCGTGGAGAGCGTCGCGCTCATCCCAGGGAAAATCCACATCGATATCGGGCGGATCTTTGCGCTGCGGGTTGAGAAACCGGCCAAAAAGGAGGTTGTGGCGAATGGGGTCCACGTGGGTGATCCCCAGGAGGTAGCTTACCAGGCTCGCCGCGGCACTGCCACGGCCGCAGTGAATGGGACGCCGCCGCACAATGTCGGCCACCACCAGAAAATAGTCCACATAGCCTTTGGCGTGAATCAATTCCAGCTCTTCCGCAAGACGTTTTTCAATGGCAGGGTTGGTTTTCCCGTAACGCCACTCAATCCCTTGACGGCATTCCTGCCTGAGGAGCGCAAGATGGTCTTCGGTTTGGTCCCGGTAGCGGGGGAAAACGGTGGGGAAGTGATCCCAGGCGGTGTGACAGCTGCCGGCCAGTTTCAGCGTGTTGGCAAGGGCTTCGGGGGCGTCCGGAAAATGCCTGGCCAGCTCCTCGGCCGTTTTCAGCCATTGGCCGGGCTGGACGACTGCTTCCGGGGGCAGGGTGCTCAGGGTGCGGTTGAGGGCGATGGCTCGCACCAGGCGATGCAGCGCGTAATCCTCCGGGTCGGCAAAATAGACCGCATTGGTGGCCACGGGAGGGATGCCCAGGCTCCTGGCCAGTTTCAGCGCCCGGCGGCCGGCGGGCCCCGGCACCACCTCGACCCAGCACTCGGCCCGGGACCGCAACCCCTTGATGAGCTCCGGCTGGGAACTGAGTACCGCGAGCTCCTGCCGTGCCTCGGGAAAGTCTCGTAACAGGGAAAAATCCTTGTTGAGATGGCGTTGAGTAAGGAATTCGGTGAGTAGTTCATACCCCTTGGGGGTTTTGACCAGGATGACTGCCTGAGTGACGAGTGACGAGTGACGAGTGCTGAGTGCTGGGTGCTGGGTTTTGAGTGACGAGTGCTGAGTGCTGGGTGCTGGGTGCTGGGTGGTGGGTGACGAGCTGGGGGGATTGGCGGAGCTCGAGGGGCTGTTCCCGGCATGAGTATGGATTTGGATAGCGGCGCCGACGATGGGACGGAGGCCATATTGGCGGGCTGCCTCCAGGAAATGGATCAACCCGTAAAGCCCGTTGGTATCGGTTAAGGCCAGGTATGCAGCACCGGCTTCGGCCGCTTTTCGGCACAGGGCCTTTACGGAGCTTACTCCCTGCATCATCGAGTAGTGGGAATGGACATGGAGATGGGCGAAGGATTTCGGATTTCGGATTTCGGATTTCGGAT
>CAZDKX010000018.1:0-30658 GCA_964505935.1 uncultured Syntrophobacteraceae bacterium
AGCATGCGGCGGAATCCTTCGCGGCCCTCTATCGCTATTCCCGGTGGCTCAATCGTCAGGAGCTGGCGGAATTCACCTTGAGTCATGATCCTCAGCGAGCCTCGGCCATCATCCAGCAAGCCCTGGCCGACGGCAAAAGCTATCTTGGGGAAGGAGAAGGAAGCGAGGTCCTGGCTTGTTACGGTCTCAACCCACTGCCGGTAAAGCTCGCCAAAACGAGAGAGGAAGCACGCGATTTCGCCGCTCAGATCGGCGGCGAAGTGGCCCTCAAAATTGTCTCCCCTCAGATCATCCACAAATCGGATGCCGGCGGCGTTGAGCTCCATCTCGCGACCGATGACGCGGTCATGGGAGCCTTCGATCGGATCATCGAGCGGGCCCGGCAATATTCAGCCGAGGCTGTTATCGAGGGCGTCCTGGTGGAGAAAATGGCCGAACCGGGCGAGGAAGTGATTGTCGGGATGAGCCGTTACCGCCGCTACGGACCACTCCTCATGTTCGGCCTGGGGGGAATTTTCGTCGAGGTTTTCAAGGACGTCGTCTTCGGGCTGGCCCCCCTCGGCCGCAACGACGCCCGTCAGATGATCAACGGCATCAAGGGACTCACCATCCTCAAGGGCTACCGGGGTAAGCCGCCGTCTGATCTCGAAGCCCTCGAAAAAGTGCTGGTGGGGGTTTCCAACATGGTCATGAACCATCCTGAAATCAATGAGCTGGACATCAATCCCCTGATTGTCCATGAGAAAGGGAAGGGCGTTACGGCTGCGGACTGCCGGATCATTCTGAAAGCGCCTGAACCGTCGCCGACCTAGTGCTTGCCTGCTTGAGTTGACCGGAGCGTAGGGTGGGCTGTGCCCACATGCTGCCCCATCGGTGGGCTCAGCCCACCCTGCAAAGCTGAGACCCACGCACGAACAAAGCGAAGAACTCAGTAGGGTCGAATACCAAGCTGGTTCCGAAGCTCCCGCTTGGGAACCAGGGGACGCATATCGCGAAAGCTTGATGGACTCAAAAAGGAGGCTGAAATGAAGCGACACCTTATGCTGTTTCTTGCGGTGCTGACCCTGATGGTCGGAGAGGCTGCCACGCTTCGGGCGGCAACCAGCTCCTACGACGTCTTTGAGGGGAGCAACCTCAACCAGATCATCAAGCGCAACAAACTGATTGTAGGCATGGAGGTCTCCTTTTTCCCCTTTGAGTACGCCAACGAGAAGGGTGAGCCCATTGGCTTTGATGTCGATATTGCGCGGCTGGCAGCCAAAGAACTGGGGGTGGAAATCGACCTCAGGGACATGGAATTTGCCGGCCTGATCCCCGCCTTGCAGAGCGGGAAGATCGACATGATCATTTCGGGGATGACACGCACCCTGACGCGAGCCAAGACCGTCAGCTTTACGCAGCCCTATTTTGTGACCGGCCTCTGTGCCCTCCTCAGCAAAAAGCGGGTACCGGAGCTGCAGGAGGTGAAGGAGCTGAATGCCGCCGATCGCATCCTGGCCGTGAAAATCGGCACCACCGGGGACCTCATCACCGGCAAGTTGTTCCCCAAGGCCCAGGTGAACCGTTACAAGGAAGAAACGGCCTGTGTGCGGGAAGTGGTGACGGGCCGGGCCGATGCCTTCTTTTATGACCAGCTCTCCATCAGCAAGCATCATAAGGAGAACCCCGAAAACACCCGAGCGCTCTTGAAGCCCTTCACCTTTGAACCTTTCTCCATCGCCATTCGCAAAGGCGATGCCGACTTCCTGAACTGGCTCGACCTGTTTCTGGAAACCATCAAAGCCGACGGGCGCTATCAGGAGCTTTATCAACAGTATTTCCACGACCTGCTCCCGTGATGGCGCGATGAGCTACCGCCTGTTCGTGCGCTTTTTGCTATGGCTCGGCTTGAGCGCGAGCCTCTATCTGCTCTTTGCCGGGATCGATTATCCCTGGAACTGGCGCGTGCCGTGGCAGTATCGTCAGCTTTTCTTCATGGGGTTCTACTATACTCTCGTGGTTTCCCTTGGCGCCATCGTCATGGGGTTCGGCCTGGGGGTTGTCGGCGGACTCGCCAGGGTTTCCCGAAACGTCCTTGCCCGTGAGCTGGCCATCCTCTACGTCGAAGTCTTCCGAGGAACGCCGCTCCTGGTCCAGATTTACGTTTTCTACTTCTGCATTGCTGCAGCGGTGCATTTTGACAATGTCCTGATCATCGGCATGGTGACCCTGGCGTTCTTTTCCGGCGCTTATATTTCAGAAATGGTGCGGGCGGGCATCGAATCCATTGATAAAGGGCAGGTGGAAGCCGCCAAGGCTACCGGTCTCGACGACTGGCAGACCATGCGCTACATCGTTTTCCCGCAGGCCCTGCGACGCATCATCCCGCCGGTCACGGGTCAATTTGTTTCCTTGATCAAGGACTCATCCCTGCTCTCTGTGATTTCCGTGAGAGAACTGACCAAAGCCGCAGCAGTCGTCAACGCCACCACCTACAAAACGTTTGAGGCTTATCTGCCTCTCGCCGGCTTGTACCTCCTGCTCACCTATCCTCTTTCCTATCTCACCCGGCGGCTGGAAAAGCGGCTGAGTCGCGAGTGAAGATGGCGGCGAAGGCTTTCTCCGGGGCTTCCCCGGTCTCCTGGATTCTTGACAGCGAGGAACGCGAATTGCTATAGATGGCTTGTATTTGCTTGCCTCGACAGCGCGAAAAGCCCATCACGAGTCAACTCATCTTAGTGAAAGACGCGGGACCAGGGGGGGCCGTCCCCCCGGCGACCCCGGCATGTTGCATCAACAGGTCAGGAGGAGAAATCATGAAACGGTTCAAAAGAGGCATGATTTGTTCGTTGGCAATGATGCTGACGCTGGTTCCCATTGCGGTTCAGGCGGGCGAAACGCTGGATGCGGTCAAAGCCCGTGGGGCCCTCACCGTAGGGGTCAACGGAGGTCTCTTCGGATTCAGCATGCCTGACGAAAAAGGGGTCTGGCGCGGCCTGGATGTGGACACGGCGCGGGCGATCGCGGCTGCCATTTTCGGCGATCCTGAAAAAGTCAAATATGTCACCTTGACCACTCAAACCCGGTTTACCGCCGTCCAGTCCAAGGAAGTGGACGTTCTCTGCCGAAATGCCACCTGGACGCTGACGCGCGACACGGACCTCGGCTTGAATTTTCTTCAGCCGAACTACTATGACGGACAAGGGTTTCTGGTCCCCAAGAAATTGGGCGTCAAGAGCGCCAAAGAACTGAAGGGGGCCAGTGTTTGCACCCTTCCGGGAACGACCACCGAACAGAATGTGGCCGACTACTTTCGCGCCAACAACATGGAGATGAAACCGGTAGTCATCGAACAGACCATCGAGCTCAACAAAGCGTTTTTTGCCGGGCGCTGCGATGTGCTCACGTCCGATGCCTCGCAGTTGGCCGGCATTCGGGCAGTCGCTCCCAACCCCGACGATTACGTCATTCTGCCGGAGATCATCTCCAAGGAACCACTGGCCCCGGCCGTTCGGCACGGAGATGAACAGTGGCGGGACATTATCAATTTCACCGTGCTGGCCATGATTGCCGCCGAAGACATGGGCATCACTTCCAAGAACGTTGACGAGATGCTCTCCAGCAAGGACCCCAACATCCAGCGCTTCCTGGGGGTAACGCCGGGCAACGGCAAGGCTTTGGGACTTGACGAAAAGTGGGCGTATAACATCGTTAAGCAGGTCGGCAATTACGGAGAGGTCTTTGAACGAAACGTGGGCGAGAAGACGAAACTGGGCCTCAAACGCGGCCTCAATGCCCAGTGGAAAGACGGCGGCTTGATGTATGCGCCGCCGTTCAAGTAGCGGCGCCGTACTGGTCCCCGTGATCCAGTAACGGATGGCCTGATGAGCGAGCGGAATATCGGTGGGCACAGCCCACCCTACCACCGATCCAGGCAGGTGCGACGTAGGGTGGGCTCTGCCCACCAGAAGCGGATGAGTAGTGCTGCCATGTTGTACTAGCCCCCCTCGAGGGAAGAATCAAATCGCAGAGAGCTGAGAAACGGTTCGCCGACAACCCAACCGAACTGTGGCAGACATGCACACGGAACCAGCAAGATCGGCCCAGATAGAAAGTATCCCGTTCTGGCATGACCCCTCCAAACGGGCGCTGGTCTACCAGGTCTTGGCCCTGGGCCTGGTGCTGACCCTCGGATACTATCTTTTTGCCGTCACTCAGGCCAATCTGCGCAGGCAATCCATCGCCACCGGCTTCAGTTTCATCGGGCGGGAGGCCGGGTTCGAAATCGGTGAGCCCCTGATTTCCTATTCTTCCGCCGACAGCTACGCCAGGGCATTGTTCGTCGGCGTGTTGAATACCCTCAAGGTCTCCCTGGTGGGGATCGTCATGACCATCATCCTGGGGACGGTGGTGGGCGTTGCCAGGCTTTCGAGCAACTGGCTGCTTTCCCGCCTTGCTGCCGCCTATATTGAAGTGCTCCAGAACATTCCCGTGCTCCTGCAGCTCTATTTCTGGTACGCCATTTTTCATGACAGTCTGCCGGGGCCGCGGCAGTCGCTGCATCCGGTGGCCGGCCTTTTTCTCAATAATCGAGGGTTCTATTTCCCCATTCCGGTCGCCCATCCTGCATACGCCCGGATGGGAATAGCCCTGCTTGCGGCGGGCGTTCTGGTCTATATGCTGCAGCGCTGGGCGCGAAGACGCCAGGACCGGACCGGTCAACCCTTTCCCGTGTGGTCCGTGGCGGCCGGGATTGTCGGCGGGTTGCCGGCCATGGCGTGGCTTCTTTCAGGGGCCCCGACCGCTCTGAACGTCCCCCGGCTAGCCGGCTTCAATTTTGAGGGAGGGCTCTCGGTCAGCCCCGAATTTGCGGCCCTGCTGCTGGGGTTGGTCTTGTACACCTCGGCTTTTGTGGCGGAGGTGGTGCGCGCCGGGATCCAGGCCATCTCCCGCGGTCAGACGGAGGCTGCCATGAGTGTTGGGCTGAGGCCGAACCAGGTCCTGACCCTGATCATTCTTCCCCAGGCGTTGCGAGTGATCATCCCGCCCCTGACCAGCCAGATGCTCAATCTCACCAAGAACAGCTCCCTCGCCGTCGCCATTGGCTATCCCGACCTCGTGTCGGTGGCCAATACCACGATCAATCAGACCGGTCAGGCGATTGAAGGGGTGGCCATCATCATGATCGTCTATCTCTTTTTCAGCCTGCTGACGTCGGCCTTTATGAACTGGTACAACAAAAAGATGGCTCTGGTGGAGAGGTAGCATGGTGGACGATCCGGTACCAGCGGCGACAACCGAAGAAATCAAACCTCCCGTCACTTCAGTCGGGGTGGTGGGATGGGTAAGGGCCAATCTTTTCAGCAGCCCGTTCAACTCCCTGCTTACGGTCGCTATGCTGTTCTGTCTTTACCTGAGCGTTCCGCCTCTGCTCCGGTGGGCTTTCATCGACTCCCTCTGGTCCTCTTCGGGCCAGCAATGCAAGGCGATTGACGGCGCCTGCTGGTCGGTGGTAAGCAGGAACCTGCGGTTCATGCTGTTTGGGTTTTATCCCTGGGATGAGCAATGGCGACCCATCATCAGCGTCGGCATCCTGATCGGTCTGTTCTCTTACAGCCGCAACCGAAGACATTGGAACCGTCGCCTGGCTTACCTCTGGGTGGCCGGGGTGGTGGTTATGGGCGTGCTGATGCATGGGGGGGGCCTGGGGCTGCCGGTGGTCGAAACCACGCAGTGGAGTGGCATCTGCCTGACGCTGCTCCTTTCTCTCTTCGGCCTGACCGTCGCCTATCCGCTGGGAGTCCTGCTGGCCCTTGGCCGCCGCTCCAAGATGCCGGCCATCAGGAGCATTTCGGTGGTCTATATTGAAATGATACGCGGCGTCCCGCTGATCAGCCTGCTCTTCATGTCGTCGGTCATGTTTCCCTTGTTTCTACCCGAAGGCATCACCGTGGACAAGATCTTGCGTGCCCAGGCGGCGATCATCCTGTTCACGGCCGCCTATATCGCCGAAGTCGTGCGGGGCGGTCTGCAGGGGATCGCGCGGGGTCAGTATGAGGCGGCGGAATCACTCGGTCTCGACTACTACTTGACCATGCGCCTCATCATCCTGCCCCAGGCCTTGAAGATCGTGATTCCCCCCTCGGTCGGCATTCTGATCTCGGCGTTCAAGGATACCTCCCTGGTGGTCATCATCGGTTTGTACGATCTCATGAAAACCACCCAGGTTACCCTGTCCAACCCCGAGTGGATGGGATTCAGTACCGAAGCTTTCCTTTTCATTGCCATTCTTTATTTTGGGGGGTGTTTTTCCATGACCAACTTCAGTCGTGACCTGGAAAAGCAGTTGAGCACCTGATGCTGCGGGTTTGCCAGAGCCGTGGCAAGAGTAGCGAATAACGCTGTAGATTACACAGGAAAAGTAGGGACCATGATAGATGAAACGACCAGCGCTACCGGCAGGGAGGCAACCGGCAACCCAATCATCCAGATAACCGGCCTGCACAAATGGTTTGGCGACCTGCACGTGCTCAACGAGATCAACCTTACGGTCGAGAAGGGCGAGCGGATTGTTATCTGCGGACCATCGGGGTCGGGCAAATCAACGCTGATCCGCTGTATCAACCACCTTGAACAGCACCAGCGCGGCCGAATCATCGTTGACAACACGGAACTGACCAATAACCTCAAGAACATCGAAAAGATCCGGGCGGAAGTCGGGATGGTGTTTCAGCACTTTAACCTCTTCCCCCATCTGACCGTCCTGGAGAACCTCACTCTGGGGCCGGTCTGGGTGCGCAAGGTCCCGCGCGCCGAGGCGGAAGAAACGGCCATGGCCTTCCTGAAAAAGGTCCACATTGCCGAGCAGGCCAGGAAGTATCCGGGCCAGCTCTCCGGGGGCCAGCAGCAGCGGGTGGCCATCGCTCGAAGCCTCTGCATGAAACCCAAGGTCATGCTCTTTGACGAACCCACCAGCGCTTTGGATCCCGAGATGGTCAAGGAAGTGCTCGACGTCATGATCCAACTGGCTCATGAAGGGATGACCATGCTGGTGGTTTCGCACGAGATGGGTTTTGCCAGGAGCGTCGCGCATCGGGTGCTCTTTATGGATTATGGCCAAATCCTCGAACAGAATACGCCCGATGATTTCTTCAGCAGGCCCCGGCACGAACGCTCGAAGCTGTTCCTGAGCCAGATCCTGCACTAGGACTGGCGGGCGAAAGTCATTAACCAGTTCCGTGACATCTCCTCCTTTGATGGAAGGGCAGGGGGAGGGTGTCAACCAGCCCGTCGAGGGAGGGAGTATCCTGTCCCCTGATTCAAACAGCATTGAAGCAGGGTGGAGGTGTGGTTCACCGCAAAAATCTAATTCATGAACAGGGATATCTGTTGCCTGTTCGTTACTGGAATGCTTGGCCAGTACGCTCTCCAACACTTCCTTGGCGATCCGTTTGTTCTCCTTTCTGGGCAACCGGCGCCACCTGGGAAATTCCTTCTTCAGTTGCTTCAAAACCTGTCGTTTGATATCCTTCTCTCGCATGGAAAGCTCCTGTATATTTCGCGTGGTTTTTCCTGGTTAGAAACGCCCCTCCAATATACCAGCTCTCCATGCATAAATATATAACCTCCTTAATATTTATACTATTTTATTCAACAAGCTTTCATAATAGAAGGCTACTCCAGTGTTTACTCCCAGGGACCAATCACTTTTGACCCGACATCCGAGAATGTTATCAGAGCGATTCCTCCGAGACCTATACCACCTACGGGCCCGGGTGTGGATGTGAATAATTATGCCATACCACTGTGTTTGAATGCTGCGTACATTTTCTCAACTGAATCCATCTACTTCCGTGGCAGCACGACTATCGTTACTGATCCGGTGGATACGTTCCAATTTGGGACCAGGTATCTTCTAGCAGCTTCATCGTCGCCGTACACTATTGCCTGGGATCCGGCCAACTTCACTATGCTTGCAATTGGACTTTGCAGTTCGTGAACCATTATGAGGCTATTTGGCATGAGGGCCGGCCAGGTTATTACGAACATGTGCTTAATGGCCAATTACTATACATGACATACGGAAATCCGGTCCCGTTGCCATCCTCATCCTGCTGCTCTCATTCGGGCTCCTCAGCTTGGTAGGAGCGAGAATCAGAAGAGGTATGCAAAACACTTGATGGGAAGGCTCATCCCCAATTCCAAACTCTGATTCTGTTTTGACAAGTCCAAGCGGTGGTGGCAGAATGGCGCCAACGTGACACAAGGCAGGATCAAAGCGGTCCTGCCCGTGTCACCTTTGATAAGTGAGGCAACATGGGGATTTCCCAAGATCACTCCAATCTTACATCGTTCCTCCTTGCCGGTTTTCTTGCTTTGGGGTTTCTCCCGGGCATGGTCTTTCATGGGGTCGCGGCGGGAGGAGTCAGCCTGGAAGGCAGCCTTGGCCCCAAGGGGCCGCTGGGCCCGGGCACGCTTCTGGGAAAAAGCCGGCGGCAGGGCGAACGGGAATCGGGACACTTATTGGGGTCAGCGAAGCCTGGCGACCTGAAGGGAAGCGCTCGGGAATGCTTCTCCGGGAAGGAACAATGAGACGAGGTTGTCGGCGGACCAGGGGCCTGGTGGCCTTGGGCATCATGCTGCTTTGTGCCATACCGGTGAGTGCTCTCCTCACCTGTTCCTCGGGGCAGGCGCAGGAAGATAAGCGCATGACTCCCCTCGGGCGAACCGACGACCTGCCGCTGATGCTGCCCAGGGAGGCCCCGGCGGTGCCGCCCCTCACTCCGGAGGGCACCCTCCCGCCCGGGGTCGGGGAGGTAAAGGAGAGGCTTGCGCCGGGACTGCGCGTTTTCGTGCGCGAGATCAAGGTGACCGGAAGCACCGCCTTCACGGAACCGGTGCTTGCCGCCATAACGGCCCCCTACCGGAACCGGGAGGTGACCTCGGAAGATCTCGAAGCCCTGCGCCGCGCTCTGACGCTCCATTATGTCAACAAGGGGTACGTCAACTCGGGGGCGGTCCTGCCCGATCAGGAGATCGTGAACGGCGTCATGACCTTCCGGATCGTTGAAGGCCAGCTGACGACGCTGGAAGTGGAAGGGAACAGATGGCTTCGGGACAGCTATTACAAGAAACGCATCGAGCTGGGGGCCGATCCTCCGTTGAACATTGAGTCCCTCCGGGAAAGGCTGCAGCTGCTGCAGCAGGACGATCGCATCCGGCAGCTCCACGGCGAGCTGCGTCCGGGGCTGAAGCCCGGCGAGAGCGAGCTGAAGCTGAAGATCGAGGAAACCCTCCCCTTCAGCGTGCTCCTGGGGGCCAACAACTACCAGTCACCGACAGTGGGGGCGATCCAGGGGTTTGTGAACCTGGCCCATCGCAGTCTCACCGGGCACGGGGATGTGCTGAACTTCACCTACTGGAGCTCGGGCGATTGGGGGCCGCAAATGGACGCCTGGTACGCTTTCCCCCTCACGGCGCGGGACACCACCCTGACGCTCCGCTACCGCAAGAGCGACCTCGGGATTGTGGAAGAGCCGTTCGAGCAGCTCAATATTGTAACACAATCGGATACCTATGAAATCAGCCTCAGGCATCCGCTGATCAAGAACCTCAACCACGAGCTGGCCATCGGGTTCACGGGCGACTACATTCATAACGAAACCACCCTTCTCGGCGAACCCTTTTCATTCTATGCCGGGGCGGAAGACGGCAAGTCCACGATAACGGCGCTCCGCTTCTTCCAGGAATGGATCTATCGTACGCCGATCCAGGTGGTGGCGGCACGCTCGAGGTTTTCGGTGGGAATCGACGCTTTCGGGGCCACCGTGAACCCCTCGTCTCTTCCCGGCGGCCAGTTCTTTGCCTGGCTGGGGCAGTTTCAATACGCGCGCATCCTCAAGCCCTGGGACATCCAGGCGATCCTGCGGGCCGACCTGCAGGTCTCCAACGATCCGCTGCTGCCCGTGGAACAAATTCCCGTGGGCGGCCGCTACAGTGTGCGCGGCTACCGGGAGAACCAGCTGGTGCGGGACAACGCCGTGATTGCCTCCCTGGAGTTCCGCATTCCCCTGGTGCGCGATAAGAGTTGGGCGGACTATCTGCAGCTGGCGCCCTTTTTCGACTTCGGCAATGCCTGGAACACCGAGCTGCCGACGTTCGAGCCCCGGAACCTGGCGAGCATCGGGATTGGGCTGAGGTGGGGAGGGACGGTGATCAAGCACCCGTTTCCCATCAAGCCCGAGTTTGAGATCTATTACGGCTATGGTCTGTTCGATTCCCGCACCGATGGCGACAATCTTCAGGACATGGGCGTTCACATGCAGTTCACGATTGCTGCCTTCTAATCGGTGGTTGCGTTCCCAAGCAGGAGCTTGGGAACGAGCGGAATGTAGTGATCAGAAGATCGTAGGTTGGGTTGAGTGAAACGAAACCCAACACAGGCTTTCGCTGGGTTACGGCGCCAGAAGACGCGCCTGACCCAGCCTACGCAGGTGCGACCTGATGGACACTCAATTTTGCGGCGCCGCACTCAGGATCGAGCGGAACCGAACGCCTGAATGCGAATCGGACTTGACTCATCCACGGCGGTGCCGGTGGTCTGGAGGAGAAGAGGAGATGCCTGAAGGGTTCCCACGTGGTCGAACCACGCATCATTGCCGGTCCTTGTTGACGAGCCTGGTTTGCTGTTGCTGGATCGGCGGTTTCCTCGTTGTTCTTGCCGGCTGTGCGGGCACGAAATTCGCCCCCGGTCCCGCACCGGGAGTGGACGTTTCCGAGCCGTTGGCCCCTTCATCGGCCTTGATGGCGATGGAGGAGGGATGTGCTCTGCTGGATAGGGGGGCCTTCCCCGAGGCGATCTCCCAGCTGACGCACGCTCTTAGCTTCCAGGAGAAGGCTGGAAACCCCGGAGAAGAGGCCCGGGTGCTCATTAAGCTAGCGCAAGCGTATCAGGCCCTGGGCGAATATCAGAAGGCCCTGCAGTACCTGGAACGGGCGCTGGTTTCGGCAAGGCAAGCGGGGGATCAAGCGCTGACCGCATCGGTGCTGGGTGCCATCGGCAATGTGTATGTCGCCCTGGGGCCCGAGGAGTTGGCCTACCGGTACTTGAACGAGGGCCTGACGATGGCGAAGACGCTCGACGCTCCCGGCGTCTCGGCGGCCATCTTGAACAACCTGGGAAATCTTCATGCCTCGCAGAAACGATACAGCGAGGCGACCACAGCGTATGCGGAGAGTGCCGCCCTGGCGGCAAGGGCGGGAAACCAGCCTTTGGTGGGCATTGCGCTCACCAACGAGGCTACCTCCTTGATGCAGGAAGGCCGCTCCCAGGAGGCCCTCGAGGTCCTCGCTCAGGCTTGGGAAAAAACCCTCGGCCTCCCTCCGTCTCACGACCAGGCCTATGCGCTGATCAACATCGCCCTGGCTTATCAAAATCTTGGCCTGCATCTTCCCGATCGGCGGCAAGAACTGTGGTCTCTTGCTTCCGAAACCTTCACGGCGGCAGGTGGTGCCGGCGAGGCGGTCAATGACCTGCGGGCCATGTCCTACGCTCAGGGATATTTCGGCAGACTGCGGGAAGACCAGCGCCGTTATGAGGAGGCACTGCAATGGACCTCGAGGGCGGTTTTCGCGGCCCAGCGGGTGAATGCCCCCGAGGCGCTCTATCGCTGGGAATGGCAAACGGGACGTCTCCTCAAAGCACTGGGACAAATGGATGAGGCCCTGGCCGCTTATCGGCGGGCCAATGCCACGCTGGAATCCATTCGGCAGGAGGTGGCCAGGTGTTACGGGAAGCCGCGCACGTCCTTTCGCGAGCCTGCGGGGCCGCTCTATCTGGAGTTTGTAGACCTGCTCTTGCAGCGGGCCGCGGCGCTCCCGGAAGGCCGACAAAAGGAGGCCTGCCTGCTCGAGGCGCGTGATACCCTGGAGTCGCTCAAGGTTTCCGAGTTGCGGGACTATTTCCAGGACGACTGCGTGGATGCCGCCAGAACGGTGACGACGAGGCTCGATGTCATCTCCCGGAGCGCGGTGGTGATCTACCCCATCCTCCTGGCTGACCGCACGGAACTGCTGGTGAGTCTCCCGTCCGGGATGAAGCGATATTCAGCGCCGGTCGGGGCTCGGACCGTCAAGCAGGAGGTGAAGAGCCTTCGCAAAAGCCTCGAGAAATTGACCACCAGGGAATTTCTGCCGCAGGCGCAGCAGCTTTACCAGTGGCTGATCCGTCCTCTCGAAGGGGATTTGAAAGCGACAACGGCCGATACCCTCGTGTTCGTCCCGGACGGTCCGCTGCGGACGATCCCCATGGCGGTCCTTCACGACGGCAACCAGTTTCTGGTGAGCCGATACGCCATTGCGATCACGCCGGGACTGGACCTCACCGACCCCCGTCCCGTGGAACGGAGGGACCTGCACGTCCTGACGCTGGGCCTCACCGACCCGGTGCAGGGATTTCCGCCGCTGCCGTATGTGGCCGGGGAAGTCGAAAGCATTCAGGAACTCTACGCCGGCAGGCTGCTGCTCAACCAGGACTTCATCCTGCCGCACGTGGAGGAATCGCTCAAAGATGAACACTTCGGCATTGTGCACATCGCCTCCCATGGTCAGTTTGATAACGACGTTGATAAGACGTTCCTGCTGGCCTTTGACGACAAACTCACCATGGATCGCCTGAATCGCTATGTTGGGCTCCTCCGCTTTCGGGAAGATCCCCTCGAACTGCTCACGCTCAGTGCGTGTGTCACCGCCGCCGGGGAGGACCGGGCGGCGCTGGGCCTTGCCGGCATCGCCGTCAAGGCCGGGGCCAGGAGTGCCCTCGGCACCCTGTGGCACATCAACGATGAGTCGTCTTCGATCCTGGTGGGGGAATTCTACCGTCAGCTCCAGGACCCGGCGGTCTCCAGGGCCGTCGCGCTGCAGCGGGCTCAGTTGAAATTGTTGCACGACAGGCGATACCAACACCCTCGGTACTGGTCGCCGTTCCTCATGATCAACAACTGGCTGTGAGGGGGGGGAGAAGGAAGCTTTCCGAACTTGACGGGCAAAGCTGCCGCCTTTGACGGCTGTTGCCAGAGGAGCGTGAGGAGGGAAGGGTATGAAGCACATTAGAAGGCTGGCGCTGGTGGTTCTTGTGGCGAGTCTCGGTCTGCTGACACCGCAGCCGAGTATCGCTGCGGCGGTGGAGGGACCGGGAGGAGCAGCGGAACAGGGCAGTACCGGTCTGTCACCGGGGTCGGGTATGAGCTCGGCGAGCCCTGACCAGCGAGCCCAAAGCGAGCCGGACAAGCAGGCGCCGGTCTATAAGCCGCCGCTGCGGGGAGCGCCGGCGGGCCGCCTGGGCGGCGGGACCCGGGGCGTCGGGCAAGGCTCGCTCACGGTCTCGGTCCTGGTGCCGGACCATCCTGGGCTGACGAGCCAGGAGCAGCCGTCTTTGTATTGGTTTCTGTCACAACCGACAAGCTACCCGCTCGAATTGACCGTCATCGAAGCCCAAGCCGCGAAACCTCTCCTGGAGACCCGCATCAGCCAGGGGGGGCAACCGGGGGTGAAGGGCGTGCGGTTGGCGGAATTCGGTGTGCGGTTGAAGACCGGCGTGCCGTATCAATGGTTTGTGGCGGTTGTCGTTGATCCCGAACAGCGCTCCCGTGACATTGTGGACGGTGGAGAAATCGAGCGGGTCGATCTCGATAAGGCGCTCAAAACCAAGTTGGAACAAGCGGGTAAAGCAGGCGCGCCGCATTGCTATGCCGAAGCGGGATTCTGGTATGATGCCCTGGCGGCGCTTTCGGAAGCGATCGCGGCGGCACCCGGCAACGCCGACCTGCGCAGGCAGCGTGCCGCGCTCCTGCGGCAGGTGGGGCTGACGGAAGTTGCCGATTATGAACTAAAACGATGAGTTCCGGTTACGGGAAAAGTGCCTCCCGATGGCGGAAGGGATGGTCATTGGGGCTAAAAGCTATAGTACGTTGACCGGTGCCGCTTGTGGGTGCGGGAGGTGAGCCACCCCAGGAACCAGCCGAACAGCAGCACCAGGGCGCCGGCAATGAACCACTTGATGCGGGCTGAGAATTTCAGATCTTCATTCTCCTGAATGAGCGCCTGAATGTTTTCTTCCGACGATGCCAGCGCGGCCTTGGCGGCGTCCGATTCTTCCTTCATCTTGAGAACGTTCGCCGCCCCGGTTTTGAGCGCCTCATAAGCGGTCTCGACCTTGCGCAGCTTCTCCGACAGGTCCTTTTCTTTGTGGGAGAGCTCCGTTCTTTCCTTCTCCAGGCTGCTCAGCCGCTCGTTGAGCTGGGTGTTTTCCGCCTGCAGTTCCTTGATGAAGGCGCTTTCGGGAGGAAAGGGGGCCACGTCGGAGTTTTGGACCCAGCCTTCTTTGGTTTCACCACCAGGTCCCGTGTAGCGAACCTGAACCCACCCGGTCGTTTTCAACACCTCCAGCCCCGTTCCGGAAGGAATCACGGCCAGGACTTTAAAGTGCTGACCGGCGCCGGCCCGCAGAGCGGTCTCCTTGGGGTCTGAGACGTAGGCTTTGGCGCCCCAGCTGGGAGCGGGAGAACCAATCATGGTCAGGAAGATCACCGTCATCAGCAAAAGCGAAGTTCTCTTCATCTTGTTCGTTCCTTTAGCGTCGATAATGCCATGTACACTGCCACGAGGCCCTGCCAGCCGAAATCGTTTGTACCGATCCGGAGCTGGTCGTCCGAAACGAAACCTATGCAGACAGGCTGAGAAGTATTATAGAGGGGGAGCGGTGAGTACGCAAGCCAATTTGGCTCTGGCTGAAGCTCTCAAGTGAAAGGAGCGGGATGTTGTTGATTGACACGCATGCCCATCTTGATTTTCCGGAATTCGCAGAGGACCTTGAAGGCGTTCTCGATCGTGCCCGGAAGGCCGGGGTGATGGAGGTGATAACCATTGGGATTGACTTGGAAAGCAGTCAAAAGGCCGTGGGACTGGCCCAAGCTCACCCGGAAATTTATGCCACGGCAGGCATCCATCCACACGATGCCTTTGTGCTGACGGCGCAAGACCGGAAGGCCTACGAGACCCTCGCGGGGCAGGAGCGGGTCCTGGCCCTCGGCGAAATGGGGCTCGACTACTACCGGGATCGCCAGCCCCGAGCCATTCAGCGGGAATGCTTCCGGCAACAGCTTGAAATTGCCTGCCAAACCGGGCTGCCGGCAGTTTTTCATATACGCGAGGCGTATGCAGACTTCTTCGAGATCGTGGGGGAGTATGCGAACTCCCTTGCAGGTGGTGTACTGCACTGCTTTTCGGGGGACTGGGCGGCGGCGGAACGTTGTCTCGCGATGGGATTCTATCTCTCAGTCCCGGGTACGGTGACCTTTCCCAAAGCCCAGGTGCTGCAGGGGGTGGTCAGGGAGGCCCCGCTGAACCGGCTGCTGATCGAAACCGACGCCCCTTACTTGGCGCCGGTGCCGTTTCGCGGGAAGGTCAACGAGCCGGCCTTCATTTTTCATACGGCCAAGAAGATCGCCGAACTGCGTCGCTGTGCGCTGGACGAAGTAGCGCAACAGACAACCAGCAATGCCCGGACCCTTTTTCGCATGCCGATACCGGAGGCATGAAGGGGGACACGAGGATGTTGACCAATTGGGAAATGGGCAAGTGAGGGCTTGAAGAGCAGGGGAGGGTCGGTTTGATGGAACAGTCGCCACGCATGATCTTCTCTAATCTGGAACCCTTGATCCTCGCCTCCGCATCACCGCGCCGCCTCCAGTTGCTGCAGTCGCTGGGGTTGACCCTGAAGGTGGTGCCGAGCGGGATCGATGAGGGGGATGACCCGGATGCTGAGCCCGGCGCCCTCGTCAGATGGCACGCCAGGGAGAAAGCGGAGGCGGTTTCGCGCCAGCACCCCCGAACCTGGGTATTGAGCGCCGATACCATTGTCGTCTATCGGCGCACCGTGCTGGGTAAGCCTGCCAGCGCCGAAGAGGCTGCAGCCATGCTGCAGAAGCTTGCGGGAAGGGAGCATCAGGTCTTCAGCGGACTCTGTCTGCGACGACGGGAGCCGACGTTCCTGCGCCTGGAGAGTTTCAAGACGGATGTCCGCTTCAAGCCACTCACCATGGCCGAGATCAAAGCCTATGTGCAGACGGGCGAGCCGCTCGATAAAGCCGGTGCCTATGGCATTCAGGGGATGGGGGCCTTCCTGGTGGAAGCCATTCACGGTTCCTACACCAATGTCGTCGGGATGCCGCTGTGTGCGGCCCTGGCGTGGCTGTTGGAGGAGGGGATTGTGGCTCCGGTGAGGGTAGAGTGAGGGGTGAGGAGTGAAGAGTGGTGAGTTGCGGGTTGCGGGTTGCGAGTTGCGGGTTGCGGGTTGCGAGTGAAGGGGAACGGTTTGGGAAGGTTGGATAAAAAAGGTCATCGGCGGTTGCCACCGGAGGGGAAGAAAGGCTGGGAAAGTTTCTTCGTGTGACTTCGTGTGACTTCGTGGATAAAATTGGCCAGGCGAAAGGGTTATGAGTACCATTGCGCAGAATCTCAGGGAGATCAATGGTCGGATTCATGCCGCGTGTGCGCGGGTCGGCCGTAACGCGGCTGATGTTCGCCTCATTGGCGTGACCAAGATGGTTGCCGTGCCCCGTATCCGGGAGGGGATCGAAGCCGGAGTCAGGGTCCTCGGTGAAAACTACGTGCAGGAAGCCCAAAAGAAGCTCGAAGCATTGTCGGACCTGCCCGTATCCTGGCATTTTATCGGTCATCTGCAATCCAACAAAGCGAGAGTGGTCCTGGCGGGCTTTGAGTGTATTCACAGCGTGGACCGGGAAAGCCTGGCCCGTGAACTGGATCGTCAGGCCCATAAAAGGGGCAGGCCGGTATCGGTCCTTCTGCAGGTGAACACCGGCGAGGAAGAGAGCAAAAGCGGCCTGGCACCGGCGGAGCTGCCGGCGTTTTTCGAGCGGGTCTCGGCCTGGGATGGCCTCGAGGTGCGCGGGCTGATGGCCTTGCCCCCCTATTATGATGATCCCGAGCACGTCCGGCCTCATTTTCGCCGACTGCGGGAGCTTCTCCAGCAACTTCGGCAAGCGGCTGTCAGTCCCGAGAAACTGAGCGAGCTTTCCATGGGGATGAGCCACGATTTTGAAGTGGCCATCGAGGAGGGGGCTACCATGGTGAGAATTGGGACGGCGCTTTTTGGGACTAGACCGATTTCCTGACCGCCTGTTGCCGGCGTTGTACTTCAGCCAGGGCAATGGCGCCGGCCGTGGCCGCATTCAGGGACTCGAGCGGCCCGCTGGCCGGGATGCGCACCAGCAGGTCACAGTGCTTGCGCGTCAAAGGACGCAGCCCTTTCTGCTCATTTCCCACCACCAGGGCCAGGGGTGCGGTGAGGTCCGCCTCGTAAAGGCTTTGGTCGCCATACCCTGCCATGCCGACGATCCAGAGCCCGCTTTCCTTTAGGCGCTCCAAGGTCTGAGCCAGATTGACGACCTGCATGATGGGAAGATAGGCGGCAGCGCCGGAGGCAATTTTAATGACCGTGCTGGTGACGCTGGCCGAACGGTCTTTGGTGACTACCATGCCCGCGCCTCCCAGGAAGCAGGTACTCCGGATGAGGGCCCCCAGATTCTGCGGGTCTTGGATGGAATCCAGTGCCAGGATCGGTTGTCTTCGTTCGAGGGGACGTTGGAGAAAGGTCTCCAACGGGGTGTATTGGAATTCCGCCGAGCGCAGGGCGGCGCCCTGGTGATGGGTATGGCCCACCAGCGCGGAAAGGGCATCGAAGGTCTCCTGACGAACCGTCAGGCCGCGGTGAGCTGCCAGGGCCTCGAGCTCGGCCGTGCGGTGATCATGCCGAGCCAGGACCAGTTCGCTGATAAGGGTGCCGGGACTGCGCAGGGCTTCCTTCACGGGATTGTGGCCGGTGATCCAGATGCTGCGGCCGGCGTGAGATCGAGTTTTCATGCCAGCGGGCCGGCGTCGAGGAGGGCTTTGAGGCGGCCGGCCTGGGCCTGCTGCCGGCAGCGGGCGGCGCGGATGATGCCCGCCAGGTCGGCGGCGGCGGCCGGCAGCAGGTCATTGATCACGAGATAGTCGTACCAGGCCGCTTCCTTGACTTCGCGGAAGGCGGCGTTGAGGCGGGCGGCGAGCTGCTCGGGTGACTCGGTGCCTCGTGCCCGGAGGCGCTGCGCAAGGACCTCCCAGGCGGGCGGCAGGATAAAGATGAGGTGCGCCTGCGGAAAAAGGCGCCGGACCTGGCGGGCCCCCTGCACATCGATATCGAGAAGCACGTCGGCGGCGGCAGCCAGGCATTCGTCCAGTCTTGCCCTGTCAGTCCCGTAATATTCCCCATGGACCTGCGCCCATTCCAGAAAGCGGCCCGCTTCGATGCCTGCCTGGAAAGCCTCGCGGCTCATAAAATGGTAGTCCTTGCCGTCGGTCTCCTCGGGTCGCGGCGGGCGCGTGGTCGAGGAGACCGAAAACCTCAGCGTGGTCAGCTCCTGGAGCAGCAACCGCACCAAGGTGGTCTTTCCCACCCCGGAAGGGGCTGAGATCACAAAAAGCTGTCCCGTGCCGCGGTTCGGGCTTGCCATCCCGGTCATTCTTTTTCGGATTTGGCGAGGTTGCCGTCTTTGGAGTGACTGTCGGATACCAGCCTCTGGGCAATGGTTTCGGCCTGGACTCCGGAGAGGATGATATGATCGCTGTCGGTGATGATAATGGCTCTGGTCCGCCGGCCCATGGTGGCGTCAATGAGCTTGTTGGCCTGTTTGGCATCCTCCTTGAGGCGTTTCATCGGGGCCGAGGCGGGAGACACAATGGCAACAACGCGATTCACCAGGACCGTATTGCCAAATCCTATGTTGAGTAATTTCGGTTCCATGGAAGACCTCACTGGGCTGTCACGGGGAGCGACCGGTGGCGGGCACCCGACCGGCTCACCCCGAATAGACAGGCTATCCGATATGGAAGTAGCAAACTTGTGCGATTTCGACGATGGGGCAGGATGGAAGCACCCGTATCTGCAAGTTCAAGTTTCCGTCAGGCAGACAGTCCCGACAATTTCATGACCACCGCAATTCTCCTCTGGAAAACAATTAAAGGCAAGGATTATTCCCTGGTTCCCAAGCTGGAGCTTGGGAACCAGCAAATTCTCACTCTTGGATTCGAGGTTTGCTCGGAGGCCTCGCTCACTCAATGTTCTGCACTTGTTCTTTGAGCTTGCCGATCTCGGTTTTCATCGCAATCACGGTGTGGATCGTACCCAGGTCGCCGGTTTTGCTCCCCATGGTGTTGACCTCGCGGTGCATTTCCTGGGTGAGGAAATCGAGTCTGCGGCCATCCGCCGGGGCGGTATCGCACAGCAGGGCCTCCATCTGTTCCAGGTGGCTGCGAAGGCGCACGATTTCTTCGTTGATGTCCGATCGGTCGGCAATGAGGGCGACCTCCTGGAGCAAGCGGTTTTCATCCAGCTGAGCGTCGCCGAGGAGCTCCTGGATGCGCTCTCGGAGGCGCTCCCGATGGTCATCGAGGATGTTCTCAACTTGACTTTCGATGACGCTCAGGTCGCTGCGCAGCGTCGTAACGCGGCTCAGGCAGTCCTCTCGGAGGGCGGCCCCTTCCTGGGCTTTCATCTGCTGCACCTGTTGCAGCGCTGCGGCCAGGGCATCGGTCAACAGGGTCTTCAGGGCCTCCCGCTCGAACACCGCTTCCGCAGGTTCGTATAAGTAGGGGACCTGCAGCAGGTGGTCCAGGGTGGGGGGAGCTGTCTGCGGCAGCTGACGGTGCAGCTCTTCGAGCTGTTCCCAATAGAATCTGGCATAGTCCATGTTCAGCCGGGGGACCCTGGCCTGGATCGCTTTGGTTTCGATTTGAACGTTGACTTCGACGCGTCCGCGCCGCAGGACCTGGGCAATAAGCTTGCGACAGGGGTCTTCAAATTCCGCAAAATTCTTCGGCAACCGCAGGACCGTGTCCAGATTGCGGCTGTTCAGCGAGCGGATCTCCACCGTGATGGAGAACCCGAGACCTTCCTTTTGACTGCGACCGAAGGCGGTCATACTCTGAATCAAGGGCAACCTCCTGAAAATCGGTGAAATGGTGAATCGGTGAAATGGTGAATCGGTGAAATGGTGAAATGGTGAATGGATGAATCGGTGAATCGGTAAGCCGATGACCGGCCGGCCGACTCAAAGGCATACGGTTTCATGGTCAAGCCCCCTCCTGCTGAGGCTGGATCATGGGCGCGGGGGGGTATCTGGCGGGCAACCGTCCCTGGCGTTGAATCCTCAGTTTCTGCCGGAGTACTCCGAGAAAATGCAGCAGCGCCGCTTCCCGGTAATCGGGGTAAGTCCAGGGAAGCGGCTGATAGGCCCCCTTTTGGTAAATGAGGGTGAGATCGGCATAGATGCCGTGTCGCAGGTAAACCCGGTGGGTGTAATTCTTGCCGGTAGCGAGAATCAGCCGCTCCTCACTGAGAAGGCCGGGGTCCAGGTTGATCGTCCGCTTGCCCGCACGGGAGAGCTCAATCTCCAGTTGATTGGTGGTTAGTTTGATGTCGGGCAGGCGCTCCGGCGGCACCAGGTTGAGCAGGCTGCACACCTGGCGCAGGAGGGCCGGCCCCATTTCCTCATCATAGTAGGAGGTGAAGCCAAAGGGTTGGGGCGCGGTGAGGAAATCGGGAGGGCCGAACTCTCGGAACAGCGCCTCCAGGGCCTTATCTCGGACTGCGAAGTCATGAAAGAGCAGTCCCAGGATGAGCTTTGCCGGTAGGGGTTCTTGGGGAAGGCTCATAGGACCGTCAGGAAGCTTGGACAAGAGTCAGGAGTTGCGCTGCGGAGACCACTGCGGTCCCCACTTCGCCCACCACCACGCCGGCGGCCAAATTGGCCAGCAGTGCGGCCTCTTCTGGTGACAAACCGGCGACCAGGCCAAGGGTCACAGCCGCAATGACCGTGTCCCCGGCCCCGGTCACATCGTAGACCCGTTGTGCCACCGTGGGAATATGCACAATGGGGCCGTTTCGATGGAAAAGGCTCATTCCTTCCTTGCCCCGCGTGATCAATACGGTCTCACACGCGAGTTGGCTCAGCAAGTTCATGCCGGCCTGGACCAGAGTCTCTTCATCCTGGATGGGGATTCCCGACATCTGCGAGGCTTCGTGGTGGTTGGGGGTGATCATGGTGAATGACCGATAGAGCTCCGCGTGCTGCACCTTGGGGTCCACCACCACCGGCAGCGGCCGACCGGCAACCAGATCACGGAGCGCATCGAGGAATTCCCTCGTGATCACTCCCTTGGCATAGTCCGACACAATGATGCCATGGAGGTCGTGAAGACTCTCTCCAATGAAAGCCAGCATCCCCTGTACCGTTTCCTCCCGAAGGGGGGCCCGCCATTCCCGATCAAACCGGACCACCTGCTGATGATGAGCGATGATTCGGGTCTTGACCGTGGTCGGCCGCCCGTCCTCGTGAATCAGACCGGTGGTTGGCACGGCAATCTCATGGAAAAGCCTCAGCAGCTCCCGCCCGGCGGCATCATCCCCGATGGCTCCGGCAATCAGAGCCCGGCCGCCAAGGCTGGCCACATTATGGGCCACGTTGGCCGACCCGCCCAGGAGCTGGGATTCCTCGCGGACCTCCACGACCGGTACCGGCGCTTCCGGAGAGATGCGGTTGACTTCTCCCCAGATGAAGTTGTCGAGCATGAGGTCGCCGACCACCAATACCCGCCGCTCGGGGAACCGGGAAATAGCCTGAGCCAGGTGGTGCTTTTGATCTGCGGAGAGCTGCAGGGGTTTGGTCATGGCAGGTGGGCGTCAGTCCTGAAGCGGTTTGGCTTCGTCAATGAGCATGATGGGGATGTCGTCCCGAATCTCGTAGAGCAGCCGGCAGTGCCGGCAGATCAGGCCGTCCTGTGATTCGTTCAAGTAAATCGTGCCCTTGCACTTCGGGCAAGCCAGAATCTCGAGCAGTTCTTGTTTGATGGTCATGGTGTGTCCCAATTGCCTGGAAAGAAGTGATCATTGATCATTGATCAGTGATGAGTGACCAGTGATCAATGACTGGAAAGTTGGCCAATCACCGCGTGTTCCTTTTCTTCGTGTGTCTTTGCCGTCCTTTGTGTGACTTCGTGGATGAAAAAGTGGTCCAAATGCCTGCAAGTGGTTTTGGGACAGCGCATCAGCGATTGAGCAAGGCCACCTTGCCTGCCGGTTCCGGTTCGCTGTCGTCTTCCCTGCCCATATCCAGCAGCTGTTGATAGGTCTCGATGGTTGTCCGAAGCCTGGTTTCCAGTTGGAGACGATGCCGCTTCAGTTCCGCAAGATCATTGTGGAGCTGTGCCAGCCGCTGATGAGCGCCCTGGAGGATCTTTTCGGCCTTCATTTCCGCCTCGGCGACCAGCAGTTTCGCTTCCTTTTCCCCATTGGCCTTGAACTGCTCTGCCGCCTTTTGGGCATTGATGAGCACGGTGCGGATGGTCTTCTCCCGTTCCTTATGCTCCTGAAGTTCCCGCTCATGCTCCTGCAGACTCCGCTGGAGGGCCGCATTCTCCATCTTCAACCGTTGGTTCTCGTCATTCAACTGCCGGCAGAAGAGCTCGACCTCTTTCGGGTCGAGGCCCATCCAGCGCGTGCGAAATTGTTTGGGCAGGATATCCGCTGTCCCATCTGTCATGGGAAAATCCCCTCGGAGAATTACGTGCCCAGCCTGAGCGCCGTTTGCGCCAGGGATGGGACCAGGAAGCTGTCGAGAAAGTAGATGATCAGAATGACGATCATGGGGGAGAAGTCAATGCCGCCAAAAAACATCGGCACATGCCGGCGGATCGCGTGCAACACCGGTTCGGTAACGTTGTAGAGGAACCGGACGATAGGATTGTAGGGATCGGGATTGACCCAGGAAAGCAGCGCCCGGGCGATAACCACCCACATGTAGAGATTGAGCACAATGTGTAGGACTTGCGCCAAAGCGATCATCAGGTTGCCAAAAATATACATCTTTCACCCATTTCCGGAACTGAAGGAACCGCAAAATTGTCCAAAGCCACTTGCCATCGGCAACAGAAACTACTTATTTTCTTGAACCCTGTCAACTTTTACGAAAATGACAGCGCTTGGACGCTCTCTCGGGCAGGAAGGTTCATTTTTGGCTCTCCATGGTTGTGTGGTATGTTGAGTCGAAGGGGGAGGCTGAAAGCTTTGAGTTCTTTTCTGGAGAAAGACCATGTTGCCATGGAGACTTTCGAGGGCCTGGCAGGACTCTGGGCCGACGCGGGGAACCGCGTCCGGTGGCATTGTCCGTTTGTCTTGCCCCCGTGGCTGAAGGTTTGGTGGGAGGCTTTCGGTGAGGGGTGGACGCCTCTGTTGTGCAGTGTTCGGCGCGGGAGAGAAGTGCACGGCGTTGCCCCGTTGATGCATCACGAGGACAGGGCGGCCTTCCTGGGCAGTCCGGATGTGTGCGATTATCTCGATTTCCCGGTGGCTGCTGGGAAGGAAGGCGGTTTCTTTCGAGCGCTCATCCAGCACCTGAGGCAGCTGGGGATCAGACGGCTCGATCTGGGAGCAGTGCGCCACGATGCCGCCGTGATGAAGGGCTTTCTTCCCGTGGCAGCAAGCCTGGGATGTCGGATTGCCTACGAACAGGTGGAGGTGAGCGTTGAGATGGACCTGCCGTCGACCTGGGATGAATTCCTGGCCGGGCTCACAGGCAAGGAGCGCCATGAGGTGCGTCGCAAGATCAGGCGACTCGAACATGCCGCGAGGGTTGGCGTGCGCGTCATGGAAGAGCCTCAAGCAGTTGAATGCGCGATGCCGGTGTTCCTGGACCTCATGAGGCGAAGCCGTGCGGAAAAGGAGGTCTTCATGACCCCGGAGATGGCGGCGTTTTTTCGCGCTCTCACTGCCGCCATGGCCGAGGTGGGTCTGGTGAAGCTCTTCTTCCTCGACCTCGATAACCGGCCGGCGGCGGCGGCCCTTTGCTTCGATTATCACGGTACGGTGTATCTCTATAACAGCGGCTATGACCCGCAAAGCCGGTGGCTGAGCGCGGGCCTGCTCAACAAGGTGTTTAGCATAAGGGAGAGCATCAAACATGGCCGCAAGAAATACGATTTTCTTAAAGGCGCGGAAACCTATAAATACCGCCTGGGAGGTCGAGAAGTTCCCCTATACTGTTGTGAGATTCAGTTGGGATGAATAACTTGTCGCAGTCGAGTTGACCGAGGACGTGAGGAAAGGCTCTGCCGGGGGGCTCACCGCTGACTTTCCCCGGCATGGGGCCCGCTTTTTGCGAGACGTTGATTCAAGATGATGCCTTTCAGAGGATCACCGCTTACCATCGCCATGCTCAGTGTTCATTCGAGCCCCATCGGGGAGTTGGGGAAGCGGGACACCGGGGGAATGAGCGTGTATATCCGTGAACTGGCGCGAATCCTGGGCAGGGGCGGTCATCGCATTGATATCTTCACGCGCTTCCAAGATCCCGCGGGGACCCGGCTGCTCCAGCTCGATGAAAATGTGCGCCTGATCCATCTGCGGGCAGGCAACAACCACACCACGCCACCGGTGGCGCTCTACCCTTATCTGGATGATTTCTCCCGCCAGCTCGAAGAGTTCCGAGCCGCCGAAGGGCTTCATTACGATCTCAT
This sequence comes from uncultured Syntrophobacteraceae bacterium, assembly GCA_964505935.1. Classification (GTDB taxonomy): domain Bacteria; phylum Desulfobacterota; class Syntrophobacteria; order Syntrophobacterales; family Syntrophobacteraceae; genus JADGQM01. The sequence continues at coordinate 24,607 of CAZDKX010000018.1, forward strand.
CCACAGCCATTACTGGCTGTCCGGCCGGGTGGGGCAATGGCTGCAGGAACGATGGCGGGTCCCTCATGTGGTCATGTTTCACACCCTGGGGGCGCTCAAGAACCTGACCGTGCCGGAGGAACAGGAATCGGAGCTGCGGATCGCCACCGAAAGGGCGCTGGTCAAGAATTGTCAGCGCATCCTGGCGGCCACGGAACGGGAAAAGGAGCATCTGGTGCGCTATTGTGGGGCGCGTCCCGGCAAGATCGGGGTCGTCCCCTGTGGTGTTGACCTTGACCGGTTCCATCCCATGGACAAAAAAGCAGCACGCCGAGAGCTGGGCTTTACCGATGATGCGGCGATGGTGCTCCACGTCGGTCGCCTTTCGCCCATCAAGGGAGCCGACCGGCTGTTGCATGCCATGCCCCACCTGGCGCTCCGCAACGAAGTGCGACTGATGATCATCGGGGGAGATGACGGGCAGACCCCCGCGTGGCAAAACCTGCAGCACCTTTCGCAAGAACTGGGCTTACAGGATGCGGTGGTCTTCCTGGGCAGGGTGGAACACAAAAAACTACCCCCCTACTACTGTGCTGCCGATGTGGTGGTTGTACCCTCGCGCTATGAAACCTTCGGCTTGGTGGCCCTGGAAGCCCTCGCCTCGGGCACCCCCGTGGTGGCCACCCCCGTCGGCGCGATGGAAAGCCTGATCCGGCAAAGTGAATCCGGAGAGGTCGTCGCTGACGGGTCCCCTCGCAGGTTGGCCGCGGGGATTGACCGGTTCCTGGCCAAACGACGCAACGGAGGAGTATCGGCAGCCGCCATTCGGGCCTCCGTGGACAACTTCGCCTGGAGCCGAATAGCGCCCGCAGTCGTCCGGGAATATGCAGCGTTGCTGGTTGATGAGTGGTGAGTGTAGCTCCCTGGATGAAGGCGTCCATAGTCCCGGGACGTTATTCCCGCATGCTTCAAGCGGGAATCCAGACGAAAGGTCTCCATGCCGTCCCCTCCGCTCAACGTCCTCTGAGACAGGCGATATGGGCATTGTCCGGGAGCGTCAGGAGAGGTAGGTTGGGTTGAGCGGCAACGAAACCCAACATATTGGGTGACCACTGATCACTATATGAAGGAGAGGAATCGAAGCGTGGCAAAAGGACGTGACGTTGATATCCTGGTAATAGCGCCTCATCCGGACGATGCCGAATTCGGTGTGGCGGGAACCGTCGCACGCTGGACGCGGGAAGGGAAAACGGTTGTTTTCGTGGTCTGTACGAGCGGGGAAAAAGGGACCAGTGATCGCAGCATGAAGCCGGAGCAACTGGCTCAAATCCGCGAACAGGAACAGCAGGCGGCAGCCAGGTTGCTGGGGGTGAAGGAAGTGGTCTTTCTGCGCCGCGAGGACCAGAGTCTGGAAGAAACGCCGGTTTTCCGCGAGGAGATCGTGCGCCAGATTCGCACTTTTCGGCCCAACCTGGTGGTGACGGCCGACCCCTATCGCCGCTACCTCTGGCACCGGGACCACCGCATCACCGGGCAGGTGGTCCTGGATGCCGTCTATCCTTTCGCAAGAGATCACCTGGCCTATCCCGGCCTGCTGGAAGAAGGGCTGGAGCCTCACAAAGTGCGGGAAGTCTGGTGCTGGGCCGCCGAGGAGGTGAACCACCGGACCGATATCACGAACACCTTTGATATCAAGCTGGCGGCCGTGCGTTGTCATGAAAGCCAGGTCAAAGAGTTCAGCTTTCCCGACCTGGAAGCGTGGCTGCGGGAACGCCACCGAGCCATGGCCGAAGGCGAGCCTTATGAGCTGGCCGAGGCCTTCCACCGGCTCGATATCACCTGGTAGGTTGGCTGCCTGGACTATGGCAGTTTGAGATAGAAAGTTGGATCAGCTTGACGGTCGACGACTGCACGGGGAAACTTGATTTTGACTTAGTGGCCTTGCTCAGACTCATTCGATAATCCATCAGATTACCCGCATTTTCCAAGCCTGGTGACGCCTGGCGATAATGGCTATTTTGTTCTTTGGCCATGTACTAATCCCACACCACATCGCCGCAAAGGTCCGGGGCTCGAGCTCGGGCGAAGAAACGTTGAATGGCGGGCTTTTCTTTTCCGAGCAGCGTCCCTTCGCCATGGCCGGGGCAGACCAGGGTGTCATCCCGCAGGACCAACAGCTGCTGCGTAATGGAAGCGAGGATTTGCCGGAAGGCTTCGGGCGATCGGGTGTGACCCGGGCCGCCGGGGAAGAGGGTATCGCCGGCGATGAGGAAGCGGTCGGTCAGGAAGCAGAGACTGCCCGGCGTGTGGCCGGGGGTGTGCAAAACCTTGAGCTGAAGGGCGCCGACGGTGATGATGTCGCCGTCCTGGAGGGTTTGGTCGGGGGGTACGGGCAGCTCCGCGGCGTCGGCGGAATGGGCGGCGACGGGCACATGGAGAGCGGATGCCAGTTCCCGCAGTTCCCCCGTATGGTCCATGTGATTGTGGGTGATCAGAATGAGCTCGGGGCGAGTCCCCTCCATGCTCTTCAAAATGCGATCGGTATCCCCGGGGGCGTCCACGACGACGCTGGCACCGGTTTTCCGACAGGTCAGCACATAGGTGTTGGTTTCATAGGGACCCAAGGTCAGAAGTCTGATTTGGAGGATTTCGTTCCGCTCGATGATTGTCATGCTTCTCCAGTCATGGGTAGTGGGGGCCTGATGGCTCGCTTTTCGGTGTCAGGTGACGTCCGAGACTGCTTTTTTTATCCACGAAGTCACACGAAGTCACACGAAGCATGCCTGAGCAGCTTAATGGCATTGTGCGTTTGCCTTTTTGTTCTTCCTGGTGATCCCAGTTCTGCTGAGGAATAGTCTGGAGCCCCTTGCCTGACTATGCCGGCCCCCGGGAATCAGGGGCGGATCTTGCTTCCAGGCGCGCCTTCAGTCTCGGGAAAAGGTTGAGATCGGTGTGCGGCAGGAACAGGGCGGCTACGTAATGTTGCATGTACGAGGGCGTTTCCGAGAGTTCAAAATTCGTGGTCTTCTTCATGACCTCCACCACGTCCTTGCGGATGCGATTGGTGAGGCAGCAGATTCTTGCGCCCATGAGGGAACCGTTGCCGATATAGGTGATCTTGTCCGGATCAATCTCGGGCAAGAGGCCGATGGTCATTGCCTTTGCGACGTCCACATGGCTGCCGAAGCCTCCCGCGAGGACAATCCGATCAACGCTGGCGATGCTCAACCCAACTTCGTCGAGCAGGGTCTGGCAGCCGCTGTAGATGGCGCCCTTGGTGCGAATGAGATTCGCAATGTCGGTTTCCGTCAAGACAATGTCCCGGTCAAGCTGAGTCTCATGCTGCCAGGCGAGCACATACTCATACACGCCATCGACGCCGCGGAGGCGGGGGGACTCAAGATCACGATTGAATTTTCCCAGGTGGCTGATAACGCCCATCTCGAAGAGATTGGCTACCATGTTGATCAGTCCCGAACCGCAGATGCCTCTGGGTTTCACGTTGCCAATGGTCAGGTTCATGGGTTCGAGGGTGTGAGGATCGATGGAAAAGTACTCAATCGCGCCTTCCATGGCCCGGATGCCGAATTGAATCCCGCCGCCCTCGAAGGCCGGCCCGGCCGAGCAGGCGGCGCAGGCCAGCCAGTCGCGGTTGCCGATTACGATCTCAGCATTGGTGCCGATGTCGATATAAAGCGTCAACAGGTCGGACAGATAAATGCCTGATCCCATCAGGCCGGCAATGATGTCGCCTCCCACGTAACTGGAAATATTGGGATAAACCAGTGCCGTGGTGTGATCAGGCAGGTCGAGGCCCAGGTCCACGGCACGGATGAGGGGATAAAGCGTCGAAGCGGGAACGTAGGGTGAGCGGCGAATGTAGCGGGGGTCGACCTTGAGGAGGATCTGGGTCAGGGTGGTGTTTCCGGCGAGGGTGATGGTGGAGACTTCCTCGCGGTTGACACCGGAGCGGTTGACGATCTTGTAGATGACCTTGTTGATGGTGCGCGTGAGGACTTCATGCAACTTATCCAGTCCTCCCGGCTTTTCCGCATAGATGATCCTGCTGATGATATCCTCGCCGTAGCTGATCTGACCGTTGAAGTCGCCATACTCCGCTAGAATTTCCCCGGAAATGAGATCAATGAGCTGGCCATAGACGGTGGTGGTGCCGATATCGACGGCGATGGCATAGTTGCGGTGGCTGGTATCGCCGGGTTCGACATTGATGATCTGGTTCTTGCCGCCCTCCACCACGGGCCTGGTCAGCGTGGCCGTAACCTTGAAGCCGGCTTCTCGCAAGACCTCGGGAAGTTTTCGGATCACGGGCAACGATACCACCAGGCGGTGTTCGTGAAAACGCTGCTTGAGGAAACTGATGAGGCGGCTGGTGTCGGCCAGATTGTCGCGGGGAGAAGGTGCGGGAAGCTCGAGGTAGCGCTTTTCCACCGGAGGGATGAAAAGGCCGCGATCCTTTAAGTCATCCAGATCGATTTGTTGAATTCGAGCCGTATGCCTGCCGGGCGGAGGTTGATTCAAGACGCCGGCGTCAATCTCGGATTCGACGGGGATCCGCACCACCAGGTCGCTGAAGATCCGCGAAAGGCAGGCCAACCGATAACCGTTTTCCAGATCCACCTCACTCAGTGCTTCGGAAGTGCCCCCTTCCACCGCTCCGCTTTCTATGATCACCCGGCACTTGCCACACTGCCCTTCGCCTCCGCAGGAAGCATTCACGTGGACCCCGGCTTCCATGGCGCCGTGAAGGAGGCTTTCGCCGGCGGGAAGCAAGGCTTCCCGGTTGTGGGGCAGAAAGGTTACCTTGTATTTGAGCATGGCGTCGTAGTTCCTCTCTTGTCGACAAGGGGAGCCGTTCAGCAAGCCCGCAACATCCTGGAAAGGCGGATACGACTTTACGGAACTGAACCTCGTGAGTCAATCGAGCTTCAACGACCAAACATTCTAACACACGAGGCACCTCATCTTAATCTCATCTTTTGCCTGGCAGGGACCCCCCACCTTCTCCTGTTTTCACTCCGTACAGGAAAGCGTCCCGCTACCCTGCCGGCCCATCCGGGACCTCCTGAAAACGACAGCCGAGCCCGGGAAGAGCACGACTGTCGTTTTCGACACAGAGAGATAGAACAGGTCTCTCCCGTCTTCTCGCACTGAAGGCAGTCAGCAGGCAAATTGTGGGATCACGCCACGATTTAGAGGAGAACCAGGGAAAAGGGGCCTGCTAAAGATCCACGATGGGGCTTGAAAAAGGAAAGGAGCGAAGGGGAGCAGGGGTCGGAGGAACATTGCAGGAGTCAGGGCACGCCGACGGATGCCTCCTTGAGCAGGGGGGGCGCGGCCTCGATGACCCGGTAGAGCAGCGTCGGAACGGTCGCACGAGTGACAACCTTTTCGGCGGTGCTGCCAAGCATCCAGGCCACCTCTCCGCGACCATGAGTAGCCATGGCAATCAGGTCATAGGAGTTGGCGTGGGCATAGGCGATGATCTCGCGAGCGGGCACTCCCTCCACGCAAAGATGGTTCACGACCACACCCTGCTTCTCCAATTCCTTCGCACTCTTCGCCAGAAAGGCATCACATCCCTTCATGACATCCTGCTCGGCAAGCTCTTCCTGGCGACGCGGCGCCACGCCGTCGGCGATGACCGGGAAATAGCAGACATGAATCAGAGTGACCGCAGCGTTCATGCCTTTCGCCAGATCGGTGACGGCGGGAAGAATGCTCGCTGCCAATTCCGACCCATCCAAGGGAACCAGGATTTTTTTGAACATGTTGACCTCCTTCCATAAGTTGAACGGTTAACAAAATCACCCGTTAACGCTGCCCCGTGGACAGCATCCGGGATGCCTATGCCCTTATACTTATAAATATAATGCCATAATTCACGGTTCTCAAGACGTCGAGGATATTCCGCGGGACCGCCTGACGGTAGACCGTAACAGCGGCCCTCGGGCCAAGGCTGCGAAGTCGTCCATGCAAATTAAGGGCTCATCCACAAACAGCATTTCCCCCCTTTCGTAAAGGGGGGCAGGGGGGATTTTGAAGGTTGCCCTGA
>CAZDKX010000019.1:0-30410 GCA_964505935.1 uncultured Syntrophobacteraceae bacterium
GAAGCCAAAGCAGGAGCACGCTGTCCTTGCCTCCGGAAACCGCCACCACCACCCGGTCCCCATCCTCGAGGAGGTCATGGTGGGCGATCGCCTTCCCCAACAGTCTGCGCACTTCCCGTTCAACTGATGCCATGGCTGGAAATGCTGCCTATGTTATCCATGTTGTTCATCTAAAAGCCTTTTCCTCGCTTCGGGGCTTACAGGAGGAAAGCGGTGTCCCTTTCACTTATCATGCTACCTTGTGGTTTCGGTCCGGCCCCCCAATCATCAAGCCTCGACCGGAACGGACTTGAGCAGAGCCTCGTAGTGCGCCGGATCGCCGGTTTTGAAGAGACCGTACCACGCTTCGAGAACCGCTGCCGGATAAAGTTCGAGCCGTTTGAAGATCTCGTGGGCAAACTCGATGGGCGCAACCCCGCTGGCCGTGATCAGCTCCCCATCGGTCACGGCCGGATTCTCGACATAAAGTGAGGCCCCCCGGTAGCCGGTACTTTGCAGATAGCCCGCGGCGTTGCTCGTATGGCGCCGCTCATCCAGCAGCCCGCCGCGGGCAAGCCCGGCGGTGGCCCCGCAAATCGCCGCCACCGGCACCCCGGCCGCCAGGAAGGCACGCGCCTTCTCGACCGCTTCCGTGTTCAATCCCTGGTCCCACGACACCCCTCCCGGCAGCATCAGCATGGCGCTCATCGCCGGTTCCAGAGTGCTCAACACCAGGTCCGGCAGCACCCGCAGTCCACCCATGGTCGTGACCGGTTCCGGACGAACGGCCACCGTCTGGATCCGGTATTTCCCAGGGCAGGACTGAAACGCCGGGTTGTTGATCCCCGCTGCGGCGTAGCCAAATTCCCAGTCCGAAAGGGTGTCAAACACAAACAGATGGATGTTTTGCTGAACCATAGGACCTCCTGAAACGTTCGTGCATCCCCCCAAGCCGTCCCCCCCGCGCTAAAAAGAATGAAGTCAGCGGTGCGAAGCCAAGTGGTTTTCGGAAGATGCCACAGTCCGCTCCCGCAACGTCTGCTGCGGCACCTGGCGGTGCTTCTCGTCGCTGCCTTTTACCGGTCTCGGCCTGGATAATTTGGGAATCCTCCGGTAGAAGTCATGGAGGTCACTGACTATGCTAATTGCCTTCTCTATTGGGGTCATCTCCTTCCAGCTCCGCAATATCGACACGATCCTGGTCTGAATTTCGAGATCTTTTCATCCAGATGATATCCTGCCGGGCGGCAACAGGCACTGGCCCCGCCGCCAACTCCGCAGGAATGGCATCCTGGATGTTCTCAATGCCGACAAGAGGTGCGGTAATCAGGTGAGGATCATAGACTGCTGCCACCACACGTCGTCGCTCTTCCTTCGCCGTGAAACGCTTGGTGAGGACATAGTATCCGGAGGTGATCAGCAAGTCCCTGGTATCTGTGGAAGATAAGATTGCATTGGGTTTTTTGCCTGATTCAACAGGCCAATGGATGAAACCATCTTCAAAGTGGCAGGGATGAACGAGCGGTGCCGTCTTGTCTTCGGGAAAAGAGCGAAGATAATTCTGTGCTCGGAAATCGACGACCCGCCCCGTAGAAATCTCTAACCCAAGTTTGAGCAAAGAGGTTCTAAACGTTTTCATTTGTTCCATGACGGTATCATCAGACTCGTTTAACATCAGGCGAATGAATGCATCACGGTCGTCTGGAGCAATCACATCTTCATAGGCGACTGATCTGCGGTCTATTTCGTTGAAGTTCGCGCCATTGGAGGAGGATATGGTAACATGCCCCGGCTTAGGAACTCCCCGAACTCCATGATAGATGACATTCTCCTGGAGCACGTCGTCATCTCCGAACGCTTTATTACGTGCCTCGAATACGTGGATGTGCCGCAGGCTCATCAAGTGGAGGAACTTAATGCGAAAGGGGCGGAAATACGGCCCATTACAGAAACTTCGCGGCGTAATGGCCACCAATTCACCGCCGGGTTCAAGCAGCAAGGTTGCCAACCAAACAAAGGCGGCATACAAATTGGATATTCCAATGCCGGCCCTGTCGAGCATACGGCGGGTGATTGATCGTCCATCGATCTTTTTATAAGGTGGGTTTAGTATCGCATGAGTGAACTGCGCACGCTGCCGAGTGAACAGATTCCCTTCCGTTTGTGCTATCGCAGCGCCAATGAAGTCTTCCATCCTCGTCTCCCCCCGAAACGAGACGCCGCTATTTCGGCAAATCGATTCGCATCGCCGAACGGTTTCTTTCAAATGGGGGATAATGCGCTCATCGTTTTCAAATGCAACTACTTCAATTGAATGCGGGAGTGGCCTGACTGAAAGGAATCGCTCTACACATGCTGCAAACAGGACTCCGGCCCCGGCGCCGGCATCGAGAATCCTGACATGCTCCTTCGCGCCCTCGAACAATGATGCCATAAACCCTGCAATCAGTGCAGGCGTAAAAAACTGCCCGGTTTTCGAGCGCTCATCCCGGCAACTGCGATCGTTCAACGAGTGGCGGACAGCATCCAGGGCGCTTGATAAACATTCTGTCATCTCTGATCCTGAGGTTAAGCTGCTCATGGCGCGCGTTCCCTGGCGGCCCTTACGCCATGGAGGTATGAGGCCTCAATGGCTTTGATCTGGTGGAGGAGTTTTTCATTCACCGGGGTGTGCACCCCGAAACGGCGGCCCAGTTCGATGACCTTGCCGGCGAGCATTTCGACCTCGGTCTTCTGGCGGGCCTCCACGTCCTGGAGCATCGAGGTCTTGCCGTCCGGGTTGAGAGCATACAGGACCTTGTGCCAGTTGCTCAGGTCCTGCTCGGCCAGAGGCACCCCCACTTTTTCCGCCACGCTCATGACTTCGCGCATGGCGGCTTCCATGAGCGCTCTCGCCTCCGGGGAAGCCTGGAAGAGGCCATAGGTTCCGTGTAAGACAGCCGAAGTCTGGTTGACGCCGACATTGATCATGAACTTCCACCACAGGAGGCGCAGCATCTCGGCTGAGACTTCCGAGACGACCCCAGCACGGTCGAAAAGCGCCTTCACCCGCTGCACCCGTCCCTTGTCGATGGGATTCGGTCCCTCGCCAAAGATGATTTTCCCCTGGCTGAGGTAGTTGACCTGGTTGCCGGTACGCACGGCGTCCATGCCGACGGCGATGGCATAGAGCACCTTCTCGTGCCCGTAGATTGCGGCAAGGCGCTCTTCACTGTCGATACCGTTCATCACTGAAAGGATGGCCGTTTCCGCGCCCACCACCTGCTCCAGGTCCCGGATCGCCTGATCGAGATGGTGATGCTTCACCGCTACCATCACCAGACCAGCCGGTTCGGGAATCGCATCGGGAGAGTAGACGGGAATTCGGTACGACTTGCCGTTCACGACCACACCATCCCTCCTGAGGCGGCCCGCCCGCTCCCCATCAGCGATGAAAGCCACACCCTCCGGATTCAAATCCTGGAAGAGGGCGGCGTAGGTGGCTCCCATGGCACCTGCCCCGACAATGATGACCTTCTCATTGGCAGACTTCATGCAATCTTCCATCCTTTGCCGTGGGAAAAAGCAGTGGTGAATGGTCACCACTCACGCTTCGCATGAGATATTGCCATTTTGTCTTCCCTTCGTCTCGTGGTATGGTTACCAAGGTTTTCACGCTCCTGTTATAGTCTGAATTCCACCTCTCTCCAAGGAGAGATCATCCACCGGGGCACCGAGACACAAGGAATGCCCTGGGGGGATTGGGGAGGGCGTTCGTGAAGATCGGGTTGGATCTTCTGTGCGGATAGCACCGGGAAAGGTGATGCGTTTGACTATTTTTTGGCGGGTGATTTTTGCTCAGAGCGTGCTCATGATGCTGGCCCTGGTGCTGGGCCTCTACGCCATCTCCGCCCTCAACGAGCTCGTTCGCCTTGACAACAGCATCCTGGCCCTGGATACCGCCTATATCAATGAAGGCAAACGCCTTGCCAAGGTCTTCCTGGGGGAGATCCGGCATGCCGAAAAGTACCTGATTTCCCGTGACAGCGCCTTCTACAATGGTTTCTTCCAGGGGGGCAGCGACTTCGAGCAGAGCCTGACGAAAATCTCGGGATTGGTCGACAACCCACGCGAGAGGGAGCTGGTAGAGGAGCTCCGCGAACTGCATTCCCGCTACCATGAAGAATTCAATCAGGCGGTCGCGAGGAAGAGCTCTCGGGAACAGCCAAAAGCGGACCTTGGCGATGCGGTGCTCGACAGAATCAACCAGCTCATCCGTCTCCGCGAACAGACCATGGAGGAGAAGACCGCGGCGGCCCGTGATCATGCCGCTGCCGCCGCCAATATTATGGTCTGGATGACGCTGGGCGGCATCGCGGGGGCGCTCCTGCTGGCCTGCCTCCATGCCCGCGGCGTAAGCCGGCCTTTGAAGAAGCTTGCTACAGACATGCATCATCTCGGCAAGGGCAATTTTGCCCGCTCCCTGGAGTCCCATGGGCCCAAAGAGGTTTCTGAACTGGTGCATGCCTTCAACCGGATGGCGGAGGAACTCGAACAGCTCGACCAGCTCAAAGCCGACTTTACGGCCCACATCTCCCATGAATTGCGCACCCCTCTCACCGCGATCCGGGAGGGCACGGCCCTGCTGCTGGAAGACATTCCGGGGGCCCTGACCGATTCCCAGCGCGAAATTCTCGAGGTCGTGCGGGACCACAGCGACCGCCTCTTCCTGGCCATCAGCTCGATGCTCGATCTGTCCAAGATGGAAGCCGCGATGATGGAATATGAATTCACCCCATGCGACCCGGCAGCCCTGATTTTTAGGAGCGTCGACCGCATGCAGGTGGTTGCCACCAAGAAGAGAATCGACCTGCAAACCTTTGTTCCCGACGATCTACCGTTGCTTCACGTCGATGAGCGGCGCATGCAACAAGTGATCGACAACCTCTTGAGCAATGCTCTGAAGTTCACTCCAGAGGGGGGAGGGGTGGTGATGGCGGCGCTGGTCCAGCGAAACCGTAATCAAAGGAAGCGGCAGGTCAAAGTGATCGTTTCCGATACGGGACCCGGCATTCCCGAAGAGGACCTTGAAAACGTCTTCAAGCGCTTCTACCAGAGCACCCGCAACCAGGGAAGCAACCACCCGGGCACAGGGCTCGGCCTGGCCATTGCGCGCCACATTGTTGAGGCTCATGGGGGTTGCATCTGGGTGGAGAGTCTGCTAGGGCAGGGATCGAACTTCATGTTCACGCTGCCGGCGGATTCAGGGCAAGTGAGGGCGTAATAGCCGCTGAGGCGTGAGAACAGCTGGATGGGAACAAGAGCAGTGGAAGGAAAAAGGGAGGCCGGGATGGATCCGGAGTCGGCAGGCATGATAATGAAGCCGGGGCATCTTGGGCAAAGAACGCAAGGCCTGATGTGGACCTTGCTGATGGCGACCCTTGTCTTGCTGGCTGTCTGGGGTTGTACGCGGGCCCCCGTGGTCATTCCGCCCTCTCCACCGCCCCTGCCGGCCTTCCCCCCCCAGCAGGTCATGGAATCGGGAGACTATGCGGGATTTCTTGCAGAAAATCAGAAGGCCCTCGAAGAATGCGGTGGGCAGAACCTTTGCGAGGTGCCTTTGTTCAATCTTTGTTTCATCCACGCCTATCCCAAGAGCCCTTTCTATGACCCGGCCAAGGGGCTGGCCTGTTTCGAGGAACTGATTCACAAGTACCCCCACAGCCCCTGGGCTTTCCAGGCAATCGCCTGGACCGACATCATGAAGAAGAACCTCACCTCGGAGGATAAGCGGCGCCGCCTGCAGGGGGAGATGAAATCCAAGAACGCGGCCATCAATGAACTCAAGCAACAGCTCAAGCGCTCCCGGGAAATCGATCTTAAAATCGAACAAAAAGAGCGGGAGCTCCTGAAATAGGGCACACCATGCCACAAGAAAGAATCCTCGTCGTTGATGACGACCGCGGCCTCCTTACCCTCATGAAAGCCCGCCTGGCAGCGGCGGGCTACGACGTCATCCTGGCGGGAGGCGGTGATGAAGCCCTGACCCTGGCTCAGGAAACCATCTTCAATGCCGCCATTGTCGACCTGAAAATGGAAGGAATGGATGGCATTGCCCTCCTGGAACGCCTCCTGAAAATCCAACCCAATTTGCCCGTCATCATCCTCACCGCCTACGGCACCATCGCCGGGGCCGTAGAAGCAACCAAGAAGGGTGCGTACGACTATCTTACGAAACCTTTCGAGGCCAAGGACCTCCTCTACCGGCTGAACAAAGCCATGGAGGTCAGGCGGCTCAAGGTGGAGGTGGACCGACTCCGTTCGCTGGTGCGTGAGCGCTACCATTTTGATGGCATCGTCGCCACTGGTGAAAAGATGCAGCAAATCCTTTCTCAGGTGGCCCAGATTGCCCCCACCGATTCCACCGTCTGCCTGTATGGAGAAAGCGGCACGGGAAAAGAACTGATCGCCAAGGCCATCCACATGAGCAGCTTGCGCTCGCAGGGGCCCTTTGTGGCCATCAACTGTGGAGCCATTCCCGAAGGTCTCCTGGAGAGCGAGCTGTTTGGCCATGTGAAAGGGGCCTTCACCGGTGCCATTCGACCCAAGCAGGGGCTCCTGGAACAGGCTGACGGGGGGACGCTCTTCATGGATGAAGTAGCCGAACTCTCCCCCCCCCTGCAGGTGAAACTGCTGCGCGTGTTCCAGGACTACGAATTCTACCCGGTGGGGGGAGTGAAGCCGGTGAAGGTCGATCTTCGGGTCATCGCCGCCACCAACCAGGACCTTTGGAAGGCTATCGGCGAAGGGAGGTTTCGCGAGGACCTCTTCTACCGTATCCACGTCATCCCCATTTATCTTCCTCCTCTGCGGGACCGTCTGGAAGATGTGCCGCTGCTGGCTCAGCACTTCCTTCGCCTGTTCAGCAAGGACCGGCCCAAGAGCCTCTCAGGGTTTTCGCCCGAGGCCATGCAGCGGCTGATGCTGCATCGCTGGCCCGGCAACGTTCGAGAGCTGGCCAATGTGGTGGAGCGAGCCGTAGCGCTTTCTCCGGGGGGAGAAATCACCCCCGATCAGTTGCTTCTCGGGAGAGAGGAATTCAGCGTCTCACGCCGCCAAATGCTGCCTCTGAACGAAGCGCGGGAGGAGTTCGAGCGGGCTTACCTGTTTCAGATCCTCACCGCTACGGGAGGCAACGTCTCGCGCGCGGCTGCCGTGGCCGGGAGGTATCGCGCCGAATTCTACAAGCTGCTGCGCAAATACCAGCTGGATCCCGATGCCTTCCGCCAGGAAAGCCCCGCAGCTGGTTCCCAGGAGAACCAGCCATCCTGATGAAAGCCTGTCCTTTGTAAGCGACCCGATTCCCCCCTGGAAACCGAGTACCCGTGTAGGGAAAAGAGGACAGGGGTGTAGCCCCACCCCTACAGTGAAGCACACGACCGAATGGTGACGAGGGTGCGGTTCAGCTTTTTCTCATTTTTGTCATAACGGCAAGAATGAGCCAGGATGACCGTTTTGCAGCCGTGCTCCAGGTTGTCGAAGATTGAGTCACCAACTCTGGCACGCAGCTTGCCACAATCAAACGGCAGACCCTCGAAAACCTTTCCAGAGGCGCGTCCTTCCGGGAGAGAGTGCGGGTGGGGGAAGTCACGCAAGCCGCCAGGATTGCCCTTCACCCTGCCCTCCCCCTCCGGATGGGGAGGAAGTGTTTTCAATGGCCTCTTTTGTGCTCCGGCTGCTGCCTTGATGGCGGTCAGGAGGCTGTAGACAGATTGCGGAGGAGGACTGACCAGGGCTTGAGTGCTCTGTATGGAAGTTGATGGCATTCTTCGATCGCACACGACACTGGCTTCTGATCTGGATGGTCTGCGGGTTGGTCCTGGGATGCGCTCCCAGGCACATCCCGATCGTTGCTCAGCCCGACGCCGTGGATACGACCTGGACCGTGCGCACGGTCAGTAACCAGGAACTGGAAATGTGGGCAGAGAAAGACCCGCGGTTGAGTCCCCACGAGTGCGTGGAGCTTCTTGCCCGGCTCAATCTGAAAGGCCGTTTTTATATCCAGGAAGACATCAAACGGCGAAGACCCCTGAAGGTCCCCAACGATTTCCTTGCGTATCTGACCTGGACCCCGATGCCGCGCTGGATCGCGCAAGTCAGCGAACAGGCGAAATTCATCCTCGTGATCAAAGACATTCCTTTCCTTGGCTGGTATGAAAGAGGCTCCCTGACAGGTGACACCCATGTCTGTATCGGGAAGAAGCCGGGATGGACCAAAGCCGGCTTGTATCGCGTGAAGGAAAAGGTAGCTGACCATATCTCCGCCAGCTATCGCAATGCCTACGGCGCTCCAGCCTGGATGCCCTTTGCCATGAGAATTTACGAGCGGGTCTGGATTCATGGCGGCGATATCACCGGAGGCTACTGCTCTCATGGGTGCATCAATCTCCCCCTGCATACCGCCGCCGAACTCTTCAAATGGACCGAACAGGGCACCATGGTCCTGATCGTTGATTCGATCGAAAACCTGCAGCAGGCTCTGGTAAAGCACTCAGCACTGCTCGGGAACGCAGCGCCGGGGGAAGCCAGCAACCTGAAAATCGAGGGGACCAGGGGGGCGGTGAATCAACCCGACAAAAATCCGGTAAGGAAAGATGTATCAGTTGTATGCGATACTGTGCCAACCCCACTCCATCGAGAACTGTAGGCCGTCCGTCAAAAGTCGAAAGGCGCGTCATGTGCGCCGGATACAAGGGCTGTCTCGATCTTGCCGTGAAGAGAAAATGGCCTGGCTTCACCTGCCGGAAATGCCATGCCTTTGAACCACTCGTGTTCGACCCGACCGAATGGTCTGCCGATACCCTGGCGTGTATCGCCTTGATATACGTTACCGAGCATCCCGAGACCCTCAAACAGAAATCCCGCGGCAACATCGTCCTGAGGCTGCACTGCCTGTCTCCCGAATAGGGGCCTTGCCTTCAGCGTTAAGGTGCTTGGAAGCTCCATCTTTGGTGTCTGCCTGTTTCCAAATCCGCAGCGACCTCAAGGAGGGCGCAAGCGGCTACCGGCACAAAGGACCCCATGCTTTCCGCAACAAAGGTTCCGGCCCCTCCAAAGACTCATTCTTAAAGTGTAAGGAAAACCTCACGAATGTCGAGATTCTTTACACTCTCAGAAACCAGGCTAAGCGCTTGACAAGACTGTATTTCTTCAAACACACCGCCAATTAGTGTCGGAAAATCTTACAATTATCCGTGGCCTCGCCACTTGCAATCAATCCATCATTTCGGTCAATATATTGATATTCATAAGGCTTTGGCATCTGGCATATGCTTTGCTCTATATAATAATTTCTGATTTGTATGCCATTATCGGTCGGGTATTGAGGTGGATTTCCGGAAAACTCTGAAACATCCGCAAGGGGGTGGGCGGGAAATCACAGGCATCCTGAACGCGATGAACTTCGCCTAAACCACGAATATGTAACTTACGGTTCACTTTGGTCACCCTCGAGGAGGCTGCCCGACTGGCAGAAGCGCCGGCATTCCTGGTAGGGTGGAATAACCGATCCGGGAGGAGGTAGAGAGCAAGCCCATCTTGGAACATGCTTCATGGGTGCGCGAGACTCGGGCCACAGGCTGGCATTCAGGTTGCAGAAAATCCCTAACAGGATATGGAGTAGTTGAGAACATGATGCCTGCAGCGCCAGCCATCAGCGAAAAAGGAGAGACTCAGATGAGGTGTTCAACGGATTTGAACTTGGCAGCCCCTGACCAGCCAGGGCGGCACATCATTTTTAGCAACCCATTCTATATGATTCTGCTCTGTGTCGTTTTCCTCTCCACCTTTTGCACTTCTCCCAGGCAGGCAGACGCCGGCTTCAACGGCGGCGTGGGGATTTTCCTGCCCGTTTCTCCTCTCAATAAGAGCTCCCTGAACGGCTGGGTCATCCCCCAAACCAACCTGGCCAAGTCCTATGGTCTGCAGTTCGTGAATCTGATCGTCCATTGGAAGGACCTGGAAGCCAGCGATAACAGGTATAGCTTTCAGGCTCTCGCTGACTTCGTGAAAGCCATTAAGGCTCAAGGCATGCAATGTGTGGTGAGGATCTACTTCAATGGGGGCTCCTGGATTCAATCCGCCCCGAACTGGCTGTTCGATTCCAAGCGGGCGGAGTATTACTGGGAAGGCAACTATCGTCAGCCGGTGCCGTGGAACCAGACCTATCTCGATGAAATGACCCAGTTCATGCTGCAGCTTGGCCTGTGGCTCAAAAACAACCCGGCGGCCCAGCCCGATGCGCTGCAGATGTCGGTTGGGGGCTGCTATGGGGAGGCGGGCATTACCGGCTTGGACTGGCAGTCGACCTTTGGGACGGACTACGATGCCTTCTATCTCAAGCTTACGGCGGCCGAAAAACGGCATGTCAACGTCTTCAATACCGTGGCCGGGTATTTGAACAATTTAGAGTGCATCCTGATGATCGCCCATCTCTACGACAACAATCCTGCGATGGACGACTTGCTCATGCAGCATGCGATCAATCTCGATATTAAATGGTTCCAAACCAACTCCTGGTCCGGTGAGTTGCTTTCCCAATGGTATGGCGGAGAGATCATGGAGATGTTCGGGCGGCATCAAGAGAATAACCGCTTCTTCCTGGAAGATGAGTTCGGGAGCAAGAGTTCGGTTTCCATTGACCAACGGCGGCGCAACATCATCATGCTCTCAGAATCTTACGCCGTAAAATTCAGTGCCGTATCCCTCAGCATTGACGACCTGACAAGCAACAACAAGGCTGCCATCGGTGAACTGGTCAAGTATGTGCGGTCGTCGTCATAACGGCTAGACGAGACGAAATCCGGTCATCCTGTGGCACCTGCCCCCGCCAAGTCGAGTACCTGCCATCTTTCAGAGGGTGAGGCAAGCCCGGTTCAGGCGGGGGAAACCAACTTTCAGTCCCTCAGCTGTTCTTAGCCCATAAAAGCCTTGCCACGTGCTTCGCCGTGTTTTAATCTTCCAGGGTCATTTCCCGGTTGTTTCCGCTATTTCTCATCTTCATTGCCGGCTAATCAAGGCCGGCCTGTTGCCATGGTCTTGGCCACATGAGACCGCGAGGTCACTGTGCTTGGAAAACAGCTCCCAGTGCGGTATTCCATCAACAGACTGCCACGGTTGTGCCTCCTTGCCTTCCTCCTGCTGGTTCCAATCGGGAATGCCGGGAGTCAGGACCTGCTGGAGGATAGTGGTGGGGCTTCCAAGAAATACCTGATAAAGCTTTCCGGCAATGTTCTGAGAGAGCGATTCACCGAAGCCAGGGGAGTCTTGAGCATCGCTCATCCTCCCCCTGGCAGTTTGAATCATTATCTGATCATTGTCGAGGGATTCCCCCAGAAGAATTCGCGTAACTCCTTTTACTGGAGCTCTGAGTTCACCTTCATGACGGTAGTCGGCGCGGAAGTCCGGTGCAGCTTGAAAAGATCCTACACCAAGCAACCCGATATTCACTTCTTTCACCTGAGCCCAATCCTGCTCGAGTCGAGAGTGTTTTTGACCCAGCACGAGCAAGAGCGGCTAAGACTGGCAGAAAAGACCGCTCTGCCCACCAAAGTCATGGCGCAAATGGGGGAACTGAGGGCCACCTTTACCGGCAATCAGGTTTCTGGCAAGGTCTCCCTGAAGGGGTACGACACCATCGAACAAGCTTACGTTGCCTACCATGCCCAATGGTATGGGCGGGAGAGTACTCGCATCGAGCCAAGTCAGCGGAAAATGAAGTAGCGAGCATCCAGCCATATGCGTATCGTCCTCTGCAACAAGTATTTCTTCCTCAACGGCGGGACTGAGAAATATCTGCGTGATATGCTGGAGAGCCTGAGGGTTCATGGGCATGATCCGATCCCCTTCAGCGTGCGGTATGCCGGAAGCTGGCCGTCGCCATACGAGCCTTACTTCTTGCCGCCCCCCGGCGCCCCGGACCAGGCTCATTTCAAGAATATGCAACTGGCATCGACCAACTGGCTGCGGCTCCTGGATCGCAGCATTTACTCCCTGGAGGCCAGGCGTTACCTGTCGAGACTGATAGACAAGGTAGCCCACATAGATATAGCCTATCTTCTCAACATCTATAACTACATGTCTCCGAGCATCATTCACACCTTTCTTCAGCATGGTATTCCGGTCGTGGTGCGTCTAGGCGACTATCACCTGCTTTGCCCTTCCTACAATTTCCTTCGCAGTGGTGTGCCCTGTACCCTCTGCCTGGAGGGCCACTATTTTCACGGTCTGCACTACCGCTGCGTCAAGGGCAGTTTTGCCGCTTCGGCACTCCGCGTGCTGTCGATGTATGTCCATAAATGGCTCAAGATCTATCGCCATGTGGTGGCCCTGGTCGTACCCTGCCGTTTCATGAAGGACAAACTCGTGGCTGGTGGGTTTCCCTCCGATCTCATTCACCTCATCAAGACGCCGATTGTTCCCCAAGACCTACCCGTCGACCTGCCCAAGGCGAACTACATCCTCTATTTCGGGCGGATCAGCTATGAAAAGGGGCTCGACACTCTGATCGACGCTTACCAGCGGATAATGCCGCCGGTCGAGCTGGTGCTCATTGGGAGGAGTTACGATGGGGAGAGGGAGCGGTTGGAGCGATTGATCCACCGTGAGGCGAGGAGGCGAATTCAATTCTTGGACTTCATGACCGGCGAGGCCTTATCGCCGTGGATCGCCCAAGCCCTGTTCACGGTAGTGCCCAGTCGATGGTTCGACAATGCCCCCATCAGTATTTACGAAAGCTATCTCCACGGGACGCCGGTGTTGGCTTCCAGGATTGGAGGCATTCCCGAGCAGATAACAGAGGGGATCACGGGCAAGCTCTTCGCGCCCGATTCAGCCCGTGATCTGGCGGAATCCATCCAATGGCTGCTCGCCAATCGCGAGCGGTTGGTGCAGATGGGCAGCGCCGGAAGAGAGCTGGTGCTGCGGGAGTATTCCATGGAAGAACATCTGGGAAGGCTCCTCGAGCTCTTTAGGAGGCTGGTGCAAGATGGTGGACGCTAGACAAGACTCCAGCCGTCCTGGCCGTATTCATTTGGACGTCCTGATTGCCACCCTGACCATCGGGGGCGCGGAGCAACTGCTGCTCGACCTGCTGAGAAGGATCGACCGCAGCCGTTTCCAGGTGTCACTTCTGTTCTTGAACGAGCCAGGGGCATTGGGGCAGGAGCTCTTGAAGCTGGGCTTTCCCGCTATTGCGCATATCGCCCACCACCGCTTTGATCTGCTGGCGATTCTGCGGTTGGTGCAACTCTTCTGCAGGAAGCAAACCGACCTCGTGCTTCTTCTCAACCATCGGAATACCCTTTTTCTGGGTCCCGTCGCTGCCCGACTGGCAGGCGGAATCAGGGTCGTCAATTGGCAAAACGAGACTTTCCGGACCTACTCTGGGCATCGCCTCACCATGCTGGCTCGGCGCCTTTTCCATCCCGGCATCGACAAGGTAGTGGCGGCAGCAGCAGGACATAAGGAGTACCTCATACGCCACGAAAAGATCCCCAAGGAGAAAATCGAGGTCATCTACAATGCGGTCGATCCTCAACGCATTTCCTCCAATTTCTCCAGGGAGGCCGCCAAAGAAAGACTTGGCCTCCCACTGGGGTGTCTGGTGGTCAGCCAGGTAGCGGTGCTACGGCCGGACAAGGCCCATGATGTTTTGCTGAAGGCCGCCCGGCTGGTGGTGCAACAGTTTCCCGAGGCTCATTTCCTCATCGTGGGGGATGGGCCCCGCAAGTCTTCTTTGCTGCAGCTGACTCGGGAACTGGGTCTCGACCGGCATGTGCATTTCTTGGGCTTTCGGCGTGATATGGGCGATGTGTTGCGTGCCGTGGACCTCAACGTCCTGGCCTCGAAGCCCGAACAGGAAACCCTCTCCGTGGCCGTGATCGAAGCCATGACGGCCGGAATCCCCACCATCAGCTCCGATGTCGGCTTCATGCGAGAGATTGTTGTTCCGGGAAAGACCGGTTACCTGGTGAAAGTTGGCGATCATGAGGAGCTGGCATGGCGGATCATGGAGCTCCTGGCCCATCCGGAACTGCGGCAAAGCATGGCAGAGGCGGCGCAGTGTCTGGCTTTTGAGCATCTCACGGTAACGCAGATGACGGCTTCATTTGAGAGCCTGTTTGCCGGGCTCTGTGCTTCCTCCTGAAACGGCAGCGGCTGCCCGACCTGACAACCAGACCAGGCACGATCCGGCAAATCCATGGCTTTGTCTCAAAGCACAAAGTCTATAGGCCATACGAAGTCTTTTCTTCGTGTATCTTGGTGTGACTTCGTGGATGAAAAGAAGGATAACGGAACATGTGTGGCATCACGGGCTTAGTTACCCGCAATCCTTTTCAAGCCCAGGATATGCTGGGTGTGGTCAGGCGCATGACCGATTCCCTGCGCTATCGCGGTCCGGATGCGGGAGGGACCTGGTCGGCCCCTCACGTGGTTCTCGGCCACCGTCGCCTGAGCATCATCGATCTCTCCGAAGCCGGATCGCAGCCCCTTCACGATTCCCACCACGGCTTGCACATTTCGTTCAATGGGGAAATCTACAACTATCAGGATCTGCGGACGAAGGTTTTGGAAAGTGGTTTTCACCTGCGCACTCAGACTGACACGGAGGTCATTCTGGGAACCTATCACTGTTTCGGGGAAGACTTTGTTCAGCATCTGCGGGGTATGTTCGCCTTCATCCTTTTCGACGAGAACCACAATCGTGTCATTTTAGGCCGCGACCGCCTGGGGAAGAAACCCCTTTACTACTATTATGATCGTAACATGCTGGTGGTCGCCTCCGAGCTGAAGTGCTTCTACGCTCTGCCCGATTTTCCTCTTTCCCTTGACGCCGAGAGCCTGAGAGCGCTCTTTTCCCTCCAGTACATTCCCGGCCCCCATACGATCTGCAAGGAAATCAAGCGGCTTGAGCCGGGGCATCTCATGGTGCTGGCAATTCCTGCGTGGGATTTGACCAACACTCGCTACTGGTCGGTGGAGGAATGCCTTCAGCGGCAATCGAGGCAATCATCGGTCGGTCCGGAAGAGGTTGATGCCGCTTTGCAGGACAGTGTTCGCTATCGGCTCATCGCTGATGTGGAAATCGGCATGCTCCTCAGCGGTGGCGTGGATTCCAGTCTCCTTTCCTGTTACGCCATGCAGCAGGTGAACGTGCCGTTGAGAGGCTTTCAGGTATCTTTTCCGGAGCGGGATTTGGACGAGACCCGTTATGCCAGGGCGGTTGCCGCAGCACTGGGGATGGAGCTGCAGATCGTCGACGGCGGCAGCCTCGAGGCAATGACCCTCGAGCGAGTGCTCTTTCATGCCGACGAGCCTTCAGGCGACCCGGCCCTGATCCCAACCTACCTGATTTCCAAGGCCCTCTCTCAACACGTCAAGGTGGTCATGTCCGGAGAGGGTGCCGATGAGCTCTTCTGGGGCTATGATCACTACCGGCGGGAAAAGCTTTACCAGGCGCTCTGGTGGGTCTGGAGGTATCTGCACCATTTGAGCCCCGTCTTCAGTAAGTGGTGCCAAATCGAGAGTGATCCTCAAAAGCCCGAGGTGCTGTCACGCCTTTTGAAAATCTTTTCGTCCTCGGAAGACCTTGGTTGTGCCCGATGGACGACGGTTTACGGCGAAGCTGCGCTTCACCGCCTGATGCCCGATAACCGGTGCGAGAAGGCTTATCCTCCAAGATTTATCAAGCAGATGGGAGAACGGCTCAGCACCTTCTACCAGTTAACCTCCTCCCTGGAAGCATCGCTTGCGTTAGACCTGGTCTACTGGCTGCCCGATGATCTCCTTGCCAAGGTGGACCGCATGACCATGGCTCACGGGGTGGAAGCAAGAACCCCGTTTCTCGACCAGTTGCTGGTTGAAAAGGTGCTGCTTATGCCGGCTTGCTGGAAGGCCGACCTCGGGCAGAGTAAAAAGATCCTGCGCCAGTGGTTGACCCGCATGCTGCCGGCTGACCAGGCCCACGGCATTGCCTACCGGAAGAAGCATGGCTTTGATGTTCCTTTACAGACCTGGTTGCGAGTGCAGTTGGTTGATTTTGCGGAGGAGCATTTCGCTGCCAGGGCCCTGAAGGACCTGGGTCTTCTTGACCTGTCCTATATTCGCAGGCTGTGGCAGGATTTCAAGCGCTGCGGCGGCTCGCTCGCCTTTGCCCGCAAGCTTTGGCTGGTGCTGTGCTTTGCAGTTTGGTACGCACACCACCGAAACCGATTCGGGTTTCCCACAGGATCATGAGGGCCTCGCTGAGAACATCCTTTGGAGCGACGGTGTTGCTTACAGAAGGAAGGGAGGCCATGCCCTGGGGGCAAATGGCAACCGTTCCGGCTGACTGCAGATTGGAGGATTGAGAGATGAGAGGCTTTTGCAGAAGGTTCTGGATCCTGTTGTTTTTCATTCTTTTTGTCCCCACCCAAGCCTTGCCGGAGAATTCGGTCATAGTCCAAGGCGGGGGAATGCAGCGAGGAGTGCGCCTGGGGATGACGAAAGCCGAATTGATCTCGGAACTTGGTGCTCCCAGCAGGATCAAGAGCGAAGGAAGGTGTATGCAGTATGATCTGTTCGATATCAGTCTGCTGCTTGACGACCGTTTACGGGTACACCGGATCTACCTGGGAAAGAATTTTGCCGGGAGCCTGCAGGAGCAATCGGGTCGATGGGTTGCACCTGAAAAAGTCCTGGCCGATCTGGAACCTGTGGAGTCCGTTGAGAGGCTTGCCTATTCTCCTTCCCCAGTCCTCCAAAATCGAGCTACCGCAGAGCTGGAGAATGAGGTTGGCACCGCCGGCAAGGAACATCAATCGCTTCCCATGGAATATCGAGGAAACGGGAAACTTTATGAACTCTACGGTGGCGACATGGTATTGAAATACAAGGCCGTTTTTGACCGGGAAGGCATGGCTTTTTGGCTGGATCATAAGAAGGAGCTCTACGCCACCTTGCTCTATTCCCGTTCACCCGGCGACGCTGCCATGGGCAGGGTACCGGAACTTGAGAGTGTCTACTTTGAGTTTGATCGCTTCAAGGTTTCTCGAGAGTTCCATCCTGTTCTGGAACGAGACGCCAGGTATCTGACGGATCATTCAGGGCTTTCTGTGATCATTGCAGGACATGCGGATGCCCTGGGGTCTGAAAGCTATAACCAGGCGCTCTCTGAAAAGAGAGCTCTGTCGGTCTTGGGTTATCTGACGAGCAAGGGAATTTCTCCCTCACGGCTTGGCACCATGGCTTACGGCGAGTCCCAACCCGCCGCGGACAACCGGACGCCCCAAAGCCGCGCCAGGAACCGTCGCGTCGAGTTTGAAGTCGTGTCCTCCCCACAGGAAGCACGATGAGACGAGTGTAAGAGATCCTCATGGAAACCTGGGTTACCGCAACACCGAGAACATCTTGCGGAAAATGCTCAAGCAGAAATCCAGCTCTTCGGTACGAAACAGGCGAATTGCCGCGAGATAGCACAACGAGCAGGGGGCTGCAATCGTAGTGAGGTAGAGGAGTCGGTGCATTCCGGCGTCCTCGAGAAAATACCTGAGTAGCAGAGCAAGAGCGAACATGCACAGAGCTGCAAGAACGATTCGCAAAAGGGCGGCGAGAAGGTCTTTGAAATAATGGATTTGGAGGCGGGATTGCAGCATGACCACAAAGATTATGGAAACCATGATCATGGTGGCAGTAGTCGAAAGAGCGATTCCGGCGACTCCGTAGATCTTCATCAAAGCCCAATTCAAGAAGATGTTCAGACAAATAGAGAGGCACCCGACATAGAAGAGCGGTTTTGTGTCTTTGAGGGCCGAAAAGAAGGTCTGGTTTATGAATGTATAAGCACAAAAAAACAGCCCAAAACAGTAAAACGTGAGGGTCCTGGCTGTCTCTTGCGTGGCGTGGCTGTCAAAGGCGCCCCGCTGAAGCAGAAGGGCCACGATGTCTTCTGAAAGGAAGCCCACCAGGCAGGTCGTGGGGATGGTGAGAAAGGCAAGGAAGATGATCGTTCGCTTGAACATCATCCTCAGTCCCTCAAAGTCTCCTTCTATGACCTGTTCTGCGATGAACGGAAAAATTGCCCTTGAGACGGCGACAATGACGATCTGGATGGGCATGTCATTGATCCTGAAGGCATAGCGAAGGGAGGAAACGGAGCCGGGAGCGAGCTCGGAAGCCATGATATGGTCCACAAAAAGGTTGGAGTTGGCGATGAGGCTGCTTCCGAGGAGGGGGAGTGCCAGGGAGATGGCGGCGAAATGGACAGAACGGTCGTAGGGTGCTCGCCCCAAAACGGGAAAACCCTCCCGGTAGAGGACTACTCCCATATACAGCGATTTGACGAGCGTTCCCAAGAGAAATCCCCAAATCAGCGCATCGATGCCCATCGCGGCCCCCCAGCCGACCAGAAGGATAATCGTGATGAGATTGATGGAGAGGGAGGCGGCATTCAGATTGAAAAAGCTCTTCTTGGCATGAAGGAGCCCCAGCAAGACAATGCCTGTGCCGTCGAGCAGGATGAGCAGACTGAGAAGCCGTTCCATACCGATCCCCAGTGCTTTCTGCTCGGCGCTGAAGCCATAACCGATAGCCGGGAAAAGGTAGGGGCTCGTCAAATAGCCCACAAGAGACAGGCCGGCAAAGAACAAGGTGCTGGCGTGCCAGAGCGAGAGGGCATTGGCGTTGGCTTGCCGTACCGACAGACGACTCGACCATTCGACATAAAGGGGGACCAAAGCCGCTACCAGTGCCGAGGAGAAGAACATCATGAGCGTGCCGGGCAGGGCATAGGCGACATTGAAAACGTCAAGTTCGGCGGAAACGCCATAGCGATGGGCAACAAGCATTTCCTTGGCAAGAGCCAGGACCTTGTCTACAATCGTTATCCCGATAATGATGGCAGTGGCTTTGCCGACCCTGCTGTAGGTCTCATCCCGACTGGTCATTCCAGGTCTCTGTTTTCTTTTAAAGGCGCAGCACACAACCAGCCTGCTGTCTAAATCTTAGACAGAAGGAAGCAATTGTGCGCTGAAACAGGGAAGAAGCCGTCGAACCGAGCGCGTTTTCCGCCAGGCGGCAACCACGACCGATACAGGATCTTCGCCGAAGGGTAAGGGTATCCCACCACCGGTTTTGACGCAAGCAATCTAAGGAGTTCTTGGTGATGCACGCTTCCTCCCACCCCGTTGAAGAACAAGTCAGTCCTGGGGTGATCAATCGTCTTCGACTCCTGTTCCTTTTACCCTGGAAGGAAGAGGGGCGCTGGGGACTCTATCAGGAAATCCACCCTCTGGCCAAAGAGCTTCGGATAGTTCATCCCTATGGCGGGTGGGCCAATACCCGTCTACTCGGTAGAGTTGCTGGGAAGCTTGGGGAATTTCTTGTTCCCCTGACAGCTGCCAGAAAAAGGCATCGATTTGATGTGGTGATGTCCTGGTCCATGCGGATAGGGATCGTTCATGGTTTTGTCAGCCGTCTTCTGCGAGACCGCACTGCCTTGCATGTGATGCGGGATTTTCATATCAACTTGGAACGCAGGGACACTGGCTATCGTCTCAGGCTCTTCCTTCTCAAGCTGGCAATTCCCGGCATTGACCTGTTTCTTTGCACTTCAAGGCAGGAAGAGCTCATCTACGCCCGCTTGTTCAACATCGACCGAAAGCGACTCCTCTTCTTTCCGGATTTTCCTATTGCCTCGCTGTGCAATCGAACGCCATGCGCCGGCCAGGACTATATCTTCGCTTACGGCAACAGCGACCGGGATTTCGACACCCTCGTGCGGGCCGCCGCGCGTTTTCAAAATCGCATGGTAATCCTTTCCCAGACGTACGTCCCCGGCGTCTCAGTTCCAGGCCATGTTACGCTCATTCGAGAACGACTGTCCCTGGAAGAGTTGGTCGGGCTGGTCAGCGCCTGCCGCCTGATGGTCCTTCCCCTGCAATCCTATTGGGTCGCGGCAGGCCAGAACAGCATGCTGGAGACCATGGCGCTGGGAAGACCGTTGATTGTTACCTCAAACCTGGCAACCCTTGAATACGCCGAACACCGGAAAACAGCGGTTTTCGTCGAGGCTCGTGATGCCGCCGGCCTGGCGGAGGAACTCGCCTATTTCTGGCATCATTCGGATGAGGCCGAAGCCATTGGCCGGCAAGCCCGCAATCATGCCCAGCAGTTGATCGATGACCGGCTGCCAACCTTCTTGCGCGTCTTGGACCGGCTGATGGTGCTCCAAAGCGTGAGCCGAAATCACTGAAAAGGAGGAGCCTTCGGCCTCACCGAGCGCTGCCTTTCAGACTTTGCTGGTACAACCGGTCTAATGCTGCTGCGACCCTGTCCCAGTCGTAGAGGCTCTTGAGGCGTTCCTGGGCATGACTGCCAATGCCGGAGAGTTCCGCCTCAGTCATCTGATCCACCTCCACCAGCTTTCTTGCAAGGTCGGTCACTCGGGCTGTGGCATACAGCAACCCATCCGTGGCGTTCACTACCTCCTGGTGCGGGGCAATATCACTGGCGATGCAGGGCAAGCCGAAGGACATGGCTTCCAGCAGGGTGAGAGGCAGACCTTCCAGTTCCGAAGGAGCGACGAAGGCTCGGGCATTGGAATAGAACTCCTGGAGCACTTCTCCGTACTGATATCCGCCAAAAATGATGGAAGTCCGGCCTTTCGCCATGTCTCTCAAGCCCGCTACGTATTGATCCGTGCCGGCACTCTCCCCGATGATCACCAGCTTGGAAGCGGGCGCAGCTTGACGATACGCCTCAATGAGGTCTTCCACCCGCTTTTCGGGGACCAGGCGGCCGACGAAGAGGAAATAATCCCCTCCGGAAAGCCCAAATTGCCTGATCCGGTTGGGAGGTCTCCTTACCGCCGGCTCGACTCCGTTGGGGATGTAATACGTCGCAACCCCGTGACGGAGTTCATAGTATTTCTGCAATTCCCTCGAGACCGCAATCCGATAATGGGGAAAGCAGACCGAGGCCAACTCGCCCAGGTAAATGATCCGGGAGGCCCACCAGGGCCATTTCTTCCGCATCCAGTCGAGGCCGGTGCAGGTAAAGAAGACTCGCATCCGCGGGCGGAGGAGGCGAGGCAGCCAGCTGAACAGACACGGACCCTGGGCGTATATGTGGAGAATATCAGGACGCAGGCGAAGGGCGTCGAGGACCGCCAACCCCGTATGGACAAAGGCCTCGAGGTATTTCGAGGCAACTGTCGGCAGCGTCCTGACAGTCATTCCACGGTAAGAGGCGATACCTTCCGGCACATAGCCTTTTCGGGCATAAATGACAATGTGATGTCTTGGTGACAGCCGTGAATACGTTTCCTCACACTGGCGCTCAACGCCCCCCCAGGTAGCCGGTACCCCCCGCAAGCCAGTTACGGCAATGATAGCCATATGGATCTCACCATTATCCCCAGATCGCCTCGAGCTCCGCCATGGTTTGGCGGATGTCGAATTGCCGTTCCACCAAAATGCGGGCATTGCGCCCCAGTTCTCTTGCCTTCGCGGGATTCGTCAGCAAGAAGGAGATTCCCTCGGCCAGGGCCGTACTGTCTCCGGGCGGGACCAGAATAGCCGTCTTCATGTGCTGCAGAACGCTCCGATTACCCGGGATGTCCGTTGCCACAATCGGTTTGCCGGCGGCCATGGCCTCCAAAAGCGCCAGGGAAGTCCCCTCCCACAGGGAAGGAAAGACAAAAATATCCGTCAGGGCCAGGATAGCCGGCACATCAGAACGGTTGCCCAGGAATTTTAGCCGCTTGGAAAGGCCGAGCGTTTCCGCCTTCCTGTTGAGCGTTGGCAAAAGGTCTCCCTCTCCCAGAATGAGCAGCTTGAGCGCGCCGAAGGTGGGGACCAGGCTGGCCATGGCATCCAGCAGGAAGGTCTGTCCCTTTTGGGTCCTCAGGCGGCCGACATTGGTCAGCACGCAGTCCTTGGGACCAATTCCCAGTTCGTCCCGAAGCGCGCTGCGAGGCTCTTGCCGGTCGAAGGCACTCACCTCAATTCGGTTCAGGACGACCCGCACCTTCTCCGGTTTCAGCCGAAAAACCCTCGTAAGATAGACTGCCACTTCGTCGGATACGGCAATGATCAAATCGGTCCATCGGTAAAGCAGCTTGGTGAGGATGAACCGCATGACATTCCTGATCTCGAAGCGCTGTCTGGGAGGGAAGATGTCCGGTCCGTGAATCGTAGAGAGGACCTTGGTCCCATGGCAAAGCCTCCCGGCGATGATTCCGGTGAATTCGGCATCGGAAAGATGGCATTGAAGGACATCCACTGCATGCTCCCGGCAAAGGGCCATGATGTCCCTGATGTTGCAGTAGAAATATCGAAAGAAGGGCAATGGCTGCAGGATGCTGGGGCGGTGACGGTTGAAGCAGATGACGCGTACCCCCTGAGAGGTCAGGGCCCTCTCGATTTCAAGGTCGGGCTGCAGGACTCCCACGAGCTGTCGGTAACGCTCGGGGGGCGCCCATTTGGCGAAAAGCACCAGCAGTTGTTGGGCGCCGGCATTGTTGAGCGCATCAATCAAGTGCAGAATGGTTTTCTTCGATTGGTGATGGCCCATAATCTTCGCTACTTCAGTTTCTTGTAGAGTTTTTGTGGGACTGGGTACTGCCGGTCGTTGAGAATCACGCCGGCGACTTGAACTTCATTCTCCCCCAGGGTATCGATGGCCAGTTTGCTCACTTCCCGCCGGGAATAGCCGTAACGGCATACCATGATCACCCGATCCACGGCCCGGCCAAAAGCTACCGTGGCGGGAGACCAGAGTACCGGTTGCCCATCGAAAATGGCCACGTCAAAGTGGCGTCGGCAGAAGCTTACCAGTTTTCCGAGGGTCTCCTTCCCGTAGACGAAGCCCTGCGGCTGACTTGATGATTTTCGATCTCCCGCGGGGAGCACCCACAGGTTATCAAACTGGGTGCCGGCCACCAGCGACTCGAGAGGCAAGCCCTCATCGAAAAAGGAAACCAGGCCCCGCCCCTCTTGCATAGGAGGCAGGTGAGGGGAAGGTGAGCGTTTCTCCACATCGGTGTCGAGATAGAGGACCCGCAGCTGGAGTCCGAGTGCGAGAAAAAGGCTGAAATGAAAGGAAATGAAGGAGGCCCCCTCGCCTTGAGTGGCACCACAGAAGAGTAGGGTCCTGGGCGTTGGGGCTGATTTCATCAGGAGGCTGGTCCATATACTGTTTAAAGACGGGTTCATTTTTGCCAGGGAGGGAGGGGTATGGTCCAAACCCTCAGAAACTGACAATTGACCGACGGAGAGCTGCAAGCGGGGACCATCCGCCGGCAAGGTGGGCGCTGTAGAGCGGCCCCGAGGGGCTCCGGCAACCCCCAGAAAGACTTCCTTCCAGGCTTGCCCAGCGGGTCCTTCTGCCGAGGACGCCTCATCATCGAGAAGACGGGCATCTTCCGCACTTTCGTGCAGGAAGTCCTGATCACCCCCCTCCAGCCCGCCGCGGCCAACCGAGGGCTGCTCCTCACCGGAAACCACACCGGGATGCCGACGCTGGGAAGGGTCGTGGTCCACAAAAACCATGTCGTCGCCGTCCTCCTCAAACGGAGCCCCCTCGTCGTCAGATTCTCCTTCCCGCGGTTTCGTGTATGCAGCTTCCCACTTTCCTTTGCTCATGTCACTTTTCCCAATTTAGAGTGGTTAGGGATCGCCCAAAATGCGGCGGCGCCCCCTCGGCGCTTATTGAAATCCCTTGAAAACCGACTTTACGTCAACAAGGATCACCAGCAACAGCCCGACCAGGAAAGCCACCAGGATCACCACAAGCCACACGAAATTCGAGCGTTCGCGCTGACCTTCGGCAGGGAGATCGCTGGAAGGCTCGAACGTCCCAATCACTGCGGGCCAACCGCTGTCTCTTGCCTCTGCTGACCGTTCCGGTGCGGAAACCACCCCCGCTGCCGTTTCTGCAGGGAACGCTGGAGCAGCAGGTTGTCTTTCAGAGGTTGCCGGTCCTGACTCACCCGCTATGACTCTGACTCGCTGCCCCTCCACTATCGGCCTCACCGGCGGCGGACTCGACGCGTCCTGGGGCTGCTCCGGAAGTCCAGGCGGTTCAGCCTGGAGATAGCGCACAGCGTTGGCCATCATGTCCTGATCAATTCTGTCCACTCCCTCGGAAGCAGCGAGGAACAGACAAATATCGCAGACATTGTTGATCAATCGCGGAATGCCCCGACTGTAGTCGTACAGAAGCCTCAGGGCCTCATCGGTGAAGATCGGGGAGCCCGTCCCCCCCGCCCGGTAAAGGCGGAAATAGACATATTCCCGGGTCTCAGGAGGACTCAACGGCTCGAGAGACAATCGCCGCCTGATCCTCTGGTTGAGTGCCCGGAGGACCTGGGAATGAAGTCGCTGGATGAACGAGGGATGGCCGAAGAGAATGAGCCGGAACGGGAAATAGCCATCATGGCTGAAGTTGACAAGCAGCCTGAGGTTGGCCAGGGTTGCCATGCCCATGTCCTGTACATCGTCAAAAATGAGGATAATGCCCTTCGGCGGCTGTTCTTGTTCGAAATATTGAAAGATCCGGTCCTGCAACTGGGCCAGCCCCAGTCCCTCAACCGCCAGTCCCAGCCTGCCGGCAATCCTCTGGAGAATGGCGGTATAATCGTAGTTGGGGGTGGCGATATGGAGGAAAGGGAGTCTGCCGTGTTTCTTCAAAGCCCGGACGAGTTTCAGGCAGAGCGTGGTTTTCCCCATACCATACTCGCCGGTTACCAGCAGGAAAGGCTCGCTCCGATTGATTTCCGATACGAGGCAGGCCCAGACGGACTGGTGGCTTTTCGAGGTGAAGAACAACCCCGGAAGGGGTTGATTGGAAAAGGCCTCCGCCTTCATCTGGAAAAATTCTTGGTACATGGCCGCTCCTTCAGTCAGGCATGCCCGAGAACCCGTGCTCTCTCATTCGCCTTTTCCCCTGCGCCGGCCTTGTTGCCTCAGCGCTGCAGAGAGAAGTGACGATACAAACCGTTGACAATACCTCCAAACAGGAAAAATGAGACATTGGCATAGAGACAGTAGGACGGTTCCACGAACAGGTTGCAGCAGAGACATACCGCCAGGGCAATGGCAAGCACTACAAGGAGATTGACGCTGATAAACCCCTGTTCGGGGAGCTTCTCGGCAAGCTTGAGGAGCCCCCTGAAGAAGCCTGCCACCACCATCAGGTATAACGAAGCACCCACGATACCGAGCTCAACCATGAGCCCGAGGAAATGATTGTGCTGGGTTTGTTCTTCAAGGTCTGCCGGCAGCGGGATCTTTCCCCGGTATTGCTGCACCACGGCCGGTACGAACTGACCCAGACCAACCCCGAATACGGGATGATCGAAGAACATCACGACAGACCTCCGGATCAGGCCGAACCGCGTTTCCACTTCCTCCACCTGATAAACCCCTCCCTCCCTCCGTTCCCTGGATGCCAGGGTCTCCAGGCGCACCAACACCAGCAGAAAAAGAAGAACCACGGGTATGGCCAAGACCTTGAGCTTGGGATAAGCCGTCCGATAGAACCAGACAAAACAGACGAGGGTGAGGGCAAAAGTGAGATACACGGACCGCGTTTGGGTGAAAAATACCGCCGGAAAAAACAAGGCCAGCAGCACGACATACCACAGCCGCTGGAAACCCCGCTTGAACGCCAGCAGATGAAGGCCGCAAATGAATCCCAGGTTCATTGCCAAGCCATTAAACGCCGCATTGAGGAAAGGGCCTCGCGCACGATCCAGATGCAACAGAATCTCAGGGTCGTTTATGTACCTGGGAAAAACGAACTGCCGCAGATTGAAGAATTCAAAATAGGCAATGACCACCAGGTAAACGCTGAAATAGAAAATCACATGGAACACCACCGACAAATCCCTTTTGTTGATGAGGTAGTTGCCGGCAAAGAGCAGGGCAAAGAAGGGGAATAAATAGCCATTGATGAAGATATTGACAGGAGAAGGATACCGGGGAACGGTCGCCTTGAAGCCATGCACGCACATGGATCCCAGACAGACGCCCAGAAAAAGGAGCATCAATACCTCGATCCTGCAACCGCGCCCAAAATTGACCTTATCGCGGTACATCCCAATCAGCAGAATGCCAAAGAGCATCGCAAGAAACCCGCGGTCGATGGCAAAGTCAAATAGCCCCGGAATCCTCACGGAAAAGAAATAGGGGCCCCAGACGGCACAGGAGACCAACCAGAACGAAAAAATGACGGTACTTAAAGAGAAAGCCATGGCAGGGTCGGAAGCTTCGCGGGTGCCTTGCAGGATGTAGAAGAAGATCAGAAGAGCCGACAACCCGATTATGGCCAATAACACCTCGATCATGGAGGCTATCCCATTCTTGAGACCGAGCCGAGGAGGGGCACCTTCAGATAACGGCTGATGTCGGCAGGCCTCTTGATGGAGTGATCGAAATAGTCCACGGTCAACGCGGAAGCCACTCCCAGGGAAAGTCCCGCAATCAGCCCCAGCAGGACGATCAGGGGGCGATTGGGTTTGGATTTCTTGAACGGCACTTCGGGCACATCGACCAAGGTGATGACCTGCTTCTCCTGATTCAGTTCCAGTGCCAGGCGAGCCTGTTCCAGCTGATTGCGGGCAGATGAATAGGCATCTCTGGCCAGATTGAACTCCAGCAACAACCCTTCATAGGCTGATTTTTCCTGCACTGCCGAACGAATGCGCTCCTGGAGTTCCTCAATCACCTTTTCCAATTCCAGCAATTTTGCTTTCAGGGTCCTGGCATTGATTTTCTGCGCTTCCAGAGCTCGCGCCAGCTCGTCCTTCAGGGACCGGATATTCAGATCGAGCTCATGCTGCACCTGTTCCAGGGGAACAAACTGCTCCGAGAACTGAGGTTTCATTTCATTCAGCTGGATTTGCAGCTGCGCAACTTTGTTCTTGAAAACGGTAATGGTTCGACCGACCCCCTCCATTTCGGGAATGATTGCGGGGATGCTGCTTTTCTCCGACTCCCGTTCCATCGCTTCGATGGAGGTGTTGAGTCCTGCCAGCTGTTCCTGGAGCTCATGGTACTTTTGCAGGGTCTGGTTGAGCAGCGCCTGCGGTCCTGTCTCGAGGTTGGTCTTCTTGGGCTCGAGGTTGAGAATCTCGAGCAACCCAAGGGCTTTGCGGGATTCATAATCCCTCAATGCCGCTTCCTTGGCCGCCATGTCCTGCTCGAGCTTTTCGACCTGCTGTTGGAAGAACTCATAGGAATAAAGGGCCTTCTCCCGGGAGATGGCAGCAAAGGTCTCCTGGTAGACCTCCGCGATGGTTGCCGCCCCCTTGGCCGCCCCTTCCGCCGTCTCCTCCTGATAGCTGACAATATACACGTTGGAATCCTCGAAGGTCTCACCGGTAGGGGGGGTAACCTCCAGGCGCTTGCGCATCTTCTCGATCGTCTTGGGAAGGGCTGCCGGGCTGAGGCCGGGATAGAGCTTTTCGGCAACTCTCTGCAATACGCGGTTGGAAAAGACAATCTCCTTCTGTTCCTGCAGGGCTCGCCTGACCCGGTTCTTGTAGTCGTAATAGGTGTCCTTCTGCAAAGGATCCAGGTTGGGAGGCGACCGCAGGTAGAATGTGGCCGAAGACTGATAAATCGGAGGAAGGAAGAGTGCGAGCAGAATACTGCCGGAAAAAACCACAATAAATATCGTCAATACCGTTCGCAAGCGTTCGAATATTATATAGACAACATCCCTAAATATATTCTGCATTTGTTTTTCTTGATATATTGGGCTATCATCCATAATTGTATCCTTGACAAGCGATTAACGAACTGTGTAACTATTTATGTCGTAGTTTATACTAAATACAGTCTGGAATGGAACTATGCCGTATATACCTTTAGTAAAGATCTTTTCAACCAGATCGTCAAATTTGTCAATTCTTGTCTTGGAAACATAGACAATGTCGGCAGGCTTCAAGTCCAGATTGTTGAGGGC
Organism: uncultured Syntrophobacteraceae bacterium; assembly: GCA_964505935.1. Taxonomy (GTDB): domain Bacteria; phylum Desulfobacterota; class Syntrophobacteria; order Syntrophobacterales; family Syntrophobacteraceae; genus JADGQM01. Next base: position 27,967 of record CAZDKX010000019.1, read on the forward strand.
AAAGCCTCTATCCAGCACGGCCTGCAGGTCGACTTTCATGGCAACTGGTCGCTCCAGTCCGTCATTGCGGAAGATGACGACCTCATCGAGGGCTGCCGACTTCTTGAAGCCCCCTGCAAGCGCAAGGGCGTCAAGCAGGTTGACTCGGGACGTCATCTCAAAGGCCCCCGGCCGTTCTACCTCGCCCACGATATAGAATTTCGCGTGATGAATCTCCAGCAGGATCAAGGTGGCGTTCAGGTTCCGGATGTATTCGGCATACCGGTCGTTAACAAGCTTTTCGAGCTCACGAACGGTCAGTCCCTGGGCCTGGACGCCGCCGATGATGGGAAAAGCGATCCGCCCATCCGGGGCTACCGGGGCAATCTTGCTTTGCCCCCTGGGGGCGGTGGTGATGGCTTTCTTGAGCTCGTCAATTTTGACATTGAACTGTTCAAGGGCAACGGTCAGCGACGGATTGTTCAAATACTTACTATAGCCCCTGTTGAGTATGGCGGTCAGTTCCTGGGGGGTCTTCGACTCGGCGGGCACGTCTCCCAGCAGGGGAACGGTGATCTTGCCGTCGGTGCGGACCAGAACGGTCGTGCTGAACTGGGGATGGTAGGGAAAGGTGATGCTGATTTTGTCCTGGACTTCGAGGCGATACTCTTCGGAGGTCTTCTCGTAGCGGATGTGATACACAATTTCGACCACGTCGCCAGCCCCGACCCGGTATTCCGGAAGATATGGCACGGCGATGTTTTCAATGACCTGGTACTCGGGATGCAAAACAGCCTTTTCGGGGGTAACCGTCAGCCTTGCCTGCAGTCGGTCGCGCTCTTTGAGATCAGCCTGTTCCTTGACATAGAGGTCAAACTGGTCGGTCTTTCCCGCGGAATGACTGCATCCCGCGCCGACAATCGCCATCAGGGCCATGGCCATGACCGCCAAGCGAGGCCCTGGTCTCCATCCATTCCGGCAGATCTTCATAGTGTCTTCCTCATTTCCTGGCGCTTGCAGCAGCATTTCGGCTAAGGCAACATCTTGTTTTGCTTATTATCTTACTTGGCTCGACAGTCAATCTTCAAGAATATATTCAAGTTAAGAGGAAAAATATTAGGGCAAAGGACTTTCGTCATTTCTCGTCTCCGGATCGAACAGGTCAGCAAGACGGCCGTGGTAATGGGAGTGATGAGCCAGCGACTATTTGGAAACTATTTCAATACTCCCATCGCCTGATGGAGGGGTGGGGGAGGGTGTGAAGCGCCGAGCAACAACATCCCCACCCCGCTTACCCCATCGAGGAGGGAGAAATCATCACGAATTATGAAATAATCACTTGCTCAGCAGGCGCAGCATGGCTTCCTCCGCCTTCTTCCTGTAAGCGGCAGGGGGGTTGAGCTTCAGACATACGGCGAGCTCCGTCTTCGCTTCCTCGAAACACTCCTGTTTCTCCTTCACCAAAGCTTTGATGAGGTGAGCTTTGGCATAGTGCGCCTTGAGCTCCAGCGCCCTGTCGACATGAGCGGCAGCTTTTTCACAAAGGCCAAGGTCGAGGTAGATTTCGGCGATGTCCGCATAGAGGTCCGGATAGGGAAGCTCTTTACGCACCAGGAAAGCTGCCTTCTCCAGGGCCTCCTCAGCTTTCCCCAGGGCTTTCAAGGTCTGGAAGAGGTTCATGCGCGCCTTCACGTATTCCGGATTCAAGGCGAGTGCTTTTCGAAAGGCCTGTTCGGCTTCCTCGAGCCGCTTCAGCTTGACGTAAACGCTCCCCAGACTGTTATGCAGGTCCGGATAGGTCGGATGTTGCTCGAGGTATCCCTGAAGCTGGGGCAGCAGCATCTCGCAGGCCGAGCGGTCTTCTTCCATCAAGGGCAGGACCACGGCAACAATTTCGGAAAAACTCGGGGTAATCTCGATCTGCTTGTGCATCTCCTGGAGGGTTTCGGCAAGGGGTTTGTCCTCACCCAGAAACTGCCTGATCACCCCCTGAACTTCTTCCTGAGGACACTGACTCGAGCTGCCGATTTCCTCAAGGGCTACGATCAGGGGCTTCAGGCTCTGATCGCCGGGGGATATCGCCTGGGCTTCCTTGAGCTCCTTCAGGCCCAAGTGCAGATCACCGGCCTTGCCCAGGAGGAGGCCCAACTTGATCCTGGCTTCCTTATAGGAGGGGTTGATGGTGAGGGCTTCCCGCAGCAACGCCATGGCTTCCTGCGGGCGCTGGCGAGCAATTTCGATGAGGGCCATGTGATAGTGGACGTCAGCGTATCTTCTGCCCGAGGCAATGATCTCCCCCATCACCCGAAGCGCTTCCTCCAGCTCGCCCAGGTAGGCCAGCGTGATCCCGAGCTTGTTCTTGGCCTCGAAATATCGGGGATTGAGTTTGAGCGCTTCGCTAAAGGCCGCCTTGGCCTCGGCAGCCCTGCTTTCGCCCAGGTAGGCAAGGCCGAGCCGCATCCAGA
>CAZDKX010000020.1:0-30180 GCA_964505935.1 uncultured Syntrophobacteraceae bacterium
GCCTGGGGCCGCAGCAGGCCCATGATCAGGTGCAGAAGCGTGGTCTTGCCGCACCCGTTGGGACCGATGAGGCCGATGTGTTTCCCCGGCAGAAGCCGGTAGTTGAGGTCCTGAAAAACCGGGGCAGCCGCCCCGGGGTAAGCAAAGGTAAGGTTTTGAAGCTCTATCAAGGGTTCACTCATCCTGTCCTCACGATCAGGCTCGGCATACCCCATTCCAGATAAAGGAGTGCCGCCAGGGCCAGCAAAGCCACGACCATGAAAACCCCGTCCCGGCGATGCCAGGCAAAGGTCCGCAGGCTGTAAAAAACCCCGTGGAAACCCCGGCACCGCATGGCCTCAAAAACGCGGTCGGCCCGATCATAGCTGTGGACCAGCAGCATCGCCGCGAGATAAGCGTAGGCGCGGTAGGTGTGAAGATTGGTGCGCGGCTGGAATCCCCGGATCTTCATAGCTTGGGCGAGGCGGTGAAATTCCTGCTCGAAGACATGGAGGTAGCGGTAGGTGAAGAGCAGCAAATGACAGAGCTTGTCGGGAAAGCGCATCCTGTGCATCGCCTGTCCCAGGGTAACAACGGGTACCGTGGCAACCAGTGTTATCAGAGCGATAATGATGGTGTTCGATTTGACAGTGATCAAGCCGGCAAGGACAAGGCCCTCGCGGGTAGCCGACAGAGGGCCGAGGGTAAACAGGGCGTCGCCTGGATAGGTCAGTGGCACGACGAACCAGAGAAACAGCACGAAGCTGTTCACCACGAGCAGCCGCCCGATCACTTTCTTGAGGGGCAGACGGGCCAGGGCCAGGCAGACCAGGGACAGCATCAGCCCGGCAGTGGCCGCAGGGATTGTTTTGGCTGCCGCCACCATCACAGCGAATAGGCCGGCAACAACGATTTTGCCCCGGGGATCCAAGCGGTGGAGCAAGCTGCTGCCTTCGGAGAAGGGTTCCTGGAGGGCGCTCACAGATTCCTCTTCCTCCTGCTCTGCAAATAGGCTAGCAGCCCGAAGATCCCCATAATGTAGCCGATGCCGCCGATGATGTCGGTCAGGGTGGGCTGGTGCCTTTGAGATTCGGCCAGCATTCCTTTTATGGGCGAGAGCTGACGTTCCATCGTCTGATTCAGGATTTCCTCCAAGACTTGCCGGTCGATCGTGGCTGTTCTGGAATCGGCAGGAGCTGCCGGCGTCGAGGTGGCCGGGGCCGTCGCGGTCGGCGCCATGGATGCAGCAGAAGGGGCGGCCATGGTGGCCATCGGGAGGTAACTTTCCGCTTTCAGTTGCCATTCGCCCCGATGCCCCATGGACGCCTCCACTGTAATGAGCAGGTCCAGCCGTTGAGCAGCAATTTCCGTAGGGATTTTGCACGAGAACTTGCCCTGGTCGTCCGTAGTCCCGCTCAAAAGGGTCCTGCCGGTCTTTTGATCCAGGATCTGCACCTGACCTTGCTGCACCGCCCCGCTGCCGACAAACTTGCTTTCCGTATGGAGGATATCGCCGTCGGCATAGGCGTAAACCAGCACGCGATGGGCTACGGCCGGGGAGGCTGGGCTCAGGAGGCAGAAGCCGATAAATACCGGGATGAGCCACCGGCAGGAAGCCTTCGTGGTTGAGCGCACGGGAAAGCCCTGGCCGATGCCTGCCACTCCTCTCCTCAGTAGGCAGTCTTCAAGCATACAAACCCTCCAGCATTTCGGGGCGGACTTTCTTGAGAAAGAGAAAGATGAACAGCGTGATGATGCCCTCGATGAGCATCACCGGAAAATGGGCCAAAACAGCCAGTTCGGCCACCGGCAAAAAGGCCTGGCCGGTGGAAATGAGCGCTGCGGCCACCAGGAGCGCGCTGAGCAGAATGGCGGAAAAGCCACACGCAAAAGCTCCCACCGAGGAGGCCAGCCCGGGGCGGCGCAGCAGGGGCCGGTACAAATAGAAGCAGATCACGGCCGGCAGGGCCATGATGACCGTATTCACCCCCAACACCGTCAGCCCGCCGAACTGGAAGAGGAGAGCCTGTAAGAACAGAGCGATGAGGATCGCAGGCACTGCTGCCCACCCCAGCAGCAGCCCCATGAGGCCGTTGAGCACCAAATGAAGGCCTACCGGTCCCACCGGGACATGAATCAGGGTGGCCACAAAGAAAGCTGCGGAGAGGATCGCCACCCGGGGAATGGCCTCATAGTCTATCTTCTTAAGTCCGATGGCGGTTCCCACGGCGGCCAGGGCGGCGCCCGCGCCCAACACCGGGGGGCTGAGCACTCCTTCCGAAATATGCATGATGGTCCTTTGGAAATTTACGATGCCTGGGAGGCGAAGAGATCCGCCCCATAAGCATTCGCGACACCATAAAAGAAAAAGCCATGAAGGCAAAATCCACCCTGCTGGATCATGAGCCTTCATGGCCTTATTGGGTGCTGGCCTGGTCAGCACGCGTCTTGGGACTTCGTGCCCCAAACTATCATACAGAGTTGGCTATTACGTTGAATGGAGGAGTCCGTCAAGAGAAAAAGCCCGGGCCGCTCGGGGCGTGGGGTTTCGGCGCCCCTCGCGTGGCATGGCGAGGGGCGAACCGTGGCACGCCGGAAGGTTTCCCATTTTAGCGAGATACGAGGTAAGCTGTCACAGGACCTCGAGGATGGCGCACTTGAGGTAGCGGGTTTCCGGCATGGCGAGCAGCACGGGGTGATCCAGGGCCTGACCGCGGACTTCGAGGACGCGTAACTGCCGGCCGCTGGCCTGGGCAGCCTTCAAGAGCATTTCGCGGAACAGATCTTCGCTCAGATGGTAGGAGCAGGAGCAGGTGATCAGGGTCCCGCCGGGTTCGAGGGCCAGCAGGGCACGGCGATTGAGGTCGGTATAACCCTTCAGGGCCTGGGGAAGATTGCTCCTGGTCTTGGCGAAGGCCGGCGGATCGAGCACGATCAGTTCAAAAGCGCCCTTCTTGACGGTTTTCAGGAAAGTGAAGGCCTCTTCCGTTTCAAACCGGCAGATCGTTTCCAGGCGATTGCGGGCGGCGCTGTGGCGGGCCTGGTCGACGGCGTCGCGAGCCTGATCGATGCCGACCACCTCATGCGCTCCAGCCGCTGCTGCGGACAGGCTCCAGGCCCCGTTGTAACAAAAGAGGTCGAGCACCCTCCGGTCTTTGGCCCAGCGGTGGACGGCTTGACGATTGTCGCGCTGGTCAAGATAAAAGCCGGTCTTCTGACCGTTGAGCGGGTCGATCAGGAAGTGGAGCCCTTCGAAATCGATCCAGCAGGGGTCGGGAAGTTCGCCGTGGGCCACGCCCTTGACCATGGGCAGGCCTTCAAGGGTTCGGATCGCCGTGTCATTGCGAAAAACCAGGGCCTGGGGCCGGAAGAGCTCGATCAGGAGCTCCTGGAGCAACTCCTCCATCAGTGACATCCCCAGCGTCGTGATTTGATACACAAGAACCTCGCCGTAGCGGTCCACGATCAAGCCCGGCAGACCGTCAGCCTCTCCATAAACCAGCCTGCTGCATCTAGAATTAGGGTAAAACAAGGTCTCGCGACGGTCGGCCGCTCTCGTCAAGAGCTCCCCAAAGAGCTCCCGGGACGGTTTTTCGTGAGGACGGCAGACCAGGCGCACGGCAATCAAGGAATGGGGGTTGAGGTAGCCGCTGCCGAAGCATACCCCCTTGCTCGAATAGACGGTCACCCAGGCGCCCGGTTCAAAATCGGTGGGATGGTCCGCCAGTTCGTTGCTGAATACCCACTTGTGCCCCTGGAGCAAGCGTTTTTCCCGGCCCGGGAGGAGATGGATGGGCTTCGGTTCAATCTGCATGGGTTCCCTCAAACAAAAAAAGCGCCCTATATTGGGCGCTCAGAAAAATAGCCCGAGCAAAAAAATCAACCGTTGCCCGAACGAATGGTATCGAGAAGGATCTGGTAATCCTCATAAATGTCCGCTGAACTCTCGATCACCTCGTAGAGGTCATCCAGTTCCATGTTGATGACGGCATCCTTGTCCGGAGATTCTTCTTTGAGTTCGATCCAGATCCAGTCCAAAAGCATCTCTTCGGGATCGTCATAGCCTTCTTCGTGCTTGTCCAGGCTTCCATCGGCAACTTTCTGAGAAACCCGTTTCAGGGCAGTTTTCACAAAAACCTTCATTTCCATGGCGAAGTGCCTCCATTTATCCCCAACACTGCTGCATCAAAGTTCCTTAACCTGCTCAATTCTCAATTCAGCAGTATGGCCGTTTATCCCAGACCGGCTGATCTGAGTTCAAGCAAAGCTCAACACTGCCCTTTACAGACAGTTTTATTGCGTGTCCCACCTGGCTTAATAGCTTATCTCCGTAAGCGATTCAATCACTTTTTCCGAATACTTGCAGTTTCAGGCGCATTTTGCGGAAGCGACGGGGGACGCTGAGACGGTTTCCCACTATGGTTCTCCATTTCATCATCGGCCCATTACCGGTATAATCGTTTTCACGAGAGCCATGAGCGGGCGGACCGAAGCCTCTTTGTGGACTGTGCGGTTATCATCGTGGGCCAAAGAATTTGAGGAGGGAATGATGCGAGGGAGAAAGACAGCGGATGCGCCGGAAAAGCAATTCCTGCTCGACGCCATAACCGTCCATGACAGCTGGCGGCTCTTCAAGATCCTGTCCGAATTCGTGGATGGCTTTGAGACACTTTCGGATATCTATCCAGCGGTCTCCATTTTTGGCTCGGCTCGGGTGAGACCGGGGGACGAAACCTACGAGCGGACCGTCATCATTGCCAGGAAGCTGGCGGAAAACGGTTTCAACATCATCACCGGCGGCGGCCCCGGGATCATGGAGGCTGGCAACAAAGGTGCCCGGGAAGGGGGCGCCAGCTCCGTCGGGCTCAATATCATGCTCCCCCTCGAACAGGAACCGAATCCTTACTCCAACGTCAAGCTCGATTTCCAGTACTTTTTCGTGCGCAAGGTGATGTTTGTCAAGTATGCTCAGGCCTATATCGGCATGCCTGGAGGCCTGGGCACCCTGGATGAGATCTTCGAGGCCTTGACGCTCATTCAAACCAAGCGGATCAAGCCTTTTCCGGTCATCCTCGTGGGCCGTGACTACTGGGGCGGGCTGATCGACTGGATCAAGAGCGTCCTGCTGAGGGACCACTACATCTCCGATCATGATACCGACCTCTTCGAGGTGATCGATGATCCCGACGAAGTGGTCCATACCATCAAGCGTTACGTGATCGTGTAGTCCGTGTCCATCCGAAAAGCGGCTGCTCACTTTGTATGAGGGGCTTTCAGCCCCGATCGCGGCAGCATGCCGCTCCCACAGAATGGCGGTTCCGGATGGGTACTAGGCAGTTTCCCCGGCGACGTACTCGATGTGCCCCTCGTGAGGCAGCATGGCGGCGGAGCCCTCGATGAGGATGCTGGCTTTGTAACGGTCTTCCAGCTCGAGTAGATCGTTGCGCTTGCGGTTGAGGAGGTAGTTGGCCACATTCAGGTTGAGCGTGGCCTTGACCTGTGCCACTTTCTTGTGGCTGAGGGTCTGCCAGATCTTACGGAGATGGCTCAGGGCCAGCGTTTCCGTCGAACGGACCAGCCCTGCCCCATGGCAGAATGGGCATTCTCCGAAAGAGCCCTGCATGATGTTCAAACCCAGGTGCTGGCGCGAGAGTTCAAGCAGGCCGAAGCGGGAAATACGGCCCACGGTGATCTTGGCCTTGTCCTTCTTGATTTCTTCCTTGAAGCGGCGTTCCACTTCGCGCGCATGACGGCTTTCCCGCATGTCGATGAAATCGATGACAATCAGCCCCCCCAGGTCGCGCAGACGCAGCTGACGGGCGATTTCCACGGCGGCTTCCAGATTGACCTTGAACACCATCTCTTCGAGCACCCCGTTGCCGTTGGTGCGGCCGGAGTTGACGTCGATGGCCACCAGCGCTTCCGTCCGGTCAATGAACAGGGACCCGCCCGATTTCAGCGGCACCCGCTGGCGAAAAATCTGGTCGATCTGGTCTTCCAGGTTGAACTTGCCGGTGATCGGTCCTTCCTCCTTGTAAAGCTTCACCGTCCGCTGATTGGCCGGGCTGATGATCCGCAGGAATTCCTTGACCGTCTTATGGACCTCCCGATCGTCCACCAGAATCGTCTTGATGTTGGGGCTGAAATAATCGCGCAGGATTTTCAGCGCCAGGTCCTGGTCCTTATGGATGAGCGCCGGTGCCGGAGCGTCCTCCACCTGCTTCCTGATCTCTTCCCAGATCTTCATGAGGTGGTTGAAGTCTTTGACGATTTCCTTCTTGGTGCGGGTTTCTGCGGCGGTGCGGATGATGAGGCCGAATTCCTCGGGCATCCTGAGATCATTGAGGATCGTTCGCAGCCGCTCCCGCTGGGCTTCATCTTCGATTTTCCGGGAGATGCCGCGCTGCGACTGGCCAGGCATGAGCACGACATCTCGGCCGGCCAGCGAGAGATACGTTGTGAGGAGCGCTCCCTTGCTGCCGATCTCTTCCTTGACGACCTGCACCAGCACTTCCTGGCCGGGATGAATGACATCCTGGATCCTTACCGGCTCCTCGACCTCGTTTTGATAGTACTCGGGGTGGATGTCCGAGAGCGGCAGGAAGCCGTTGCGATCCATGCCGTAATTGACAAAGGCCGCCTGAAGGCTCGGCTGGACGTGGGTGATAATCCCTTTGTAGAGGTTGCCGGACACCTTGCTGCGGGCCGCCGTCTCGATGAAAAAGCTTTCCAGAGACTGCCCCTCGACAATGGCGATCCGGAATTCCTCCGGATGCACCGCATTGATGATCATAGTCTGATTTGCCATCTTTTAACCTTACTCGCTTTTTCCCGCGAGCCTGGACGCCTGATGCTGTTTCGCCTGATAGAGAAAAGTGCGCAGCGCCACTTCTCGATTGGGCTGGATGGTGCCATCGTAGGGAGCGTCAAGGTAGGGGATGCGCATTTGGTGGAGCAGGGGTTTGAGAATTGCCGAGCAGATGGTGCTCGGCATACAGGTAAAGGGGAAGACGTTCACAATGCCGTCGCAGCCGTGATGAGCGTATTCGAGGGCGCCGCCGATGCTCAGCGCGGCTTCCGTGCCGATGGCAAAGCTGAAAAGGCGATTCGCCTCGAGCCGTCGTTCAATCCGGCTGATGGAGTGATCGGCCTGGATGTCCAGATGCTTGAAGGCGCTGCGGTATACCTGGTGCTGACGCCACGCCTGGTAGAGCTTTTCGATTTCAATGTCCAGCCATTGCCGTCCGACTTCCCACAGCGTCTTGCGGTCCTTTTCCCGCCAGGCCTTAAGCCAGCGGCGCTGCAGCTTGCGAGCCCGCTCGAAGGAGACGTAATTGACCCACTCGCCCAGTGAGGCATCCACCACTTCCCCGCCACAAGCCTCGAGCTGCCGCACAATGTGCTGATTGGAATCGGGATGGGTGCGCAGATAAATTTCTCCCACGATCCCGATAAAGGGCCGTCGGGGCTGCCGCGGATCAATGAAGGTGCGGGCCGTGGCCACAATGTCTTCCAGCAGCAGGAACAGCTTGTCGAACTCGAGGCGGGCGCCGCGCGCCTCAATCTCGGCCGTCATCCGCTGCAGCGCTTCGGCCATGAACGCATCCGTCATGCCCGTTCGCCGTTCGTAGGGGCGCACCCGCCAAACCGTCCGGTCCAGGACGTCGGCAATGATCACGGCCACATAGGCCAGTTTGCGGAAGATGGGGGCAAGGTCGGGCGGGATGATGCCGTTGGTGGCGTAGGAGTCTTCCGTGGAAAGATAGACAATGGGAATGTCCCTGAATTCCTCGAAGCGATCCAGCACCAGTCGCTGGAGTTTGTTGTACATGCCGAAGCGGCAGGGACCGTCCGCATCCGGCATGAAATAAACATAGCGCTCAGGCGCAAAGGCGGGCCCGAGCCGCTGCTTTTCCTGCTGAAGATAAGAGAGAATGTCCCCGAGCGTCACCTGGCAGGGGAAACATTCTTTACCGGAAGTGAATTCTCGGCCCTGAGTCAATCCCTGGTAAGTTTCCAGCACGATAGCCTCAACGCCCACGCCACGAAAGCTCGCCGCGATGAGGCGGCTGCCGAAGGGGGCCATATCGGGCATGAGGAGGGTCCTGCCGGAAACGTCGAACTGCCTGACACTCGTCTGAAAACGGTGAAAGGCATGAGGCTCAGTCGCTTGTGACATCTTGCTCTGCTGTCTTATCCCTTCGTCAATCGATCACCGGCATAAAGCCTCGTAAGGTGTATCTGCCTCATAATGATTTTTCAGCAATTTGTCTTGTAGATTTTTCACGACATTCTGAAACGCCTCGATGCGGGTGAGCAGCCCCGCTACGGCGCTGTGTTCGTCCAGTTCCAGGACCAGTGCCGGTTTTTCCCGCAGCAGGTGGCGGTAAAAATGTTCGATGAACGAATCGGCCCCGCAGCTGAAATTGGTCAGGTGAACCCCGTACCACCCAGGGGTGCGGGCGATGCGTTTGGCGGTGCGCAGGATTTTGGCTCCCTGCCCCCAGTACATCATGGGAAAATCGCTCAGGTCCTCCGACTCGACCTCGACAAAATCCATGGGCAGGGCCCTGATGCCCAGCTTGGCCAGATGCCTTCCCAGCTGCAGGTTCGCCCGCTCGTCATGAAGATTGTAGGGGCGACCGGTGACCACCCAGAGCGCTTCGCCGGGCGGCATCTCCTCGACGACCTCCCGCCCGCGCTCGAGAAGCTTCCGGCGAAACTGGTGCTGCCGATCCCAGGCCTGCTGTACCGCTCGCTCGATCACTGCCGCCGAGGGGCGGAGATCGCTCGGGAGGCACCCGGTGAGGGATTCCGCCACCTGCCGGGGGCCCTCCTTGAGATAGAGCGTCGGCCGGATGAGTCGCCGATCGGGGATTTCGAGCGCCGCCCGCACCATATACTGAGAGCTTTCCACCAGCGGGCAGAAGAAGCCGGTTTCATGCGCCTCGGGCGTCGGCATGTCGATCACGTTGGGCAGGAACAGGTAGTCGGTACGGTCCAGCAGATGGTGCACATGGCCGTGAAAGACCTTCACCGGGAAGCAGGTTTCCGCCGTCATGCTCTCGACGCCGGCCAGCACCAGCTTGTTGTTGGTACGCGGGCTCAGCAGGACCGTGAACCCCAGTTCCGAAAAAAGATGCGACCAGAAGACCCCCCATTCGAGACTGTGCAACGCCAGCGGAATGCCCACCGTGGGCCGCGATGAGGAGTCCCCTCGGGCGACTTCGAGGAGGCTGATGCCTTTTTCCTCAAGGGCCCCCTGAAACAGCTGCTGACGTTCGAGAAAATAATTGGCCTGCTGCCGTCCCTCGTGGCGGCTGGCTTCATACCGCCCGCAATCGCCGCCCCAGATGCTCTTGTTCCCACCAAAGTCATAGACCTTGAGCTTGCATTCGTTGTGGCATTTCTTGTCCGCGCGGCAGATGGTCTCGGTAAAGCTCACTTCCGAACGGGCCAGCTTTTCCAGGTTGCGGGTTTTGCCGGCCACTTCCCCCCGGTGGTAGCGCTCCCGCACCGCCAGGGCCGCCCCGAAAGCCCCCATGACTTCCCGGTGTTTGGGCACCAGAATCGGCTTGCCCAGCACTTTCTCGAAGGCCGCCACAATCCCCTGGTTGAGGGAAGGACCGCCCAGGAACATGATCCGCTGGCCGATGAAGCGCTTTTCCACCACCCGGTTGAGATAGTTATGGACGATGGCGTAACAGAGGCCGGCAATCAAGTCTTCCCGGCGCGCCCCTTTCTGGGCGTAACTCACAAGGTCGGATTCCATGAACACCGTGCAGCGTTCCGCCAGATGAACCGGGGTTTGTGCAGCCAACGCGACTTCCTGGAATTCGCCGACGATGTTGATTTTCATCTTGTTGGCGAGCTCGTGCAGGAAGCTCCCCGTGCCGGCGGCGCAGACCTTGTTCATATCGAAGTCCAGGGGATGGGTCTGATCGATCCGGATATACTTCGAATCCTGGCCGCCGATTTCAAAGATGGTGTCGATTTCCGGGTCCACGGCGACGCCTCCGCGGGCATGGGCCGTGATTTCATCGATGATGAGATCGGCATTCAAAAAATCCCCCACCACGTTCCGCCCGGAGCCGGTCGTCGCCACGGCCAGCAGGCGCACGCGACTGCCGACTTCCTGCTCGATCGTCTGCAGCAGGCGCTGGGTCACTTCGATAGGTTTGCCCTGCGTCGCCACGTAGCACTTGTGGAGGATCTGCCCCTGGTCGTCGATGAGGGCATACTTGGTCGAGGTCGAGCCGATATCCACCCCCAGAAACACCTGGGTGGCGCTCTTTCTGCGGGTCTCCCAGGGGGAGAGGGTGTTGTCGGGGTCGAAGTGGGTGAGCTCGAGCTCCAGCCGGTCGGCGCCGGGAAACTGGCAGGCGGCGGTGGCCCGGCCGGCGTCCAGGCGGGCGGGATCGATCCGGTTGCGCCAGCCCTGCTTCTGGGCCTGAAGCGCCGCGCCGAGCGCGCCCAGCGAGGTGTGATGGGGCGGCACCTGGAGGTCCGGAAAGTAATGCCGGAAGGCCTTGACCTGCAGCCGGTTGGAAGCCATGCCCCCGATGAAGACCAGGGGGTCCGCCAGCTGCCGGTTGGCTACAATGGTGCTGAGGTAGTTGGCGGCATTGCCGTAATGAAGGCCGGCGATGATGTTGGGCAGCGACTCGCCCTTGTTCTGCAGGTGGATCATGTCCGATTTGGTGAAGACTGTGCAGCGGCAGGCCACCGGTGCGGGATAAGTGGCCTTGAGCCCCAGGGCGATGAAGTCGTCGAGGGTCTGCTGGAGCTTTTCCTGATCCATGCGAAATTCGGCGCCGTACATGGAGAGCGCCAGCCGTTCAGCCTGCTGGTCCATGAACGAACCGGTCCCCGAGGCGCAGGGCCCGTTCATGTTGAAGGCCTCCAATTGCCATTGACCGCTCTCGTGGGCCAGTTGGAAAAGCGAGGCATCCTGCCCGCCGATGCTGATGATCGAGCGTACTTCCGGCGCCAGATGCACCACCCCCAGGATCTGCGAGATGGTTTCCACCTCATGGGGTGCGCCGAGCATCTCCGCGAGGAGCTGGCCGTTCACTCCGGTAAAGGTGATGGAGCGGATCTCGCCAGCCGCGCCCGGAGCGAGGCTCGCCGGCAGCTCGCCCAGCAACCGCAGGGTTTCCTCGAAAAAAAGCCCAAAATGGCGCAGATAGGGGGTCTCCAGCACCACCCGCTGCTGCTCGTCGATCACCACACAATTGATGCTCACCGAACCGACATCAATGCCAACGTCGTAAACCATCGATCCGTACCCTGGTCCTTTTCGCTATCGATCTTTCCCCTGGATTCACCGGGTGCTCTGCAGGCTGAAAGTGCGGCTAATATAAAATCTTTGAAATGATTGTTCAATGGTTCAGTTGCCCCTGATGCAATCGAAGAGCTCCTTTTGCCTGTTACCCCCCCTATCTCGCCGAAGATGGTTTCAGCCGTCTTCGCGCGGTTTTGGCCGAGGCCAAAGCTTTTCTACTGCGCATCCCGTAGCCCAGCAGTGAAGCTGCTTGCACCGTTACGATGACAACTCGGTTGTCCTCCAACTCGCCGTTATTATCCCTGAACCAGTCTCGATTGGGTCACTTCGGAGATCATGGGAGAGTCGCGTCGGAGTTTTGCATGCAACCTGTTGGGCATTGTGACTGGCCGCTTTTTGGTATATGTAGATTAATATCCTTTTAGGAGCTTGTCCGGCAACTCGTTTTCTGTCATTTCGAACGAAGCGGAGCAAAGCGAGAAATCTGGAAAGTCAACTACTTATGGAAACAAGATTTCTCGCCTCCGGCTCGAAATGACACATTGCGGATTTTCGGGAATACATGTTACGGAAAGGAGATGTTTCCTATGACCTTTCAACGGATCACCGTAAACTCTGAAGTCTGCGGTGGGAAGCCTACCGTTCGAGGGCTGCGATTTCCGGTATCACGTCTGCTTGGGCTCCTGGCTGCCGGTGAGACTCAGGAATCCATCCTCAAATCATACCCCTATCTTGAAGCCGAGGACATTCAGGAGGCGCTCTCCTACGCTGCCTTTTTGGCTGATGAACAGGTCGTTGAGTTTGCCTCATGAAAGTGCTTCTGGATATGCCGGTCTCCGCACTCTTGTTGGAAGTTCTGGAGGCTCATGAGCATGAAGGGGTACATGCTCACCAGATCGGGAAAGACCGGGCTTCGGATACAGAGTTGCTGGAAATAGCCCGCCGTGAGGGCCGGATTGTTATCACGGCAGACCTGGACTTTCCTCGTCTTCTGGCACTTTCGGCGGCGGACGGACCTGGAATGATCCTGTTCCGGGGCGGGAATTACTCGGACCGTGAAATGTGCGGACTATTGGATCGAGTCTTGCTGATGGTGCCCCCGGATATCATCCAAAGTTCAATCTGTGTGGTCGACAGGAGACGCGTCCGCATTACACGATTGCCGTTGGATCGCAAAACCTGATGCCGAATCTCAAATCCTATCCCTCCAAGATCAGCTACGGCCCCGCTGACGATCGCCTTCACCATTTATATATCCCTGCTCCGGAGGCGAGCATCCGTTTTGACCGTTCTGAAATCATCGCCGAAGGTGAGCTGATTGATGAATATCCGGACGGCAAGCCATTGCCAAGCGTGTTGCTGCTGGGTCGAGTGAACCACCGGGCTACCCATGTCTTCCTCGGGGTAGATTCGGCAACGGGAGTCTGCTATGTGATTACCGTATATCTTCCTGATCCGGGACTCTGGTTGACAGGTTTCCGAAAGAGGAGCTCACCATGAGATGCGTTCTATGCCGGCAGGGTGAGACTCATGCAGGCCAGGTTACGGTCACCTTGCAGCGGGGGGAAACGATTGTGATCATCAAACAGGTTCCTGCCGATGTGTGTGAGAATTGTGGGGAGTACTATCTCTCGAAAGAGGTCACCTCGCTGGTCTTGAAAAAAGGGGAAGAAGCCGTCCGCAAGGGGGCTGAAGTGGAGATTCTGCGCTTCGCAGCGTAAGTGTTCTCGGGAAGCCTTCCTCCCGCAACAGGTAATGCTGAGATCCAAGGCACTATTCTCAATGATCAGAATTGAGAACCTGACCAAGAACTATCGCTCCATCCAGGCCCTGAAGGGGGTGAACCTGCAGGTGCGAGAGGGTGAGCTGTTTGCTTACCTGGGGCCGAACGGATCGGGGAAGACGACCACCATCAAGATCCTGACCGGCCTCGCCTATCCGTCTTCGGGCGATGCCTATGTGCACGGTTTCCATGTCGTGAAGGAGACGCTGGAGGCCAAGAAGCAATGCGGCCTTGTGCCCCAGACCTTCAACCTGGACCATGAGCTCACTGTTTACGAAAACCTGGACATCCACGGGCGGCTGTTTCACATGCCGGCCGGGGAGCGGGCCGCTAAAATCGCCGAGTTGCTCGACTACGTCGGCGTTGCCGACCGCCGGGACAGCCCTATCAAGCAGCTTTCCGGCGGTTTGAAGCGGCGGGTGATGGTCGCCCGCGCGCTGATGCACGCCCCGAAAATCCTCTTTCTGGATGAACCGACGGTCGGCCTCGATCCCACCATCCGCCGCCGCATCTGGTCGCTGGTGAAAAAGATACAGCAGAGCGGCTCCACCATCTTTCTCACCACCCATTACATCGAGGAGGCGGAATTTCTGGCCGAACGGGTGGCCTTCCTGGATGAGGGTGCCATCGTCGCCGTCGATACTCCCCAGCAACTGATGGCCCGCCTTGGCGCGTGGGCGCTGGACGAAATTGTGGACGGCAATATGGCAACGCTGTTTTTCCACTCCCGCGAGGAAGCCAGCCGACACCTGGGCAAACAGCAGGGCGGCTTCACCTTGCGGCGCGTCAACCTCGAAGACGTCTTTCTTGCCGTGACCGGGAAGAAGGTTGCCTCATGAGAGGCTGTCTGGCCGTCTACCGGCGCGAGCTGCTCATCCTGAAGAAAAAATTCTTCAAGCAGACTGCTTCCATGTCGGTCAGCCCGCTGCTCTATCTCGTGGCCTTCGGCTTGGGGATGGGCCAGGGGGTGCGGATTGAGGGGCGTTCGTATCTCGAATTCCTGATTCCCGGCCTCGTGGCCATGAGCAGCATGATTCAGGCCTTTGCCATCGCCAGTGAAATCAACATTGCGCGTTTCTACTGGCGCATCTTCGAGGAATTCCAGGCGGCGCCCATCCGCAACATTGCCTACGTTACCGGGGAAGTGCTGGCCGGGATCACGCGGGCGCTGCTTTCGGTGGTGCTGGTCATCGTCATCGCCCTTCTCTCCGGAGTGGTCCTTTCCTACAACGCCTGGTTCTGGCTGGCGGTGGTGCTCAACAGCTTTGTCTTCGCCTCCCTGGCGGTCTGCCTGGCCATGGTGGTGAAATCCCATGCCGATCAGGCGCTCCTCACCAATTTCTTCATCACGCCCATGGCCTTCCTGGGCGGGACCTTCTTTCCGGTGGACCGGATGCCCCCCTGGGCGCAGAATTTGCTCCAGATTCTCCCGCTCACCCATGCCGCGAAAACCATCCGCAGCGCCGCCTTCGGACTGGAGCCGGATTTCTCCTCCTACCTGCTCCTGACCGGGCTCGGCGTCATCCTGTTCGTCCTGGCCTTCCTCTGTGTGAACCAGGCCAAGGAATAGCTTTCTTCGGCGTGCGTGTCTCTTTGTGGTGTCCTCGGGGATGATGGTCGAGAAGAGTCGAAAGCCTCTGCTTCAGAGGTCGCTATCGGGGAGGTTCCCGTCCGGTGACGACTTCCCTCGGCTTTCCTCCTCCATGGCTTCCTCGATCATGGCGTCCATGTCTTCGCCGCCCATGTCGTCGCCCATCTCCTGGCCCATTTTCTTCATCCAGCGGATCATGCTCTTGGGGTCGTTCTCATCGAGACCGCCCAGGCGCGAGGGATCGGCCAGACGTTCCATGCGCGTCTCCTCGGAAAGGCGGACCCGCACCCGCGAAGGAATGCGATCCAGCAGTTCGCTTCCGCAGTGCTTGCAGGTTGCCGAAACCTCCTGGGAGATGCGAAAGGTAATGATTTCATTCTTCCTGCCGCACTCGCGGCAGCGGTATTCATAAATGGGCATAGCCGGGTCCTCCCATGATCGATGTCGTGACTCATATCTTCTTGGAAGACCCCGAAACCATCTTCAAGAAAGCCGGTTGCGGTAGTCTTCGTATCCGAATTGGCGCACGATGCGGATGCGCTTCTGGGGGTCCTGAATGGCGATGGCAGGAAGCCCCACGCCGTTGAACGTATTGTTCTTGACCATCGTGTAGTGGGCCATATCGGTCAACACCAGCCGCGACCCCACTTCGAGCGGCTTGGGAAAGGAATAATCGCCGAAGACATCACCCGCCAGGCAGGTGAGGCCGCCCAGGCGATAGTCGTAGGCGAAGGTCCCCGGCTTCCCGGCGCCTTCGATTTCCGGCCGGTACGGCATTTCGAGGACGTCGGGGGTGTGGGCCGCCGCCGAAGCGTCCAGGATGGCGATGTCCTTTTGATTGTGCAGGAGGTCCAGGACCGAGGCGACCAAAACCCCGGCGTTGAGCACCACCGCTTCGCCGGGTTCGAGATAGACCTCCACCGGGTAACGCTTTCTGAAATCGATGATGAGCTTACAGAGGAGCTCCACGTCGTAATCCGGGCGGGTGATGTGGTGTCCTCCGCCGAAATTGACCCACTCCATGCGTGGGAGGAATTCCCCGAAGTTCGCTTCAAAGGCCTGGAGCGTTCGCGCCAGGGAGTCGGCATTCAGCTCGCAGAGGGTGTGAAAATGAAGTCCCGTGATGCCCTCGAGAGCCTCTGCGCGGAAATTCCCACGCGTGACCCCCAGCCTCGAACCCGGTGCGCAGGGATCGTAAAGGGCGACCTCGACTTCCGAATGTTCGGGGTTGACGCGAATGCCACACGAGATCCGCTTCTTGGAGGCGGCCAGGCGAGGCTTGAAGCGCCGCCACTGGGAGAAGGAATTGAAGACCAGGTGATGGCTGTAGGTGAGCAGTTCGTCAAATTCGGCTTCCCGGTAGGCCGGGGCAAAAACATGCACTTCTCCGCCAAACTCTTCATACCCCAGGCGGGCTTCATGGAGCGAGCTGGCGGCAACGCCCCGGAGGTGCTGCCGGATGAGGGGAAACACGCTGAACATGGCAAAGCCCTTCAGCGCCATGATGATTCGGCAACCGGTGCGCTCCTGCACCTCATCCAGGACGGCGAGATTCCGGATCAGCCTCGCTTCGTCGAGGACATAGCAGGGAGTGGGCGCCGTGGTCAGGTCATACATGGCGCTACGGCCTCACAAACCGATGGAGAAAGGCTTTCCCGCCTGGAAGTTGGTTACAGACCGCCTTAATCAAGGAATTTCTCCTGCCACGGCAGCCCGTATTGGCCGATTTCCGCCAGGAACGGGGCTGGATCGAGCTGCTCCACGTTGAAGACCCCGGCCCCCGACCAGACACCCTTCAGCATCAGGGCGGCGCCGAGGACGGGCGGCACTCCGGCCGTGTACGAGACGGCGTTGGCGCGGACTTCCCGATAGCAGGCGGCGTGGTCGCAGATGTTATAGATAAAGTACTTGCGAACCTTGCCGTCCTTGATCCCCTCGATGAGGCACCCGATGCAGGTCTTGCCGGCATAGGTCTCGCCCAGGGAAGACGGTTCGGGCAGGAGCGCCTTCAAGAACTGGAGCGGGACGATGGCGACGCCCTGAAAGGTCACGGGATCAATCCGCGTCATGCCCACATTCTGGAGCACCCGCAAGTGCGTCAGATATTCCTGCGAAAAGGTCATCCAGAAGCGGATGCGTTTGATCCCCGGAATATGCCGCACCAGCGATTCCAGCTCTTCATGGTACATGAGATAGGATTCCCGAGGGCCGATTTCCGGATAATCGAAGGGCTTGTGGACCGACAGCGGATCGGTTTCAAGCCATTGCCCGTTTTCATAATACCGGCCACGGGCGGTCACTTCCCGAAGGTTGATTTCGGGATTGAAATTGGTGGCGAAGGCAAAGCCGTGCTGCCCGGCGTTGCAGTCCACAATGTCCACGAAGTGAATTTCGTCGAAATGGTTTTTCAGGGCGTGGGTGAGGTAAATGTTGGTCACTCCCGGGTCAAAACCGCAGCCCAGCAGCGCCATGAGCCCTCTGGCGGCGAAGCGGTCCTGGTATTCCCACTGCCAGGTGTAGGAATAGCGGGCTTCTTCCAGAGGTTCGTAGCAGGCGGTATCGACGTAAGGCACACCCGTCTCCAGGCACGCATCCATGATGGTGAGGTCCTGATAGGGCAGGGCCACGTTGATGAGGATGTCGGGCGCGACTTTGCGGATCAGGGCGACCAGTTCCGGAGCCTTGTCGGCGTCGACCTGGGCGGTCTGAATGGGCCGGCTTAGCTGGTCTCTGATCGCCTCGCACTTGGCAAGCGTGCGGCTGGCGAGGACAATCTCACTGAAGACCTCCGGCATTTGCGCGCACTTGTGGGTCACGACGCCACCCACCCCTCCGGCACCAATGATCAGCACTCTGCTCATCCCATACTCCTTTTTCCGGGGCTCTTCAGTGACTTCGGCGAAGCCAAACGACGGCTTCCATATAAAACAACCGTTGGTATTGTCAATTGCTACGGTGATTTTTTACCCTCATCCCGCCACCAGCCAGGCAGGTGCCGCCATCAGGCGCTAGGCCAGGGTCCCGTGTTGTCGAGCAGAGCGAGGCTCGCCGGCGATCTCGGACACCTCGGCAAACATGAGATCATCGGTCAGGATTTCGGTGAAGGTTTCATAGGCCCGGTACAGGTAAGGTGGCAGGTTGAACATCCCGCGGGCGATTTCCGGAGAGAAATACTGCAGCGGGAACGGGGTGTGCTCGGCGCGCGCGACCAGCCTTGCGAGGGACCAGTTGGCATCTCGTGAGGCGAGCACATGGGCGTCCGGCCGGTGAAAGCAGTGCAGGGTGTAAGGATAGGGGTGGACCACGGGAAAGACCCTTTTGATCGTATTGGTGATCCTGGCATGGATGGCGGTCTCTTCCGGGCTGATGCCCTGAGCCTGCACGGCCATTGTTCCCTGAGGTCCCAGGCGGGTTTTGACGACCTCGTAAAACTCCCGGGTGAACAGCAGGGAAGCCGGGCTGCTGTCGAAGGGGTCGCTCAAGTCGAGGATGACACTGTCGAACACTTCCGCAGTCCGCTCCAGGTATTGACGACCGTCTTCGATGATCAGTTCGAGGCGAGGGTCGTCAAAACTCCCCTCATGCCAGCGGCGGGCAAAGCGCCTGCAAATTTCAATGAGCTCGCCGTCGATGTCCACCATGACCACCCGTTCAATTCCCGGATGGCGGAAAATCTCTCTCAAGCTTGCCCCGGTAGCCCCTCCCACGACCAGCACGGCCTTGGGGGCCGGATGACTGAACAACGCCGGATGAACGAGCATTTCGTGGTAGATGAATTCGTCATTGGCGGATGACTGGCAAATCCCATCGAGAAACAGCATACGACCGTGCACCAGGCTGTCCACAAACGCGATCTTCTGATAACGGGACTGCCCGCTGTAGACCAGCTTGCTGCATAGATAGCGAATCTCGAGTCCGGAGCCGATGGGCTCGCGGAACCACAGCAGGGATGGTGAGGGCTGTGGCTTCATCATCTCCTCCTCACCAGATGTCCGGCAATTGGCCTCTGAAAACCCAAGATGCCATCGAACCGACCTCCTCGCCCGGGGATCGAAATACGCGCGACCTGCGAATCAGGGCTTGCATCCTCGCATCCCCCAGCGTCCTTGAATAACCCCAGAACCATCGCCATGACAAGCAAAAGATTGAGCGAAAACCGAAGCGCCAATAACTTGAAACGGTGGTGACAATTTGCCCATCGCGCTGCAAACGAGTATTACTCCAGGCCACCGCCTGACAACCGGATCTTCAGCAATGCAATCGTGGCGGAGGCTGTGATAAGATAATTGTACCCAAGACTTTAAAAATGGATCATCAAGAATGGGCAAGTTCAATCTCAAGGTGCTGCTCCTCCTTTCGTGCGGCCATATGGTGGTCGACACCTACCAGGGGGCCCTCCCGGCCATCCTCCCCTTTATCAAGGAGAACCTGGGACTCTCCTATACGGTCACGGGGGCGATCCTCATCGTCAGCAATCTGGCGTCCTCGATTGTCCAACCGCTCTTCGGCTTTCTCTCCGATAAAAAGGAAAAGGCCTTTCTCTTGCCCCTCGGATGCCTCCTGGCCGGAGTGGGTTTTGCCCTGGTGCCGATGACTCAGAGCTACCTGTCGATCTTGTTCCTGGTGGGCGTGAGCGGCCTCGGGGTCGCCTCCTATCATCCGGAAGGCTTCAAGACCGCCCGTTTCTTTACGGGTGAAAAAATGGCGAGCGGGATGTCGATCTTCTCCGTGGGCGGCAATGCCGGCATGGCGCTCGGCCCCATTCTGGCGCTTTCCCTGGCCCACTATTTTGGATTCGCCTCGCTCCCGTGGATGGTGGCGCCCGCACTGGTCTTCACGCTGGTGATCATCGCGCTGCGCAAGACCATCGCCCTGCCGAAAGCGGCCTCCCCGCTAAAGTCACAGGCTGCTTCCCAGCTTCCTCACGGGGCTTACCGGGCACTTTGCCTGCTCATCTGCGTGATTGTCATGAGAACCTGGATGCACATCGGTCTGGTGACCTATATTCCGTTCTATTACATCAACTTTCTCAAAGGAGATCCGGTTCTGGCCGGGAGAATTGTCAGTCTGTTCCTGCTCGGCGGGGCGGTGGGGACGCTGCTGGGTTCCCCTCTGGCCGATCGCTGGGGGCACCTCTGCTGGCTGAGAATCTCCATGATCGGGTCCGCTCTGCTGTTCCCGCTGATCTTCATCGTTGAAGGCTTCATGCTGCTGGTTGCCGCGACCGTCATCGGCATGCTGCTCATCTCCTCCTTTTCCGTAACCGTCATCATGGGGCAGGAGCTCCTGCCGGGCCATCTTGGCGTGGCATCGGGGCTGATGGTGGGGTTTGCGATCGGCGCGGGAGGCATCGGCGTAACCCTCCTCGGTGTCATAGCCGACGCTTACGGCGTTCCCTTTGCCTTGAAAGCCATCGGTATCCTGCCTCTTGTCGGCTTTCTTATCAGCCTGCTGCTCCGCTATCCGGTTCGAAAAACTGGGTGAGGCAGTGATGTTCGGGAGTGTTGCACTCCGGTGGGAGCGGCTTTCCAGCCGCGATCGGAGGGTTGCATGCGGCGGGAAAGCCGCTCCCGAATGGTGCCGGGAGACAGCAAGTTTTGAGATACGATCCGTTGGAACTTTGGCGAATATCGTTTCCCGTTGCCAGTTTCAGGTAGTTTCCCGGTGTCCTTTGTGTTATGAGGGAGGCCGATCTCACTGAGGTATTGAGCCTAAATCTTTTGGGAGGATAGCATGAAACGAACGTTCCTGACAATCCTGCTGGTGTTGGTTCTGACCCCGCCCCTCCAGGCGGCGGGCGCAGTGAAAGATGTGTCCAAGAAGGTTCAAGAACTGCCGCTCATCAAGAGCTTGTTCGGCACGGAGGTCAAGGTGCTGGAGGCAAAAGATCTGGGAAGCATCTATGAAATTGTTGCTTCAGTTCCCGGCCGAGACAAACAGGTTCTCTATGTGACCAAAGACGGTCAGTACCTCATCTCCGGCGGCAACCTCATCAACAAGGACAAAACAAACCTCACCAAACAACGCTATGACGAGGTCAACAAGGTGGATGTGTCAAAGTTGCCGATCCAGGAGGCCATCACGATCACGAAGGGAAGCGGGGCCAAGAAGCTCTACCTGTTTACCGACCTCGACTGTCCCTACTGCCGCAAAAGCTACGAATGGCTCAAGACCCAGACCGACTACACTCTCTATGTTTTCCTCTATCCTCTCCCCTCGCACCCCGGGGCGGCAGAGAAGAGTCTCAAGATCCTCTGTGACAAGGACCCCGCAAGTGCCTTTGACGGTGCTCATGGACCGGAGGGACTGGCCGGTGAGAAATGCGAGGCGGGCGAGAAATTGCTGCAGAAGCACAAAGCCATTGCCGACGAAATGGGGGTCAACGCTACTCCTCTGTTCATCCTGGACAGCGGCATCCGCATGTCGGGCTTCAACCAGAAGGCGCTCCAGGATTATCTGAAGCAATGAGCCTCCCTCATTACGACGATCATGACGCGATGTTCGTCGATCTTGAGCACCCGGCGGTCCCGGACGACCTGCTCGCCATTGACCCACACATGCCGGACGTCGCTCCCTTTGACGGCGTAGACGAGGTGCGAGATTGGGTCGTAGAGGGGGGTGAGATGGGGCTGATGGAGATCGATGGCGATGAAATCAGCTTTCCTGCCCACTGCCAGACTGCCGATCCGGTCCTCCCAGCCCAGGGCGGCGGCGCCGTCTCGCGTGGCCATGGCCAGCACCTGGGGCGCTGGGCAGACGACCGGGTCGCGGTGGATCACTTTGTGCAACTTGGCCACCCTGTCCATCTCGGCAAAGAGGTCGAGATCGTTATTGCTGGCGCAGCCGTCGGTCCCCAGCCCGATCTTGATCCCGGCCGCCAGCATCCGGGGGACGGGGGCAACGCCGGAGGCCAGTTTCATGTTGCTTTCCGCATTATGCGAAACCTTAGCCCCTCGGTTTGCCAGCAGCTCGATTTCCTCCGGTCCCAGCCACACCGCATGTGCGCATAACGTTCGGTGGTCGAGAATTCCCAAGCGATCAAGATAGCATACCGGGCGCTCCCCTGCTTTTTTCAGGATTTCATCAACCTCGGCGGCGGTTTCCGAAAGGTGGATTTGAAACAGGATGCCGTGCTCCCGGCTGAGTTCCTTGGCCCATTGCAGCGTCTCCGCCCGACAGGTGGAGGGAGTGTGGCAGAAGATGGAGGGGCGCAGGCGGTCGGCATCCTTCGGGAACGAGGCGAGAAAGGCTTCCACCCGTTCCCGGGAGCGGGCCGGGTCGGGCTGGTCGGGAGTGGGAAAATCAAGTACCCCCTGGCCCAGGACGGCGCGCATGCCGCTTTCCAGGGCCGCCCGCGCCGCGGCTTCCTCAAAGAAGTAGCCGTCGCAAAAGGTGGTGACTCCGTTTTTGAGCATCTCCACACAGGCGAGGAGGGTCCCCCAGTAGACCATTTCAGGATTGACGCAGGCGGCTTCCGCCGGAAAGATCACCTCATGCAGCCAGCGGGCGAGCGGCAAGTCATTGCCCAGGCCTCGAAACCGGCTCATGGCGGCATGGGTGTGGGTGTTGATCAAGCCGGGGAGCACCAGGAAGCCGGAGAGATCGCTTTCGCTGCGGCCGTGAAACTCAGCCCGGAGCTCGTGGGTGGGGCCGACCCCCACCACCTCGGGGCCGTCGACGGCGAGGGCGCCCGCAGGCAGGCAGCGCATGGCCTCATCGCCGGTCACCAGCCATGAGATGTTGGTCAGCAACAGGTCGACGTCGCGCCGAGGCCGGTTCTCGTCGGCCGCCGGGGACGGCGCCCCGCTTTCAGGATTTGATGGCACGGGCGAAGGCGCGGACACGATGGATCACCTCGTCACAATCCAGGGTGAGCAGCCGCCGGTCTTCCATGACCAAACGGCCGTGGATGATACTGTGGCGCACATCGGCGCCGCGGGCCGCGTAGACCAGATGACTCTTGGGCTCATAAAGCGGGGTCAAATGAGGCTGGGCGAAGTCCATCACGATGATATCGGCCCAGCAGCCGGGGGCCAGCACCCCGATTTTTCCCTCCCAGCCCAGCGCCTGGGCGCCGTTGCGGGTGGCCATGCGGAGCACGGTGCCGGCGGGAAGCACCGTCGGGTCGAGGGTTGCGACTTTATGGAGCTTGGCGCAGGTATCCATCTCCCCGAAGAGGTCGAGATCATTGTTGCTGGCGCAGCCGTCGGTGCCCAGGGCAACGTTCACGCCCATTTCCAGGAGCCGGGCGACGGGCGCGACGCCGGAGGCCAGTTTCATGTTGCTTTCCGGATTGTGTACCACCTGGACCCGGCGCTGGGCGAGCAGTTCCATGTCTTGGGCATCGAGGGCCACGCAGTGGTCGGCGATCAAGCGGGGGCCCAGCATGCCAAGGTGCTCGAGGTGGGCCACCGGCCGCTGCCCGTAGCGCCGGAGGATTTCTTCCACCTCGGCGTCATTTTCGGAAACGTGGATGATGAGCGGCACGCCGCAGCGCTCCGCCAGTTCCCGGCAGCGCTGCAGCATGGGCGGCGAACAGGTGTAGAGGGCGTGGGGCTCGACCGCGATGCGCACCAGGGGATCGCCCTGCCACTGGCGGATCAGGGATTCCGTATAGGCGAGCCCGCTCTCGAGGGGACCGTAGTTGGGCGAGGGAAAATCGTAGAGTACTTCGCCGACCAGGGCCCGCATGCCGGCATCCCTCGCCGCCTCCGCCACTTTGTGTTCGAAGAGATACATGTCGCAGAAGGTGGTCGTCCCGGACAGGATCATTTCCGCACAGGCGAGCAGGGTCCCCCAGTAGACCCATTCTTCGGTGAGCTTGCGTTCGGCGGGGAAAATGTTTTCATGAAGCCATTCCATCAAGGGCAGGTCGTCGGCGAGCCCGCGAAAGATGGTCATGGCGGCGTGGGTATGGGCGTTGATCAGCCCGGGCAGCACCACACAGCCGGCGACATCGAGGGTCCGGGAGGCCTGGAAGGTCCTTTGAAGCACTTCGCTCGGCCCCACGGCAACGATTTCCCCCTTGCGAACGGCTACCCCACCCGGATCGAAGCGCTGATCCCGGTCATCGAGCGTCAACACCAGGCCGTTGAGGAGCAGCAGGTCCACTGCGACCGGTTCCGATTGGTGCGAGCGTGCAGGTTCCGTCATCGATCTTCACATCCGTTCCAGGATTCTTGTCACCAGCCGCATGAGCCGGGGTCCGGCCTGCGCCGCCGTGGCCACAATGTCTTCAAGAACCGCCGGCTGGTAGCAGTCCGGCAGATTCACGTTGGTGATCACCGCCACGCCCATGACCTCCATGCCGGCGTGAACGGCGGTGATCACTTCCATGATGACCGACATGCCCACAGCGTCCGCCCCCATGGCCCGCAGAAAACGCGTCTCGGCCGCCGTTTCCAGGCTGGGCCCGAGCACCCCGACATAGACTCCCCGGTGCAGCGGCAGCTTTTCGTCGAGGGCGGTCTCGAGCGCCAGGTCCTGGAGGTGGCGGCGGTACGGTTCGGCCATATCGGGAAAGCGCGGGCCCCACTCGTCAATGTTGGGACCTCGCAGCGGGTTGAGACCGGTAAGGTTGATATGGTCCGTGATCAGCATGAGCTCCCCGGCCTGAAACTGGGGATGGAGCCCGCCCGCCGCCGCGGAGATGATCAGGGTCCGCACCCCTAACGCCTTCATCACCCGGATGGGAAAAGAGATCTGCTGAGGTGTGTAGCCTTCATAAAGATGAAACCGCCCCTGCATCGAGATGACCGGCTTCCTGCTCCACCGCCCGCAGAGCAGCCGACTCTCATGGCTGGGCGCGGTCGATACCGGAAAATGGGGAATCTCTTCGTAGGGAATGAGCGCCACCACGTCCATGGCCTCCGCCACCCCGCCGAGCCCCGTTCCGAGAATCAGTCCGATTTCGGGATGCGGGGCCGGTCTCGAACGGATGAATGCCGTGGCTTCGTCAACCTGCCTGCGAAAAGCTTCCATGCTCACTCCTGCGAAGGCATCCATTAGAGAAACACATTCTCATCCTTCCTGCTCTTCTCCACGCACTCGACGAAAAGCTGCTGGGCCTCGTCGATCCTTTGGGCAGCCGGCGGTGCCGCTTCAGTCTCTTCTTTCCCACACTGACGGGCGAGTTGTTCCAGCAGGCAGAGGGCGAAGACCAGGTGGTGTTCCGTATGAAAGGCCCGGCTGCTGTTGCGAAGGAGATAGCCCCGATAGAATTCAGCGGCATCGAGCTTGCGGGAATGGAAGAAGCTCCAGGCCAGGTAGGAATAGCTCATATAAAAACGCGGACGGGGTTCAATCCGCCAGCCGACGATGCCGGGAAGGTCATCGCCACCCATCACCAGGTGCTCCGGCTGCAGCGCGGTGTGGCATAGATTGGTCCCGACCACCGGAATATGCAGGGCAAAAAGGTCGTGGACCCGCTCCTGGTATTCAGCCAGCGGCGCCTCCAACCAAAGGCCATGGGCTTGCAGGGCGTCGCGGCCGTCTTGGATGGTTTTCTCCGTCCAGTGGTAGGAATCCGCCATCTCGCGATGCCGGGCGGCCCGCTGCCGCTCACTGGTGCCCTGGATGCGGTCAAAGCTCATCCGTTCGAGGGGGTTTTCCAGGGGATCGCGATCCTTGAGGCGCATGGTTTCCTGATAGAAGGGTACCAGTACCAGGGAGCGCAAGGTGGCCTGCACTCGACCGATGACGTCCATGACCTTGTCAATGATTTCAGGCTCCTCGAAACCATCCTCCGCCAGCAGACCCCCTTGCAGGTAGGGATAGAGCACGTAGGGCTCGTCAGGATCGGATAGCGGTTGCGGATAGTTGAACGGTGGATGGAGCACGGAAAAACTCTTCAGAAGTGTCGGCGTCAAGTCTTCGGGGTCTCTGGTCTTCACGACCCACTGCTTTCCCAGGATATCGCGAATGAGCCAGGCATGCCGGGAAGCATGGAGGAGTTGCGGCTCTTCATTGAAATGGACGTGGTAGCGCAGACAGAAGTCCCTCAAGCGTTCGTTCATCATGCTCTCCTCTCCTCCTCGGCATCGTTCAATTTGTAACCCAGGCCGTAGACCGTGCTGACCAGTTCCCGGTCAGGGATCAGGGTGGCGATCTTCTTGCGCAGGTTCTTGATGTGCGTGTCGATGGTGCGTTCATAACCTTCAAAATCATAGCCCTGAACCGAGTTGAGCAACTCGGCACGCGAAAAAACCCGGTTGGGAGAAGCGGCCAGGACCTTCAGCAGCTGGAATTCGCAGGGGGTCAGTTTCAACTCCCGACCGTCCACCAGGACCTGATGGCGGGGTTCATCGAGCAAGAGGTCCCCGACCACGATCCGGTTTTCTCCTTTGGGTGAGAGCGTCCTCCGCAGGACAGCCTTGACTCGGGCCACCACTTCCCGCGGGCTGAAGGGTTTGCAGATGTAGTCATCCGCCCCCAGTTCGAGGCCCAGCAGGCGGTCGAGTTCGTCGACCTTCGCCGTAATCATGATAATGGGAATATTGGAAAACTTCCTGATTTCCCGGCAGACGGTGATGCCGTCCATCCCCGGCAGCATGATATCGAGCAAAATCAGGGCCGGCGGATTCTTCCTGACCCACGGCAGGACCTCGTCCCCGCGTCTCAGGCAGGAAACCGCGCAGCCCGCCTGCTCCAGGTATGCGCAAAGTACCTGGGAGATCTTGATTTCGTCTTCCACCACCAGAATCGGTTGACTGGTCATCAGCGTTCAAGCCTTTCTCCGCCGTCAGACAGGAAGGAGCGGAAACCGAATCTCGAGCCACAAGCCCGCCGAGGGGGCATTGGCGGCCTTGATCCGTCCGCCCAGAGCCTCCACGATGCTCTTGCAGATGGCCAACCCGAGCCCGCTTCCGCCCTGTTCGCGGTTTCTCGCCTCATCGACCCGATAGAGCCGGTCAAACAGCCTTTCCAGAGAGGCCTCGGGAACTCCGGGGCCGGAGTCCATAAAGTTCAGGGCCAGCTCCTCCGGCGTGTACTCTCCCCAGACCTTCAAGGCACCGGGTACGTCGGCATATTTTAGAGCATTTTCCAGAATGTTGGAGAAAAGTTGTTTCAAACGGTCTTCATCTCCCGCCATGACGATCTCCGGCATGACCAGCTCCACCTCAAGCCTGAGGCCCCGCTCCACAAAGCGGGTTTCGAAAGCCCGGAGGGTGCCCTGCAACACGGCCAGGGGCTTGACGGGGTCTCTCTTGATGGTCAGCATGGCCGAATCCGCCGAGGCGAGCTCGCGCAGGTCGTCAACGATTTTGCTGAGATGCAGCACCTCGGCGTGCAGGGACGCCAGCGTCTCGCCGGTGACCACCCGAAGGCCGTCCTGCATGGCCTCGATTTCGGCCCGGAGAATGGCCAGGGGGGTCCGCAGTTCGTGGGAGATGTCGGACAGCCATTGCCGGCGCATCTGCTCATAGTGTTCAAGGGCTTGCGCCATGGCATTGAAGGCGGATGCCAGTTGCCCCAGTTCATCCCTGGAGGGAATCGCCAGGCGCGTATTGAATTGACGGCGGCTCAACGCCTGCGTCCCTTCGGTAAGCTGGCGGATGGGGCGCAGCAGGTGCCGGGCCAAAAAGAGCGAAACCAGGATGGCCCCGCACAAGGTTGCCAGGCCGATGAGGGTGAAGGCCTTGGCCTGTTGTTCGGCAAATTCGGTCTCGAGGGGATGAGAAAACCGCGGAACCTTGGTGAAACCGAGCCAGCCGACGGTCCTGGCGTCAACCGTGATGGCCAGCAGCACCTGGTCGGGAGGCGGGTGGGGGGCGCCGACAACGGCCCGCTTCTGATCATCGAAAAGGGTGAGCCGCGGCGGGCTGCCAAACGCTTGCGGTCGTGGCGGCGGCGATTCGCCCCCGGCAGGTCCGGCAGGAGGCGGTTTGCCAAGGGCGAGCCCGGGCGGAGGCATTCCCGGGCCTGGTCCTCCCTTGGGGAAACCACCCTCGGGAGGCTGGGGCGGAAAAGGGGGACCGAAGGCCAGCAGGTCGCCCTCGGAGCGCACGATATTCTGCCAGCGCTGCGGGTCCTTCCGCAAATGATCCCAACCCTGATGGGTTGAGTATTCCTCCTGGAGTTTGCCGACGAGGTTGTTCAGCTTTTCCATTTCCATCTTGTTGACATAGTCGGCGAAGTTTTGCGCGGCATAGAACGCCGTGATCGCGACCATGGAAATGACAATAAAGAGACTGGTGCCCAGGAACGAGGCGAATAATTTGTGAATCAGTTTGACCTTCATGAGCCATCCTGCAGGATACTCTATACTCATTGAGGTTAAATTGCATGGCCCCCCAGCGCCCTCTTGTCGAAAGGGACCACGTGGGAGCGGCTTTCTATCCTAACCTGGTATAAGGGTAAGACGACGCCCGCTCCCCCCCTGACGGCGGAGCGCCCCTTTCCAAGTCCCATTTTATCCGCATCCTGTAAAGAATTAATCGTCCTTCAAAATGATCACATGATCTCTCCATATTTCCTCCACATTCGCCTGCTAAATCTTACGCTGTATTGGCACGAAGACCCTTGTTCAGGAAGGGAAAACGGGAGGGCGGGGAGGGAATCACGGAGGTGAACACAACATGCTGCTGCTGAAAAAAACCACGCGCTTTTTGGAATATGGCTATGGTCTGATGCTCGCCGCGCTCGGATTATGCTGGATCGTCCTCCCATCAGCGGCCCTCGCGGCCAAGCTGCAAATGGCGCCGGAAAACCCGGCGTTCACGGAATATCTGCAGAAGAAGGAGTGGGGCTTGTTGCAGACTCTCAGCGACGACGGCTATCCGCTCTCCTTCATGCCCTCGCCCGTCAAACGTCCCCCCGTGGCTGCCAGAGCGCTGCTGACGGCTAACAACGATTTCCCCGCCGCCTTCGATTTGCGTACGGTGGCCGGGGTCACGGCGGTCAAGGACCAGGGGGCGTGCGGGTCCTGCTGGGCTTTCGCCACGTTTGCTTCGCTGGAATCTTTCCTCAAATACCGACATGCGCAGCACAAAACCTTCAACTTCTCCGAAGCCGATCTCATTCAAAATAGTGGTTTCGATTACGGGGAATGCGAAGGCGGGACCTTTGATATGGCAACGGCCTACCTGGCCAGGTGGGACGGCCCGGTCCATACGAGTGACGTTCCCTATCCCTATGCCGCCTCGGCCCTGCAAACTGTGCAAGCTACCAACGGCGTCAAGGTCCGGAAGCATGTCCAGAATGTCTGGTATCTTCCGGAAAGGAACAGCCTCACCGACAACGCCGAGGTGAAAGCGGCCGTCAAGACCCACGGCGCCGTGGGCGTATCCTTCTACTACGCCTCCGCCTACTATAACAGTACCAACGCCGCCTACTACTATGACGGGACGAGCTCGGCCAACCATGCGGTAGCCATTGTGGGCTGGGATGATGACTATGCTGCCGGCAACTTTTTCTCCTCCAGACAGCCGCCCGGCAACGGCGCCTTCATCGTCAAGAACAGCTGGGGGACGAGCTGGGGTGAAGGGGGATACTTCTACCTTTCCTACTACGACCGTTCCCTGTCCGTGGGAGTGTGTTTTCACAATGCCGCAGGCATTGGAAACTACAAATCGATCTATAGCCACGATCCCCTCGGCTGGACGACGTCGGTCGGCTATGGCTCGACGACGGCCTGGTTTGCCAATGTCTTCGAAGCCGGCGCCACCGCCTCCTCCATCAAGGCCGTAAGCTTCTATTCACCCGTTCCCAAAGCCACCTATACCATCACCCTCTACCGCGACGTCACCGGCACCAATCCGACGAACGGCACCCTGGTCAAGACGCTCAGCGGGACCCTGGGCAAGGCCGGCTACCGGACCATCAAAACCTTCAAAGCAACCGGCGCCGCCCCGACGGTCAAGGCCGGGGCGAACTTTTCAGTCGTGGTGAAGCTGACCACCCCCGGTTACCTTTATCCCATTGCCGTGGAGAAGAATTATACGGGGTACAGCAGCTCCGCTTCGGCCTCCAACGGGCAAAGCTACGTCAGTGCCGACGGCAAGTCCTGGAATGATCTTACCCGGCTGAGGATTGGATACACCACTCTGGAGAAGACCAATGTTTGTTTGAAGGCCTTTGGCGGTTAGCCTGAATCTTCAAGATCAACACATGGTCTCTTCAAATTATCTCCACTTTTCAGAGGTAGACTGGTTTTCACGAAGCAGCGGGAAGAGCTTCCCGCGCCGGGAGAAAGGAGGTGAGGTCGGCAAGGCTGATACTTTTGAGTCCGCGTGGCTGGCAATCATCTAATAAACGAATGAAAAAAGAAGCATAAAGGAGAATACAAAGATGCGTGAGCTGCATGAGATGGATGAGAATCCCTGGAAGAGTATTTATCTGATGCTGATGATTTTGATCGCCTTATTGCTGGCTGTGACGTTCTGCGCAAGCACGGTGTTCGCGGATGATTCAACCACCCCCCCCCCCGCCCCCCCCCCGCGCCCCCCCCCCCCCCCCAGCCCCCCACCCCGCGAGAGACAAAGGGATGAGGGTGAGGGGGGCAAAAATGAAAAAAAGAAAGAATAAAAAAAGGAAGAAAAAAAA
>CAZDKX010000021.1:0-29262 GCA_964505935.1 uncultured Syntrophobacteraceae bacterium
AGGTAATTGCAGTCCCCGATGTGTCACCCGGAAACCAGGACGCCGTCCGCTCCCGACAAAAAGGCGTTGAGAAGGAAACCGTGATTGATCCTGCCCGTGCACATCAAGCGAATGAGACGGATATTGGTGGGGTACTGTCGTCGCCCCACCCCCGCGATATCCGCTCCGGCATAAGCGCACCAGTTACAGACGAAACCTACAATTCTGGGCTCGAAAGTTTCAGACATTGACATTCCTCTCCGTTATCGGCTCACGGCAAACAGCCTCGATCCAAAAATCACCAGCTAAATAGCCCAAACGACAGCATTAACCTGTTTGTCACGGAAATGCGCCAGTGAGGCCGCACCGGTAGGACAGGCCACATTGCAGGCCCCACACCCGGTGCACAGCGCCAAGTCGACCTGGGCCTGGCGGTGCCCGTCAGGCATCTCCTTGACTTTCACGGCGCTGAAGAGACAGGTTTGTTCGCATTCCCCGCAGGCACGGCAGAGCTCGGAATTGATCTGCGTCACCATACCTTCCTTAACGATTTCCTTCTTGGACAAGATGCCAAGCGCCCGCGAAACCGCCCCCTTGCCCTGGGCAATCGCCTCGTTGGCAAAGGCGGGGCCTTTCGCCAGACCGCAAAGGAAAAACCCGCCGGTGGGAAAATCAAGAGGCCGCAGCTTGAGGTGCGCCTCAAGGAAGAACCCATCCTGATCAAAGGGCACAAGCAGGGTCTGGGCCAGCTTCTTGCCTTCCTCGCGCGGCCGGATGGCGGCGCTCAAGACCAGCAGATCGGCATCCAGACGGAAGGGGCGATTGAGCTGGGCATCGGCGACCGTTACCTGTAACCGCTCCCCAATGGCTTCCACCTTGGGTTTGTTTTCATACTCGAAGCGGAAGAACCGCACCCCGTTCTTCCGGGCCTCCTGATAGCTGAGCTCCTTGAAACCGAAGGTGCGGATATCTCGATAGAGTACCGATACCTGCGCCTTGGGGTTCAATTCCTTGAGCTTCAGGCTGTTCTTCATGGCAGCCGTGCAGCAGACGCGGCTGCAGTAAGAGTTGTCCGGTTCCCGGGAGCCCACGCATTGGATCATCACCACCCGCTGATACTTGGCAGCTCGAGCCGGCTCGTTGTGCAGGAGCGATTCAAACTCGTGTTGAGTCATCACTTGGGGGTGTTGACCATAGAGGTATTCGGTGGGCTTGTATTCCTCACCACCCGTGGCCACGATCACCACCCCGTGAGAAACCTCCACGGTGTTCCCGTTGCTGGAGACGGTGCTGGTGAAATTACCACAGCTCCCGGTGATCTGGGTGACTTCCGCATTTTTATAGACGGTAATGAGGGGATTGCTCTCCACCTGCTTGATCAGGTCTTGTACATAGCGGTAGGGAGTTGTTCCCTCTTCCGTGTAGTAAAGGGTCTTGGCATTCCCCCCGAGTTCGCCACTCAATTCCACCAGAACCGCGGGGAACCCCTGATCGGCAATGGCTTGAGCCGCCGACAGCCCGCTCAAACCGCCGCCAATCACCAGACCCCGCTGAACCACCTGGTAAGTGAAGTCGCTCAGCGGCTCCAGGAGGGCCGCCCGCGCCACCGACATGCGGACGAGATCCTTAGCTTTGTCGGTTGCGTTGGCCGGTTCCTGCATGTGCACCCAGGCATCCTGTTCCCGGATGTTGGCCAGTTCAAACAGATAGCCATTCAACCCGCCTTCCCTGAGAGTACTGCGGAAGAGGGGCTCATGGGTGCGAGGCGTGCAAGAAGCGACCACCACCCGGTTCAGTTTGTATTCGTCAATGACCCGCTTGATTTCCTTCTGATGGTCGGTCGAGCAGGTAAACAAGGCGCGGGCGGCATACGCCACGTTCGGCAGGGTCTTGGTATATTCGCAAACCGCCTCCACATCCACCACGCCCGCGATGTTGAGACCGCAATGGCAGATGAAGACGCCGATCCGCGGCGGCTCACCGGTGATATCACGCTCCTCGTAGACCGGCGGCGGCGGGATCAGAGTCCCCCGGGCCTCGTTGATCAGGGCGGTCGCACAGGCCGCCGCGCTGCTGCTCATCTGAACGGTGTCGGGAATGTCCTTTGGCCCCTGGGAAACACCGCAGACAAAAATCCCAGGCCTCGAAGTGGCCACCTGATCCATGGGGTCGCTCGCGCAGAAGCCGAACGCATTCCGCTCCACTCCCAGTGTCTTCGCCAGTTCTTCCGTCATCGGATGCGCGCAGATGCCGACGGAGAGCACCACCATGTCAAATATTTCCTCGCGAATGACGCTCTTGTCATCGGAATAGACCACCTTGAGCTGGTCGGTTTCCGGGACCGGCAGCACCCGCGAGACCATTGACCGTACAAAGCGTACCCCGGTCTCGTCGCGCGCCCTTTCGTAGAAGCGATCGAAGCCTTTTCCCTGGGCCCGCATATCGATATAGAAGATGCTTGTATCGACATCGGGCTCGTGCTCTTTGGTGATCATGGCCTGCTTGATAGCGTACATGCAGCAGACGTAGGAGCAGTAGTCGTTGCCGATGTTGCTGTCGCGGGAACCCACACACTGAATCCAGGCGATCCGATGCGGGGTCTGCCCGTCCGAAATGCGCTGGATGTGGCCGCCAAAGGGGCCGGCCGCGGAACAAATGCGCTCGTACTGAAGGCTGGTCACGATATTAGGCCAGAGGCCGAAGCCGAGCTCCGGCTTGAGCTGTGGATCAAAGGGCCTGAAACCGGGGGCCACAACGACCGCGCCCGTTTTGAGCTCTTCAATCCCTCCGCGCATGTCATGGTCGATGGCCTTGGCCAGGCAGGCGTCCACGCACTGCAGGCATTCGCAGCAGACCATGCAGTCCAGGCATTTCTGGGCTTCGCTCTTGGCCTGTTCCTCGGTCAGCCCCAGCTCCACTTCGTCAAAGGTCGACTTGCGTTTGGCCATGGAGATGGTGGCCTGTTCCGCCCGTGGCACCTTCTCGATTTCTGCCGGGATCGGGCGGAAATCCTCCTGCGGGAAGTCCAGCGGCTCCCGTCCGGCGGCGATATCTTCGCCCTTGAGGTAGCGGGCGATGGAGATGGCGGCCTCGCGTCCATGGGCTACCGCACCAATGGCGATCCATGGTCCGGTCTGCGCGTCACCACCGGCAAAAATACCTTCCTTGTTGGTAGCCAGGGTGATGGGATCGGCTTCGATCGTCCCCCTGCGCGTCAGCGTTAAGCCTTCCTTTTCCGCCAAGAACTGGGCGTCCGGAGCTTGCCCAATGGCAGGGATGATCAGGTCTGCCTGCACGTCGAATTCACTGCCGGCAATCGGCACCGGGCGTCTCCGGCCCGAGGCATCGGGCTCTCCGAGCTCCATCCGGATACACTTCATCCCCGTTACTTTGCCGTCCTTCACCAACACTTCGGCGGGGGCGGTGAGATACTGAATGTCCACACCCTCGGCCAGAGCGTCCTCGATTTCGTTCTCGCGGGCCGGCATTTCCGTGCGGGTCCGGCGGTAGAAGATGCTCACCTTCGACGCCCCCAGCCTGGTTGACACGCGGGCCGCGTCAATGGCCACATCGCCGCCACCGACAATGATGACCCGGCCCTTCACCAGATCAGGTTCGTGGAGGTTGGCGCGACGGAGGAATTCCACGCCGTGCATCACCCCTTCGGCATCCTCCCCGGGCACGTTGAGCTTCTGACTCTGATGGGCGCCGATGCCCAGGTAGATTGCTTTGTATCCTTGAGCCTTCAGGTCCTCGATAGTGAAATCCTTGCCCAGGCGGGTGTTGAACTTGATTTCCACTCCCACCCGCGTGATGGCCCGAATTTCCTTCTCGAGCACCTCGGGCGGCAGGCGGTAGTCGGGGATGCCGACGCGCAACATGCCGCCTGCTACCGGCAGCGCTTCGAAGATCGTTACCTGGTAGCCGTCCAGGGCCAGGAAATAACCGGCGGTTAACCCGGCAGGACCGGACCCGATGATGGCCACTTTCTCTTCCCGCTTTTCGATCTCCGGGATCGGCAACTCTTCGATATCCACCTGGTCGGCGACAAATCGTTTGAGGGCGCAAATGGAAAGCGGGCTGTCCACCTGGCCGCGCCGGCACGCATCCTCGCAGGGATGCGGACAGATGCGGCCAATCACGCCCGGCAGCGGCAGGTTGCGCATGATCACCTGCATCGCCTCGATGTACTTCCCCTGAGCGATGAGCGCCACATAGCCGTGAGCGTTGACGCTGTTAGGGCAGGCATTGGTACAGGGCGATTTGTCTTTCTTATCGATGGCGAATGCCCCGGGTACCCCTTGAGCATAGTTGCGGAAGATGGCCTTACGATCCGACAAATTCTCTTCATGGCCGAAGGGCACATCGATGGGACAGACCTTGGTGCACTCCCCGCATCCCGTGCACCGATCCAGCATGACGAAGCGAGGATGGTGCTTGAGCTTGAGGGTAAAGTCGCCCGGTTCGCCCGATATGCCCTCGACGGTGGTACACGTCAAAATATCGATGTTCCGGTGCGTGGCGACCTCAACCAGCTTGGGGCCCATCATGCAGGAAGCGCAATCATTGGTGGGAAAAGTCTTGTCCAGCTGGGACATGACCCCACCAACACTGGGCTTTTCTTCAACTAGGTAGACTTTGAAACCGGCGTTCGCGATGTCCAGAGCACACTGGATACCGCCGATGCCTCCTCCGATAACGGTAACTGCACCAACCTTCTGTGCTCCTGCCATTCTTCTACTTCCTTAAATTGTGAAAGACATGCATTCCGTTAGGCAACCAGCCTGGCCTCGCGCAACACCGGACGCGGGTCCGCAATGTGCCGTGACAGCCACGATTCGGCAGCGGGCAGACCACAGGCGAGACCAATCAACTCCGTGAAATACAGGACGGGGGACGCGATGCGGCGGCCCCATTCCGCTTCAATCTGCTTCTGATACATGTCCAGATTTGACTGGCACATCTGGCATGAAACCACCATCGCCTGGGCGCCCACGCGCTGGGCCATGTCATAAAGCTTCCCCACCAGCTGGTAGCCCATATCGGGGCGGGAGAGCATGAGACTGGCCCCACAGCAGTCGGTCTTGTAAGGCCAGGGAAGGGGCTGCGCACCGAGGGCCTTGACAATCCGGTCCATGCTCTGCGGGTTCTCGTAATCCGTGGCTTTGGTGATATGCGGCGGCCGACTGGCCATGCAGCCATAGTAGCAGACCACTTTGAGGCCCTTGAGGGGTTTCTTGACATTCTCCCGCAGCTTCTCCAGCATTTCGTCGGTGGCGAAGAAGTTCGCCAAGTCCCAAATCTTGGGTGCGGGAGCATCCAACTGAATATCGTAGTGGTGGGTCTTCTCCTCCTCAAGCGCCCAGGCGGCCGTCCTCAGGCGGTTGTAGCAGAGCGGGCAGGGCACCAGCATGTCGGGATTGGCCTGGCGTGCGGCCAGTTTCAAATTGCGGGCACCAAGCTCGATACTGGCTTTGTGATCGATGCAGTGAGCAGCGGTGGCCCCGCAACAGTTCCAATCCGGTACTTCCTGCAGCTGGATGCCGAAATGAGCACAAACGTCATGGATAGAGTCGGCGTAATCGCGAGCCGTACCTTCCAAAGAACAACCCGGATAGTAAGTGACCTTCATGTTGGAGTTCCCTGTCTATTTTGAGGTACTAAGAATGGCGGCAACCTCGGCCTTTCCTTCAATGGATGTGGGAAGGAGAGGCATACGGCCTTTTTTGAACATCTGCCAGCCCAATTGAAGCTGGTCTTTCCATGCCCCCGTCTTGAGCATGCTGCCCATCTTGCCGCTCCGGAGCATATAGGCTCCCATCAGGCCTCCCTCAAAGACACGGCCTGTGTTGCGGAAGTTGTCCAGGAACGTCTGGTGGAGCGAGACGATCTGGCGTTCCGGGACGGCAATCCCCTGCCGTACCGCCATTTCCTTAAAGAAATCCATCACCTCTGCGATCCTTACGCCGTTGGGACAGCGCGTGGTACAGGTCTCGCAGGAGGCACACACCCAAATCGTTTTCGAACGCAGGACCTCGTCCTTCAAACCTAAAATCGCCAGGCGAATGACCTGATCGGGGAAAAGATCCATGGCAAATGTCGCCGGGCAGCCATTGGTGCACTTGCGGCATTGGAAGCACTCGGAAACGTTGAACGGTCCAGCGGCTTCCACCTCTTCCAGGAAATTAAAATCAGGACTTAAACCAATCTGCTGCATGTGAGTAAGATCTCTCCTGAAGGATTAGTGTATCTTGTTGAGGAGCTTGTCCGTTACTCGCCATAGGCCTGGCTATCTCGGTAACTCAGGCGCAAGACCAAAAAAAAGAGCGTCCCTTCCCAACGGGAAACCGGACACTCTGTAAAACCAACAGGGCTTTGTGAACATACTCTCACAACCCGACCCAAAAGCGGCCATCACCAAAGCGCACGCACACCACGTATGAGCATCCGACATCAGCGATAACTTGAAATTCCGCAACAAGAAGGAAAAGGAAAACCCTCAACCCAACAAACCCAAGCGAGCCTGGGATAAACCTTGCCCCACACATTCCTCCCCGCTCGCCAGGTCCTGTCACACTCAGGCATTGAATCGTGTTTGCAACAACCTTTTAGGCTCGTTGGGGTTCGTACCACAAAGCCCAATAGATGACAAGTGATTTTTTTACCAAACCCTGGATTTCGATGGGAACGTGCAGACCGATCACCCGGTGTGGGGTGCTGCCAAGATAGTCAATGGCGCTGCGAGAGTCTCACACCAGAATAGCAACAGCGTCCTGTGCCGATGAAGCTCATATGCCCTTGACCAATTCCTGCCGACCACCTAATCTTTGGACGGCGCGGGCACCTTGGCAGGGTACTTCCTGAGCCTCGCTTCAGCAGATGAGATCAACGCTAACGGCTGAAATGCCGGGCACCTCAGGCCAGGCTGTGATGCCGGTATCCAGGTGGTGCAAGGGAAGCGCTTCATGCAGTCCTGATGAAAGGCAGAGAAAAGAGACAGCCATGGCAGTGGTAGCCATTGTAGGCCGGCCCAATGTCGGAAAATCGACGCTCTTCAATCGTATGAGCCGCTCCAATCAGGCTCTGGTGGGTGATCTTCCGGGGGTTACCCGGGATCGCAATTACGCTCAGATAGCTTGCGAGGAAAAGACCTTCACCCTGGTGGATACGGGTGGCTATGTGAGTGCGGAAGGCTCCGATCTCGAGGATCTCACGCGGGAACAAATCCTCCTGGCCCTCGATGAAGCCGACATCATCCTTTTCGTCGCCGATGCCAAAACCGGTCTGCATCCGGAGGATGCGGACTTCGTCGATTTGCTGCGCCGCACTGCAAAACCGGTTGTTTTTGCGGTGAACAAGGTCGACGGTCCCGAACAAGAGCGCAATCTCACGGAGTTTTATGAACTGGGTCTCGACCGCATCCATCCAACCAGTGCCGCCCACGGGTACGGCGTCGGGCAGCTCCTGAGCGAGTTGATGGCGATGGTCCCTGAATCCGGGGAGGGCTTCGGAGAGGACCAGACCGAAGATGAAATCAAGGTGGCCATCATCGGCCGCCCCAACGTCGGCAAGTCAACCTTGGTCAATCATCTGTTGGGTACTCAACGGGTCATCGTGAGCCCCATGCCCGGCACGACCCGCGATGCCGTGGATTCGGTCCTCGATCACGGGGGGCAGCGTTATCTTCTCATCGATACCGCCGGCATCCGCCGCAAGGGCCGTATCCGGGAGAAACTTGAAAAAATCAGCATCATGAGGGCCTTGACGAGCATTGACCGAAGCCATGTGAGCGTGATTCTGATCGATGCCGTCGAGGGCATTACCGATCAGGACCTGCATATCGCGGGATACATTCAGGAACGCTATCGGGCCTGTATCGTCGGGATCAACAAATGGGATGCAGTAGAAAAGGACAGCAAACTAACCAAGCGCTTGCTCGAAGAAGTGCGCGAACGCTTCCGATTTTTTCCCTTTGCCCCCATCATCACCTTCTCGGCGCTCAGCGGCAAGCGGGTTGCCAGGATCATGCCGACCGTGCGGGAAGTCTTCCAGCAATACAATCAGCGGATCACCACCGGCATCCTCAACCGGGGCCTGGCCGAAGCCCTGCGCAAGCATGAACCGCCCATCGTCAAAGGACGTCGGCTCAAGTTCTTTTATGCCACCCAGGCATCCACCAAGCCGCCAACTTTCGTCTTGTTCTGCAACTATCCGGATCTGATTCATTTTTCATACGAGCGCTATCTGACCAATCAGTTCCGGGAAGCTTGCGGGCTCGATAAGTCACCGCTCCGCCTCATTTTCCGGGGGCGGGAGCGAACAGCAAGAGGCGCCTGAACCCCGGTTGCCGGCCGCGCCTCAGGCCTGCTCGGTTTTCGAAACCGAGTCGGGCTCTTCGTCGCCGAGTGTTTGTGGAGTGTCTGACTGGGGCCAGTTCAGGCCAAGTTCGCGAGACAGTCTCGCTGGAAGGTCTTGAATCGCTTCGGCCTCAGCCTTGCGCCCCCTTTTTCGGCAGCCTTCACCGTAGATGTGGCATTTCTGCCCCAGCACCGCCAGCACCTGCTCCTGCTGCCCGATGCTCAGAGGCTCCCTCTGCAGCAGCTTGACGAGCGCCAGCAGGCGGTAGCGGTCAAGCATCGGGGTATTAATGGAAAGCTGGTCGGGATGACCGCCCCGTTTGATGGTGAAGGGTTCCTCCACCAGACCGATGGGATGGCGGCAGCCGATGCGCAACCAGAGATCATAATCCTCGCACGCGGGCAGCGATTCGTCGAAAAACCCCACTTCGTCAAACACTCCACGGTGGATGACTACCGCCGAAGGGCTGATGAGACAGCGTTCCAGCAGTCTCGGAAAACAGTATCCTTGTGGTTTTTGGTGATAGTTCCTGGGGTTCAGCCTGCGCCCATTCCTGAGCCAGATTTCCTCCGTCTGGCAGATCTTGAAATCAGGCCGCTCGAGGAGGAAGTCAAGCTGCCTGCGGAGCTTCCGGGGCAACCAGAGGTCATCGGAATCCAGAAACGCCAGCCATTCCCGGTTGGCCGTGCGGATGCCGGTGTTGCGCGCGGCGCTGACCCCCCGGTTAGGCTGGAATACGGGCCGGATGGCGGCACCAAAAGCGGCAAGGACCGATCTCGTATCGTCGGTCGATCCGTCATCGACGACGATCACTTCGAAATCGACCGCCTCCTGACCCAGGGCAGAGACCACGGCTTCGCCAACGAGTTGAGCGCGGTTGAAGGTCGGGATGATGACACTCACCAATGTTCGGACCTTCTTTCATCCATGAAGTAGCTCATGCCCCCTTGGGACATGGGTTACTGTCTACCCCACAGCGAGCCAAAGAAGGGCGAGGACGCCAAAGCCGATGAGCATGGATTCAATCAAGGTTTCGGACAATGGATCTTCTCGCAGGCGGTTCGTGAAGCATTTGCCCAACTGCCAGCCGTAGGCAAGCGCCACCGGCAAGAGGGCAAAGGCGAACCAGGTGCTGAAGCCGGCCGGTGGCCCGATCACGGCGAAAAGGACCAGAAGGGTAAGCACGCCGACGATGAAATAAGCCGTTCTTCTCTCCCCGACCAGCACCACCAGGGTCTCCCTGCCGACCAGACGGTCGCCGCGTACCGCCAGGAGATCCAGCAGGGCCGTTCGCGCCAATACTGTCAGGAAGATGACCCAGAAAGCATAAAGCATTGGCGTGAAGGCACTGGGGAGGAGTGACAGGTGGGGTGCGATGACCGTAACCGTTGCCCAGGCGATGGGCACCGAAAAGGTTTTCGAGGTCGGGATATCCTTGATTTTCAGAGCCGACAGGTTCTGCCAGCGGGCGGGGAGAATTACCGGCACTGCGTAAATCAGGCCGAAGACACTCAACAAGACCATCACCATAAAAGCCAGTAGGCCGCAATTCATGGCAAGGCCCAGGGCGACAATGAGGGCGACGACACTGATTCCCGTAAACACCGGACGCCAGCGATGATAAAAGGCAGCGCGCCCCGGATCGTTCAGCTCGATCGCATTGCGATCAAGGTAGATGTTGAGAGAGTGCATGGCAAAGGCATAACAG
Organism: uncultured Syntrophobacteraceae bacterium; assembly: GCA_964505935.1. Lineage (GTDB taxonomy): Bacteria > Desulfobacterota > Syntrophobacteria > Syntrophobacterales > Syntrophobacteraceae > JADGQM01. The sequence continues at coordinate 10,046 of CAZDKX010000021.1, forward strand.
GCGGCCATGGCGGCATTGGCGAAAGAAGCCGGAAGGTCCATCAAGGCATGAGCAGCTGCGGAAAGCAGTGCGGCTCCCCCCGCGACATAGGCGTTGGCATAGGCAAGCAGCTCGAGGACCCGCTTGAGCTTGTAACGAAAGCCGGAAGACTCCGGCTGAACCGATTCCAGGAACTGGACCACGCTTCGGATAATCCAATTGGGAGTTGAGGCCCCTGCCGAAACGCCGACATGGGAATAGCGGGCCATCTCCTGCCGATTCAATTCCGCCTCCGTTTCAACGTGATAGGTGGGAATGCCGCATTCTCGAGCCACATCCGCCAGGCGCAGCGTATTGCCGCTGTGATAACCACCCACCACGACCATTGCCTCAACCTGCGAGCACATTTGTCTGACTTCGGCCTGCCGTTGTTGGGTGGAATCACAGATGGTGTTCTTCACCACCCCATGGGGGTAACGCTTCAGGAAGTGAGCGCGGATCTCCCCGAAGACTTCTTCATTCTGGGTTGTCTGGGCTACCAGCAAGACTTTGTCCCAATTCTCGGGCAGCTCGGCAACCTGTTCCGGGCGATTGATCACACGCCCCCTATTCTCTGTATATCCGAGTAAACCAATGACCTCGGCGTGGTCGGCATCGCCCACAATGACCGTATTGAAACCGCGGCGGGCATGCTTCTTGATAACCGCGTGAACCTTGGCTACACGCTTGCATGTCGCATCCAGCAGCGAAGCATTGATGCCCCGCAACCGCTGGCGCTCATCAGGCGGGATTCCGTGAGCGCGAATGACAACTTTCTTGCCTGAACAATTCTCCGGATGGTTTTCCTCGCTGATGCCTTTCTCTTCGAGCATGGCCAGGACCTGTCGATTGTGAATAAGGGGGCCGTAGGTGCAGATCTTCTCGCCCTCCTGACGCTTTTGTATGGCCTCCAGAGTTACCTCCAGAGCATCCTTAACCCCTTTGCAGAAGCCCGCCGTCTCGGCCACCAGGACTTTCATCGCGTCTTGATCCTCACCCCTTGTTCAGTGGTTACCGCTCCATGCTTTCACAATTTACCCCGACTGCCCATTGAGGACGGAGTGAAAATCTAGCAGGTCCCAGCGGTATTGACAACCTGTCGGCCGCGCTTCAGGATAGGGGCGGCGGTGGGGAAAGCCGTGCCCTGCAGGGGCAAAATACCTGTTGACAAAGTCGCGAACACGGCCGAAACACCTGCCCTGAAAAGTTGCGAGTAATGAGTCCCGAGTGCCCAGTGTAACTCGAGCCTTTTGGTTTGTCTTCGGGTGTTCCGAAGCAACATGAGTTACTGCTTCGAAAAGTTGCGAGTTGCGGGTTGCGGGTTGCGGGTTGCGGGTTGCGTGTCAACTGCGGTCCTTTTCATGTGTCTTCGGCTGTCCCAGGAGGACATGAGCACCTGACCAGTAACAGGAGCCGACAAGAGCTGGGGAGAGTTTTGCATGGATCGACCGGATAGTATCGATGTTCTGTTGCTCGGGGCGGTGCCCCAGGAAGTCAGCGCCTTGATCGAAGGGCTGCGGCCTTGCCAGGGGCTCGCTTTCGGGGACCAGACGCTCTGGTACGGCACCTACGCCAGCCTTGCCGTTCTGGTGGGCACAACCGGCCTGGGGAAGGTGAATGCCGCTATCACCACGGCCGCTCTTCTGGAACGATTTGTCGTCAGGCAAGTATGGCACGTCGGTTGTGCCGGCGCGTACGCCGAGGGACCGCTCAGGATTGGCGATGTCCTCATCACCGACAGATTCCTGTGTGGGGATGAAGGGGTGTTGACCAAGGGAGGAGTTTTGTCGGTTCTTCAGATCGGGGTGCCGATCCTCGTCCATGACGGAGAGGAATGCTTTGATCAGGTCCCTTTGTTTTGGAATGGGGCCTTGCGGGCGCTTATCGAGAAGACGCCGTGCGGCCTTTATCAACAATCCGGAGAAATTCCTTTGCCTCCAGCCCATTTTCGCGAAACCTCTGGTGCGGATAGCCTCAGGAGTCATCCACGGAGGAGCGGCGGAGTCACCCCGGTGGAGCTTTCCCCGCCTCCCTCCCGAACTGAGGAAGCACCCGACCCCGCCTGCTTCCAACTGCTCCATGGTCCCAGCGTTACGGTGGGCATGGCCAGTGGTGACCCCCAAGTGGCGAGGGAGCGCTTTCAGCGTTACGGCGCCTATGCGGAGAACATGGAGGGGAGTGCGGTCGCCCACGCCTGCTGCCGCTTCCGGGTCCCCATGGTGGAATGTCGGGGGATCAGCAACTTCGCGGGATGCCGTGAAAAGGAAACCTGGGCGTTTGAAAAGAGCATTGCTCATGGTCATGGGATCATAGTAAACTGGCTTGAAGCCTTGAATTCCGTGAAATTGTTGCCGTGAGAGCTCCAACCATGAAAAGACGCCTGCGCCTCGGCTATTCCCCTTGCCCCAATGATACCCACATCTTCTTTGCCCTTGCGGAAGGAAGAGTGCTATCGGCCCCTTATGAGCTCGAGATTTTCCTGGCTGACGTCGAAGTCCTCAACCAGCAGGCTCGGGAGGGTGTTCATGACATCAGCAAGGTTTCCATCTCCGCCGTCTTACACCTCCTCGACGACTACTGGCTGCTCCGTGCGGGCGGAGCCATCGGCCGCGGCTGCGGTCCCCTGGTGGTGGCCCGGGAAAATCTGCTGATGGAAGACTTGCAGGACAAGACCATCGCCGTTCCTGGAGTCCTCACCACGGCGCACCTCCTGCTCCAAATGACGGAAGTCCACCGGGGAAATCTGGTGGTCATGTCTTTCGACCGCATCATGAAGGCGGTTGCGGAAGGGGAGGTCGATGCCGGAGTGATCATCCATGAAGGACGGTTCACCTATCCTGCGTGGGGTCTCAAGCTGGTAGTCGATCTGGGAGCTTGGTGGGAAAAGGAAACCGGTCTGCCGTTGCCTCTCGGGGGGATTCTCATCAAACGCGAACTGGGTGCGGAAACTGCCCGGTGGGTGGATGACAAGATCCGGGCCAGTCTCGTGTATGCGAGGACCCATCCCCGTGAAGCATGGCCCTATATCAAGCGCCACGCTCAGGAAATGGCAGACGAGGTGATTGGGCAGCACCTCGAAACCTTTGTGAATGAGTTCAGTTTCGAGGTGGGGGAAGAAGGCGAACGGGCGATTCGCTCTCTGCTCGAGGCTGCCGCGAACCACCAGGGGCTGTTGCTTCCCCCAAAGCCCATCTTCTGGAACGAACATGTCGAACAAGGGGCAAACCCCCGGGGCTTCGGTGCGCCCTGAAGATACCGTAACCCATGCAACCAGGAAGGATCAGAATGGCCGGACATTCACCGAAATTCATGCTTTTTCCTCATATGGTGCTGTCAGATAAGCAATATCGTCACTTGTCGCTGCTATTGCCGGAACTGTCAATTCTGCAGGTCTTTCGTCCGATGGCAGTTCCGGACTGGCTTTCCCCAATGGTGATGGGCTGGCCGGCAATCACCGACCAGAAAAGCCTGGAGACCATCAGGCTCGCTTTGAAGGGGTTTCAGGAATTTGCCTCCGTTCATGGAGACAACAGTGCTCTGGCATCCCTGGGGCTGGACCAGATTTCGAGAGCCTTCTCCGAAAGCCGTTTTCGCATCCAGACAGAATTGAAGGGGCAGGATGCTGCGGCGGTGGATGAGCGTGAGAGACCTCTGCTGGAAGCGGCGGTTTTTCTGGAGATGGCCCGAGATTTGGACGAAAGGGAAATCGATGTGGAAGCCGGCCTTTCGCGGATGGACCGCCTCGAAGGAGAGTTTCGCGAGATCCTTGGCATTGCAGAGGACGAGGAGCTTGAGGACACCCTGGAAGCGATGGATGTGCTGGTTCGATCAGATAAGACCGGGTTTTCCCATATGCTCCCCAAACGGATCGAGTCGTGGTTTCGGCTGTTGTCGAACGAGGTGCCGCCAACCTTGCCGATTCTGGTTACAACGGAAGCGGGGCTGGAAGAGCTCGTCGAGTGGCTTGGAGATAAGGATGCGACAACAGAGGACCCACTGCAACCAGGACGCGTCCTGCTGGCTTCCATCCCCGCGATGGATGGTCTCAGCACGGAGGACTTTCTCAGCCTGCTGAGTGACCCGGAAGCGTCCGATCTCATGACCTCCTACTGGCAAACATTGGAGCAGGTCATCCCCTCACCCCATGATCCGGTTGGTCAGGAATCGCTGTCCCAGAAAGTCGCCACGCTGCACGCGTACCTGCGTGGGTACCCCGGAGAACTCGGCCTCTCCGGCAAAAACCTGGTCTGCATGGATCTTGTCCTTGGGGAGGCCCTTTCATGGCACAGGGTGGCGAAACGACTCAACCGGGGCATGGAACGAGCCTTCCTTGCCGACGCAACTTTTCCTGCCGAACCCTTGAAGATTCTAGTCTGGCGATCCTGACCATTTTCCCTGGGTGGCCCTGGCACCATCGCCTTTTTGCTCGTGGATGGAGATGAGGCAAACCTGGGGGGACCAGCCCTACCTCATCGAGCAAAATTCCATGATGGCACAACAAAGGTGGGGCGGGCATGGCCTTCGCCGTCAATCAGCATCATCCCCGCCCAGGGGGCGGGGGACTTTGGCGGATCTTCGGCGCTTGAGGAGGCTGCGGCGTCGCTTCTCTTCAAGACGCCTCAATTTGGCGGTGAGGCTGACGCGGGTCTTCTTTCTGGGTTTTTCCTCCTGGAGGGCTGCCTGGAGCAGGGCGACAAAGCGTGCGAGCGCCGCTTCTCGATTGGCCAACTGGCTGCGGGTCTGCTGGGAGATGACCCGAAGCACACCGTCCTTGCTCAGGCGGCTTCCGAGCCGCCTCATAATGAGCTCTTTCTGCGGCTGGGACAGGCTCGGCGAATGGGCGACGTCAAACCAAAGGGTAACCCGGGTGTTCAGCTTATTGACGCTTTGCCCTCCCGGTCCGCTGCTGAGGGAAGCGGTAAAACGGAGCTCCTCGTCGGGAATGGATACGAATTCGGTCACTTTCAACATACGCTCAGCCGCCATCAGCGCCATGAACCAACAGGTGCTGTCGTTTGACAGCCCTCCGGTCGCGCCGCCCTTTTTTCCGCAAGCCAATAGGTCTGCTTATGGTGATGGGACTCGAAGCGAGCCAGGGCCTGCAACGCCGACTCCTGGTCTTCGAAACTGGCAACCAGCACCCGGTTCCCATGGTCGTCCTGCCGCCAGAGCTCCCAACAGGGTCGATCGTCGGCGCCTTCCATCCGTTCCGGTTCCACAGGCGATTCTCTAAACAAATTTCAGGCGGCGTGCCGCAAACATCACCATCCGCATGAGGAGCCATCCATGTTTCCACCGCTGGATGTTGGTCCTGCCATAGGTGCGCTCGCCATAGCGAACTGGCAGATCAACAATCTTCAGGCCGCACTTGGCGGCCCCGAACAACAGGTCAAAATCACCGAAGGGGTCGAAGTCCCCGAAATAGGGCCGGTTCGCCACAATGGTTTCGTAGTCCTGCTTCCACAGCACCTTGGTGCCACAAAGCGTGTCTTTTACCGACTGGCCCAGCAGCCAGGTGAAGGCGGCACTGAAGAACTTGTTCCCGATAAAATTGAAGAAGCGCATGGATTGGTTCCCCAGCGGATAAACCAGACGCACGCCGTTGACAAACTCCGCCTTGCCGGAGGCCAATGCTTCAAAAAAACCGGGCAGTGCTTCCGGAGACACCGTCAGATCGGCATCCAGGATCATCAGCACGTCACCGCCGGCCTCCGCAAAACCCAGCCGGACGGCGTCTCCTTTTCCCTCTCCCGGTTGCCTGAAAAGCCGGCAGTGCCTCTCCGGGTGCTCTGCCATGGTCTTTTCAATCACCTTGAAGGTGTCGTCGCGGGAATGGCCTTCCACGAAAATCATTTCCGTTTCATCACCCATTTCCGGTACCCGCTGGAAGATCTCCGGAATGTTGCCGGCTTCATTGCGCGCTGGGATGATCACCGAAACCCGATGGTGATGGTCGGAGATTGGTTGGGTCGGCGTCGGCCGGGCGACCAGAAAATGCGTGAGAGCCAACAACCTGAAGGGCCAAAGCCGGGCCAGAAATCGGTTCGCCACCCTGGAAGCAAACGGCACCTGGAGAGGCAAGAGGATCTCGTCCCGGCCGGCGACAACTTCAAGATTAGCCAGCCAGAGCATGTTGCCGATATCCCCGACGGTCAACCAGTTTTGCGGTAGGAGGGGATTGGCCAGGCCCAGGCTGCGAACCAGTCGCAGGGGAAATTCCCAGAGTTTACTGAAGAAATTGAGAACGATGCGGGTCCTCGGGCCGGCAAGGCGGGCCACTTCACTCAACACTTTCTGGACATCCCAGAGGTCGTTGACGAGGTCGGAAAGAATAATGTAGTCAAACGGCTCGTGAAGGTGAGCACTGATTTTGTGAGCGTCGGCACAGACAAAATGGAGGTCGGGATAACGACTCTCAGCCTGCCGGACCATCTCTTGCGAAAAGTCAACCCCGACTCCCCGCGCCGGTCTGACCGCGGCAAGCAGATCTCCCCGGGCACATCCGACTTCGAGGACCCTTTTCCCCGCAGGAATGAGGAAGGCGTAGAGCTCCTCAAGCTGGCGGTGATAGGCCGCGCCGCAGCCCTCTTTCGTATTCATCAGGCGCGCCACTTCGTCCCAGTGGCTCCGGCGCTCTTCCCGATATCTTTGGAGACGGGTGTCTTCTTTGTTATTCTTCAGGTTGTCCATTTGCCCCCTCTAAACCGTCATGGCTTATTCATTGGCGGATTCGCAAATACGCTCAGCGCCTTCGTGGCGTTTTCGTGACCCGGATTGAGGCGAAGAGCTTCCTGCAAGTATTGCAGACCCTCCTGAAGCATTCCCGACTGGGCCAGGGCCAGGCCGAGATGGTAATTATGGTCAGCATCGCGAGGTTTGGCCTGCAGCACTTCGCGCAAAAGGGGGATGGCTTTCCCGTATTGCTTCAATTGGAGATGAGCAAGGGCCAGATCGTACTTTGCCTGCAGGTTTCCGGGGTCGCGCTGGACGGCTTTTTGAAAAAAGGGAAGCGAATCCCCCAGCTTTCCCCGGGTGGCAAGAGACCTGCCAAAATTGTGATAAGTTCCCGCATCCTTTTCAAGGATCGTCCAGATTCCATAAAGACCGACGCTCAAAGTCATTGCTGCCGTGACCCATGGTCCGTATCGCGGCAGCAGGCCCCTCACTGGCGAGACATCCACCGGAAAGAGTCGCGCGCGCTCAAGCATTTTGCCGAGGGCTGCGCCCATGGCCTGCAGCATCATAACCACCAGGAGGATCATGACGAACTCGACCGGATACATAACCCGCGATCCTCCCCAGAAGGCAGTGCCGGAAAAGACGGAGAAGTATCCATAGATGAGTAGGAGAACAAGCGTGAGGATCAACATTCTGCGCTTGGCTGCGCTTGGCCTGACAACCATGGCAAGGAGTAGCACAACAACAAATCCTGCGATCGCGAAGCAGGTTTGTTCCCGGAAGATGGATTCCCATTTCGCCGCATGCTTGAGTCTTCTCAACTGCTCAGTGCCCAACGGCAGTTGCTGCTGAAAATAGTCCCACCCTGACAGGGTGTGTTCTTTCATATCCTGCACAACCACCTGTATCGTGATCCATGGATAGGCCTGCAGGACTTCCATGCTTCTAGTTTTCATCAAATGCAGTCTTTCGGCAAGCGGACGGCCCGCCATTTGCTGTTCAAGTCTGGCCCGCGCCTCATCTCGGTTACGCCGTACCGCTTGATTGGCCGGAAGTCGCCCGGCTTTCACCCATTCCTCAACCCGTGGTCTCAAATAATCATGCAGAGCGAAGTTAATGTTGCTCGACGGGGAAAAAACCCTCTCATAGACATAGTTTCGTGTACACCAGAAGCCAACGATCAGGATTTGAATGGCCATGGCCACGGCAAGCGGTTTCCAGCGTGGAGACTTACCCTCGGCAACGCAAGTGGCATAATGAATGGCCATCATGCATACGGGCCAGAGCATGAGGATTGGTTTGACCAGGAAGCCCACCCCAAACAAGGCTCCGGCAAGGACGAGCGACGAGGCCTTTTCTCTGACGGTCCCCCAATAGAGCAGATAGACGCCCACGGCAACGATGAAAGCCATGAACAAATCGTTCATGATCAGCGCGCCCAAGCCGATACCCGTGGGAGAAACCATCGACAGGAGTCCCGCAAGGCCGGCAAGGACCAAGCTGCCCGTCAGCAGCTGGGCGAGCACCAGGGTCAGGAGTGGGATCAACGCACCGACAACAGCCTGTACGTACAAGATGCCAGCCGGTACGAGGCCAAGACTGTAGAAGGGTACCAAGAATGCCGGATAGCCGGGTGTCCGCCAAAGTGCCATATCCCCGGCCTGTTCGCCAAAATAGCTACTGAAAAAGGTCCTTGCCAGGGTAAGGTAGGCTTCACTGTCAAGGGGGGCAAGAAATCCCGCTTTGGGAGCGGCGTTGAGGTCACCATACAGATATGAACTTTGCGACAGGACCTCCTGGACAAAGGCAAGGCGCAGGGCGGCCGCGCAGGCAAATACGGTCACTGCCAGGATGGTGAACTCTACCTTCCGCCCTCTGCCCTGAGGACTCGCGGGTCCACCCGCAGGCGAAGGCCTTTCACCTAAAACATCCAGTGCTTTGCTGTGTCTGTTCCTTTTCTTTGCTGTCAAGACACGGCTCTCAATCGGTTGAGATGAACAAAGCTATCAGCGCCAACTGAAGGGACGAAGGCACAGTTCATAAACAACACTCAGCAGCAGAGAGGAGAGCAGTATCACGGAGATGGGCGCAAGACCTCGATCCAGATAGATTCTTTCCGCCTCAAAAGCTGCTGCCACGGCAAAGGCAGGAGTGAAAAAAAGCCAAATCCGCTCAGTTTCGAGAAAGAAAAACCCGCTAAAACCGCAAATCAGCAGACACCCGAGCAAGCCGATTGCTAACAGATTCCCCAGATTGCAGCACTCCGCCTCTTTGGGTGCGATCGTAACCGCACATCTGATAGCCAAATAGGAGAGCGGAATACCTGCGGTCATCAAGTAAACCAGAAGTGCTCCAGTTGATCGAAAAAAGTAGCGAATAACATCATCGAAACCACTGCTCATCTGGTTAGTATTGTTTTGGATAGCTTCCTTCAAACACACCAGCAGATTAAATCCCGTTAAATAATAAAGAATAACGTAAAAAGCGGTAAAAACAAGCATGCTTGCTGTAATCTTGGTCAGACCGGCAGAAAACCTGACCTGTCCGTATCGCCACAACAGCGCAAACATCATTCCTAAGAAAAGAGCAAGGAACCCGGATGAAAAGGAAAATAAGGTATAAATCGAAAATACCAAACCCATCGCAACAGGATAAACAGACTTACCGGTAAGCAGGCCTTTCAGGAACAAAAGGAGCGTGAGGCTGGCGGGAAGTAGTACAATATAGCCGGGATCTGCCGTGATATACACCAAGATACCGGGAGAAAAGATAAAAAGGAAACCAGCCAGTTGCGCACACCGCTCTGAGCCTCCAATGATCTTCCCGGTTTCTTTCAGGACGCACAACGTGCCGATGGTGGAGAGCAGCACCAACAGGCGGGTCAAGCCTCTGAAGTTCAATAGCTCCTCGATCTTGAGGGTCAGCAGGATGCCAGGAGGATAATGATTGTTGTGCACTCCCAGTTGGCCCATTTTGACGGTATAATCTCGGAATAACTCGGAAATGTCGGCAAAAAAGGGCAATCCCTGAGCAAAATATCCATAATGGGCCATCCAGTCCGTCACCCTCGCAATATCATCAGTCATTGCCATGCAGATTGAAAACAGGACAAAAAAGAAAATAGATCCCAGGTTACTGTAAACTTCGATGGCTCGGTTACTATATTTGAATAAATATATAGTGAAAAGTACTGACGGCAGAAGTAAAAATAAATATCCCCTAATACTTGGTACCTGTAGGTATCCATAGAGTGGTGCATAATAATTCCTAAATCTTGACCGGAAAATATCTCCGGCAAAATCAACTTGGGATATATAAATTCTAAATAGATAGTTCCATATGATAAGAAAGGCCATCAGAATACATCCGTAAAGTAACAAGTAAGAAAGATAGGGCGCTTTGAAACCGAGTGCTTTGGTTTCCATGCTCCTCAAGTACCAGGCAGAGCACCCAGCAGCGAGCAGCAAGAGCAATAGATAACGCTGGCCGGAAGCGCCCCCCACATGAAGGAACCAGGCGAAGAATAAGGGCAGGCCGACTACCACCGGGACATAAAGGATGATCTCGGCATAACGCGGGCGGGATTTGAGAACGGGTTCTGGCTTAGGTTGAAGTTTAGACTTGCCAGCCTTCTTCTTCGACATCGCTGATTCTCGTTTTCCTTCTCCCTAACGCACCTGGGGCTCCCAGGGTCCGGTTGGGCGCTCAGGAAAGACAACCAGGCGTCTTCCCAGAAAATTGAAAACCAACCCGGCTCCCGTGGCGCAAAGCTTGGAAAGACTCGGAGGATTGCCCAATTCAATGAGCGCCTCGGTCATGACCAGATCCAATACCCCAATCAGGGCGATAATCAAAAGAAAAATCAAGACTTCCATGACGGAATTCCATCTTGCTCGATGTCGGAACAACAGGAAAATACAGAGAAAGTAATTCACAAAAGCGGCGATAAGATAAGCCACCGGAGCGGACACCGACACGGTCAGGCCGGCGTGGAAGAGGCCCATGAAAATAAGAAAGTTGGCAACGGCAGAAATTCCGCCAATGAACAAATACAGAAAGAATTGAATAAACCAGGGCGCCTTGTGAGCATTGTAATGGCAAATACAGTACAGGGCCCGGATGCCGTCCTTGAATCCAATCTTTTTCCCTTCGGCGTAAGTGCGACCGTAGTAGGAGGTCCCCGCCTCGAATACCCGCAGGCGCCTGTGAGCCACTTTGGCTACAATTTCGGGTTCAAAGCCGAACCGATTCTCCTGAATCTCGATGCTCTGAATGACCTCCCGTCGAAACACCTTGTAGCAGCATTCCATATCCGTCAGGTTCAGATCGGTGAACATATTTGAGAGCACGGTGAGCAAGCGGTTCGCCAGATAATGCCAAAAGTACAACACTCGGTGGACGCTCGAGGAGAGAAATCTCGACCCCAGCACTACATCAGCATCGCCGCTGAGGAGCGGCGCAAGGATCTTCTTCAGATCCTGCGGGTCGTACTCCAGATCGGCATCCTGAACGGCGACAAAATCTCCGGTGGCTCTTTTGATGCCGGTGCGCAGGGCCGCTCCTTTGCCCTGGTTTTTTGCGTGCGCAATGAGGACGATTTCCGCATGATTCGCCTCGAGGTCCCGGGCAATCGTCGGACTGTCATCCGCCGAGCAGTCATCCACGATGATGACTTCCAGGGATAGAGTTTCATCCGCAATCGCCAGCACCCTCTCGATACACTTTCGGAGGGTCCTTGACTCGTTGTAGCAGGGAACGACGACGCTCAATTTTACGGCTTGTTGCGTCTCTAACGGCTGCATGGTCGGTGAACGTCCTCAGAAAGTCTGTAAGAAGAAAGGTTGCCCCCCATGAAAAGGTCTGCGGCATGATGGACCATGGCAAACCTGACAGGTAAGCAAATCGACTTCGCCCTATACAACATCATGGCTTTTTGCTCAAGCGTTCATATCAGTGCTTGGAGGCAAGAGGGCAATGCCCTTGAGCTGAGCGAGGGACACGGTGAGGGGAGAAAGGGTGACTCGGTGACGCCAGGAGGAAAGGGAGCGTAATCGTGAGCCTGTCTGTTAATCCAGAAGGTCCACCCGACACTGACAGAGCAGGTCTTCCAGGTCGTCGGTCAGCACTCCCCAAAGGTCCTTCAGGGAATAGGTGGCGCTGCATGCCCGGCAGTGCCAGTGCACCTGCCGTCAGGTGCGAATCAACTCCAGGGCTCTTTTACAACTGGGGCATGGGACCACCACTTCCAACTCCTGTTTTTTCATGCTGTTCTTTTTTGAAAAATTTACCGAAAGAGAATCTATAATAGCTTTTTTGATTATTGGCAATGGGTGGTGGGCAATGATGACAGGCGGGCAGAAGATCTTGATGGCGTATGCTTTTTCTTGTGGGAGTCGAATCAATGCCGGCTAATCTGCCTCCCGTTTATTTCGATGCCGAAAAGCGATTTCGTGAGGCCAAGTCCACGGAAGCAAAGATCGAGGCATTGGAAGAAATGCTGACCATCATGCCCAAACACAAGGGTACCGACAAGCTTCGGGCCGACCTGCGCCGCCGCATTGCCAAATTGAAGGAGACGGCCCAGGACAAGAAAGGGGGAGCGAGGCGCGATCCGGTCTCGATGATAGAGAAGGAAGGCGCGGCGCAAATCGTGGTGGTTGGCCCGCCCAATACAGGAAAATCTTCTCTGATTGGGGCCTTGACGAATGCCAGCCCGGAAGTGGCTGAGTTTCCTCATACCACCTGGAAACCCACACCAGGAATGGCGCCCTATGGCAATATCCAGTTTCAGTTGCTGGACACCCCACCCATCACCAGGGACTATCTCGATCCCTGGATGGCAGACCTGATGCGGCGGGCGGATATCATCCTGGTCCTGCTGGATCTTCATGATGATCCGCTGCAGCAGTTGGAAGAGACCCTTGCGGTGCTTCGCTCCTTGCGCATTTTTCCGGTAGGGTCTCCCCTTCCTGATGATCTCAAGAAACCACCGTTCGTCAGGAAAATCCTTATCGTCGCTAATAAGGTCGACCAGCCCAGTCATGTGGAAGACTACCACGCTTTTCTGGAGCTGGCGGAAACGACCCTGCCTTGTATCTGGGTCTCCACCCGCATGGGGAGCAACCTCAATCTACTGCTGCAGTTGCTGTATGATTTGTCGGGAATCATCCGCGTCTACACCAAGGCTCCCGGAAAGGAGCCGAACCGCGCGGCCCCTTTTGTGCTGCCGAAATTGAGTACCCTGGAGGAGTTGGCCGGCAAGATCCACAAGGACTTTGTGAGTAAACTGAAGTTTGCCAAAATCTGGGGTACAGCGGTCTTTGACGGCCAGCTCGTGCAAAGGGATTACGTCCTGCAGGATGGTGATGTGGTGGAAATCCACCTTTGAGCGGGCCGGTGTGCAAACATGGGATTTTTGCATCACCTTTTTCGTGCCTTTTACCGAAAGGTCAGAGTATATGACAGTAGGGGGGCCGGAAAAGCACTGCCGCGGACGATTGACTGAGCCCCGGATGATGGTTAGTTTTTTTAAAGAAACTTGATAATTTACGGATTGTTACTGCTCCCTCATTTGACCCTCTGGAGGGGGAGCGACGACCAGTCGCCTGTCGCGTGGCATGATCATTGCTTGAGTTATTGCAGTGAGGGGCCTTGACGGGAGGGAAGCAACATGAAGACTTACGGATCTCAACAGTGTTTGCCTTTCGATTACTTTTTTGAAAGAAAGGACACCCCGAGGGTATACGAGGACCTTGGCGAGGAGGAGGTTTTGGAGGAGACCTGCACGGAAACTGAAGTAGCACTGGGTCGCCCGGTCGATGAGGACCCGGAGCAAAGCGGCATCGAAGATGTTCTGGATCGCCTGCGAGCGGTGTCTGAAGAAAGTTTTCAGGAAGAATCCGGCGCCGGTGCTGCTGCGAGCGGAGAAGATTTCGATGAGGATCACGTTACCTGTTATCTGAGGGAGGTTGCCGGGTATCCTTTACTCACTCAGGAGCGAGAGATCATGCTGGCCCAGGCCATTCGTCGCGGTCAGGAACAACTGGTGCAACTCGTGGAAGAATTCGCACCCCACGATGACCTGATGCGGGAGCTGGGTCACAAGGTGAGAAAGCTGATCGCTCATGAAAAAAGTTTCCCGGGCGTGAGGGACAAGATCCTCAAAGTCATTCTCCGCACGTTGGAAAGAGCGACCCACGAGCTCCCGGCCGAGCAGCTCTATGCCCAATTGGTGACACGTGTCAGACTCATTCTCAACACCATTGACGGGGCCAAGCAAGAGATGGTCAAAGCCAATCTGCGGCTGGTGCTGAGCATCGCCAAACGGTATCGCGGCCGGGGGATGAGTTTCGACGACCTGATCCAGGAGGGTAATCTGGGCCTCCTCAAGGCTGTGGGACGCTTCGATCACACCAAGGGGAATCGTTTCAGCACCTACGCGACGTGGTGGGTGAGACAGAGTATTATCCGGGGAATTTATGACAAGACTCGTACCATCCGCTTGCCCGTGCACTTCATTGAGTTGAAGAACCTCTTTTTCAAGGTCTTTTATGAGCTCCTGAAAGAACTCGGCAGGGAACCTTCGCCGCAGGAGATTGCCGAGCGGGCCAATCTGCCTCTCGATAAGGTCCAGATGGTGTTGACCCTTGCCGCGCAGCCCATTTCCCTGGAAACCCCCATTGGGGATGATGAACAGCGTCTGGGGGACTTCATTGAAGACGATCGAGCCGTTTCGCCGGTGGAGGAGTGCTCGGGAAGAGAGCTTGCGGAACTGACGAGAGAGCTCCTGTCAACGCTGCAGCCACGAGAAGAGAAGATTTTGCGGGCCCGGTTCGGCATTGATGGTCAACCGGCGGAAACCTTGGAGAAAATTGGCAAAACCTTCAGAGTTTCGAAAGAGCGTATTCGCCAGATCGAAAAGAAGGCGTTGCGGAAGCTGCGCAATCCCAACCGCCAGGCTTGCCTGAGGACCTTTATGGAGTAAAGCGTACGGCCTTTGATCATTCTGCTCATGTGGCTCTATGTGAAAATTCTGGTCCTGCTCTGGGCGATTAATTTTCTGCCCCCGCTCCTGACGTACATCTTTGAGGACCGGTGGCATACTCCCCTGGATCGAGGTTTCTGCCTGGCGGATGGCCGCCCCCTGTTTGGCACGCACAAGACCTTCCGGGGATTTTTGGGGGGGGTGGCAGGCGGGACCGTGGTGGGACTCATGTTTGGCTTCCCCTGGTGGACAGGATTTGGGGCAGGCCTTTTGAGTATGACGGGGGACCTGACCTCCAGCTTTATCAAGAGAAGGCTCGGGAATGCCAGCGGCGATATTGTCCCGGTCCTGGACCAGGGTTTCGAAGGCCTTTTTCCTTTCTTGTTGCTCGGTCCCTACCTGCTGCTGAGCATCGGTGAGATTTTGCTGTTGCTGGTTCTTTTCAGCATCGGCGCTTATGGCGGATCGTTGTTTCTGAACCGCATCCTGCTCGCCATTCCTTTCGCGAATTACCCGCGCCTGCTGCGGCCACGAGTTCGCTTCAAGGAATTTCGCTCCTGCCAGATCACCACGGGGTTCCTGCGTTACTTTGTGAACTTTGAAGACGCGTTTTACTATCATGTCTTCATGAAAACCGTTTTGCGCCTGCTGGGCGTCTATGAGCAGGGCAAGCAGAACGCCCTCACGCTGAAAACCACGCGGATCGCTTTCCATTTCCCAAGCCTGCCGGCGTCCTTCGACGACTATACTATCCTCTACCTTTCCGACTTGCATCTGGATGGTCTGGACGGCCTGACGGAAAAAGTACAGGAACTGGTGAGAAAGCACCCCGTAGACCTCTGTGTGCTGGGTGGTGATTTGCGGATGGAGCATCATGGACCGTTTACGGAAGCTCTGGCGCGGCTCCGCCGTCTGCTCCCGGAAATCCAGGCAAGAGATGGCATCATCGGCATCATGGGCAATCACGACTGCCTCGAGATGATGGGACCCCTCGCGGAGTGTGGCGTGACCGTACTCCTGAATGACTCCCTGGCGATCGAAAAATATGGTGAAAGCATCTGGCTCGTAGGGGTAGACGATCCCCACTATTTCAAGTGCCATGATCTCGACCACGCTTTTGATGGGGTCCCGGAAGGCTCGTTTCGAATTTTCCTGGCCCACTCCAATGAAATCTACCGGGAAGCGGCAGCCTATCATCCGCAGCTTTATCTTTGCGGGCACACGCACGGCGGTCAGATTCAGGTTCCACTGATTGGGGCGGTCTTCACCCACAGCAAGGCGCCTCGGAGCCTTTACTACGGCCCCTGGAAGCACGCCGACATGCTCGGGTTCACCAGTTGCGGGGTGGGCGTATCCGGTGTTCCGGCCCGCTTCGCCACCCAGGGTGAAATCGTCCTCGTAACCCTCAAACGGCAGGATCAAAGGCTTGGCCCGCAGTCCTGAAACCGCAGCTAGCGACGGCGGCCGCTTCCCGGCTGCTCCCCCAGGACAATGGTCACCCTGCTGCGGCCCCCCTCCCAATGCACGACCTCCATTGCCACCCGATCACCGGGGCGGGACTTGCGGATTTTGCGAATCACTGCATTGGCATCTGCAACGGGTTCCCCCTCGACCTTGACAATGATATCCCCGCCCACCCTGACAATGTAGTTGCCAATCTGAGCGCGTGAGGTGGCACCTTTGAGCCCGGCTTTGGAGGCAGGACTGCGCGGCGCTACTTCGACGACCATCGCTCCTCCGGAGACGGGCAGTTTGAGTGCCTCGGCCAGGTCGGAGGAGAGTGTCAGGAGCGTTGCCCCCAGCCACGGATAACTGTAGTAGCCTTTGTCCAGGAGTTCGTTGATGACTCTCTTAGCCACATCGATGGGAATGGCGAAGCCGATGCCGACACTCGCCCCCGTTGGGCTGAAGATCGCGGTGTTGATGCCGATCATCTTCCCGGAAGAGTCGATCAGCGGCCCCCCGGAATTGCCCGGATTGATGGAAGCGTCGGTCTGAATCATGTCCTCCACCAGGGTGCCGCTGGATGCCCGCAGCGTTCGTCCCACCATGCTGATCACGCCGGTGGTAAGGGTTTGGCCGAGCCCAAACGGATTGCCGATGGCGATCACCTTCTGCCCCACTTTGAGGTTGTCCGAAGCACCCATGGGGATCAGCACCAGATCTTCTCGCGGGGCATCAATTTTGATAACGGCGACATCGGTGTCAGGATCCGATCCGATCAGTTTGGCGGTGTATTTCTTGCCGTTTGAGAGGGTCACTTCCAGCTTGCGGGCATCCTCGATGACATGGTGATTGGTGAGGATGTATCCCCGGGCGTCGATGATCGATCCTGACCCGGCTCCCTGCCGGGGGATAGCGTTGAAGAAGAAATCCTGTTCCAGTACCGTGCTGGTGATATTGACCACGCCGGGCGCCAGTTTCTGGTAGATCTCGATATTGTTCCTTTCATCCTCGGTCAGCGCGAACCCCATTCCTGCCCAAATCAGGCACACGGCAAAACCAGCCAAGGGAAGAAGAGCTCTCTTCGACAAATGTCCCATCGCTTCACCTCATTGTTGCGCCAGGCATCGCCCCGCTAGCCCAGCGCTCTGAGTCCGACCCAAACGAGACCGTGGGCCAGGATTCCCGCCATGACATCATCCATGACAATCGCGATGCCGCCCTTGAGCCGCTCCTCCATCAGGCGGACCGGCCATGGCTTCCAGATGTCCATCAGACGAAAGCTGACAACCCCCAGCATCAGGGTTTCCCAAGTAAAAGCAAACCCAAATACGGTGATAAGGAAGCCGACCAGTTCATCAATGACGACTTCGCCCGGATCAGTCTTGCCGATTTCCCTTTCGGCCACCTCAGCGCTGTAGCAGCTCAGGGCCAGGAGAATTGCCAACACCAGGAGAGCTAAGGGTTTTCCCAGCGCATTCAAGAAGCAGGCGGCAGGAATACCGGCAGCGACCGTGGCCACTGTGCCCGGTGCAAAAGGGACCTTTCCCAGGCCGCCTAGGCGGGCGGCCTGCAAAGACAGCGCAAGCCTATTCGGGAAACGAATCATAGATCACATCCGCCGACTGCAACAGGGAAACCGGCACCTCGATCCCCATCAGCGCGGCGGCCTTGAGATTCACGTGAATCCGGAAGTCTTCCTGGGATTCCACCGGGATGGCCGAGGGCGCTTCCCCGCCCAGCAGCCGCTCCGCCATGCGCGCCGTCTGCCGCCCCATGCTGTAATAGTCGATGGCCAGCGAAACGACGGCTCCGCGCGGCACCGAGTCCACATCGGCGGCGTAGAGCGGGCGGCGGTTCTTGCCGCAAATCCTGGCCACGGTTTCGATGGCGGAGACTACGGTATTATCCGTCGGCACATAAATGGCATCGCTGGTCGCCACCAGGCCAGCGGCGGCTTCAGCCACCTGTTCCTTCTTCTCGACGGTCCTGAGGACCATTTCCAGCCCACGTTTTCGGCATTCTTCCTGAACGAGCCGGACCAGGCTGAGCGAATTCGCCTCACTCGCATTGTAAATCACGCCAAGCTTTTTCAGGTTCGGCTGCAGGTCCTGAATGAGCACCATATGGCGCTTGACGGGACTCATATCGGTCATGCCCGTGATTTTGGGGCCAGGTTCCTTGAGACCGGCCACCAAGCCGGCGCCCACGGGATCGGTAACTGCGGAAAAGAGGATGATGGCACCCGGCAGATGCTTGTGGCAGGCCTGCGCGGAAGGGGTGCTGAGCGCCAGCACCAGGTCGGGACGTTCGCTCGCAATCCGCTTCGCGATGTCAACGTTGGTGGCTTCATCCCCGTTGGCAATGTGAATGTGATACTTGACCTGGAGACCATCTCCCTGCAAAGTCTCCCGAAAGCCCTTCAGCAGGGCATCCAACGCGGGATGCAGCATGAATTGGCTGACCGAAATGGTCCGCTCACGGGGTTGCGCGAGTAGAACCGTCGGCGGCAATCCGGAACAGATCAGGCACGGAACCATCAAGAGGCCCACGAGCAGCCTGAAAGATGCTTCTCTCATAACTCACCTCTCTGCAGGGTTGAAGACCCCGTCAGCAGGTCGCCGACGACGGTTTTCCTCATGTGGGGCGAGTGAAAAGCTCGGATAAGAGCTTGATAAGTCATAATAAAATCCATAGAATCGCCCGGTTTCCACTCTTGGCCCGTCTCCGTTGCGTCGATAATCGTATAATCGGAATTCGAGTTGATGAATTCCAGCCCCGCGATCACCGGTGTCAGTCCCTTCGGGTAAGTGTCGAGAATACCAAAATCAAGGATACAGCGCAGCCGCCGTCCCCGGTCCGTGAACGTCTGCCGCTGACCGAAAACATCCCGGCCCTGCCGGCCTGGAGGCAAGGAAGGCTTTGTTCTGGCTTCGAGGACGGTTCCCCGGAGAAGGAATACGTCAGGAAAGAGGGCCTCATAACGCTGGTCAAGGGTGGGGACGGTCCCCAGCAAAATCGCTTCACCCATCCGCACCTGATTGATTCTTGAGGGCAGCAGGCCCTTCTCGATCCAGGGGATGACAACGGAGCC
>CAZDKX010000022.1:0-28906 GCA_964505935.1 uncultured Syntrophobacteraceae bacterium
CGCTCCGGCAATTAGCAGATGGGGCATTCTGGCGAGATTTGCCACCACCGGCTGGCCAGTGGTGTCTTTGCCGAGGGCAATCGTCAGTGGCGCTGAAGAATTGGCAAAAGTCTCGGATTCCAGAATGGTTCGAATTGCGACCGTCTCCCGATGCGGGTTGGGCAATTCGATGCCGATGGCTGCCTTTCCGGGAATCGGGGCCACAACGCGAATACTGGTCGCCTTCAGGGCCATGGACAGGTCATCAGTAAGACTAACGATCCGACTGATCTTGATGCCGGGCGCTGGCGTATATTCGTACATAGTGATCACCGGGCCGGGTGAAATGTCTGTCACTTTCCCCTGAACCCCGAAATCAGAAAGTTTCTCTTCGAGGATTCGGGCATTTGCTTCAAGCATCTTCCGATCTGGCCGATGCTCACCCGGTTCAAAGCTGTCAAGCATGCCGAAAGAGGGAAGGGTATAGTGCCCAGGGTGGTCAAAGATTGCAGCAGTTCTGATCGCCTGCCTTTTGCTTCTTTTCCTGGGCAGTGAGTCTGAGAGCTGCGGAAGCACTTTACGGTCGCTACTGGGAGGAAATGACTCGATCACGCTTACTGGGACTTCTGGTGCTTTCTGCTCCGGCACGGCCTCTTGCCTCATGCTCGACGACAACTTCGAGACTATCCTGGCTATCCTTCTGAGGCCAGAAGACAAATGGTCGGTTACCCAGCAGAGGAAGACCCAGAGAAAGAAGAGAGCCTTGCGAGTCGCTCTGTAACTGCCTCTAATGCCACAGAATAAAATCCAACTCACCCGACGGATAAACGCCCAGAGAGCAGAGAATAGCTCTCGAATGCTTCTACAAATGTGGCCCAGAGTTCGAAAACACAGAACGGCAAGATGACTTGTCTTTCCGATGAGAGTCCTGAGGGAATAGGGAGTTACAAGCAGAATACCAATCAGGAACATTCCAATGAGTACAACATGAGCACCAATTCCAGAGACTTGATCCTTAAAAAAATTGTAGATGATTTGCCCGATCTTCCCCCCGGTGCCATCCGGGAGGGGCTGATTCTGAAGGTACATTACGGGCAGAACGCTGGCGGCCAGAGCAATACCACCAAAGAGCAGAAGGATAGCTCCAAGAGACCGAATTCCATCTTGTGCTGAAATGGGACGCCTACGAAAAAGGCAACAGCTCACCAACATTCCCACCAGAGGTAGGGCAAAGGCGCCCACGCCGAGACGCTCTAGAACGTGATGTGAGAGAATAGCGCCAACAGGACCAACCCAGTTACGAGAATTGCTGGGCCACTTTTTCCAGGCATCAGCAAAGGATTTCACATCTTCGGCATGGAAAGACATGAGGCTGAAAAAAACCAGGAGGGTCAACATCAGGAGAAGAATAGCCCAGATTTCGTGCTTTTTTCGCTCCACAACTACCTCTTGCGTAGTGGGGGGATCCGGATCAGATCTCGGACATATTGCCGGCCGCGGCTTCCTCAGATTTCCGCAACCAGGGGGTAGATGACCGGACGGCGCTCAAGGACCTGGTTGAAGAAGCGCTTCAGTTCGCGTTTGATTTCGCTCTGCAATTCGGTGCAGTCAATCTCGAAATCCTGTTCGAGCAGCCGGTCAAAGACTTCAAAAACAATGCACTTGGCGGCGTCGAGGATTTCCGCCTTATTGCGCTCCCGGATAAACCCCTTACTGAGGATATCCGGCCCACTCAAGATTTCCTTAGTTTCCTTGTTGATCACGAGAGAAGCGATCACAAAGCCGTCTTCTGACAGGTGACGGCGATCACGCAGCACCAGGCCCCCCACATCACCAACGCCCTTGCCATCCACAAAAACGCGCCCCGTCTCCACCCGGTCCACGATCGCGGCGCTGTTCGAGGAGAACTGCAAAATGTTGCCATTCTCAACAAGGAGGCAATCTTCCGCCGGCATGCCCATGAGCATGGCAGCTTGGCGATGTTTGACCAGTTGCCGGAATTCGCCATGGATGGGAATAAAAAAGCGGGGGCGGACGAGGTTGATCATCGCCTTCAGTTCTTCGAGATAGGCGTGTCCCGAGACGTGAATGTCGCGCACCTGCTCATAGATCACCTCCGCGCCCAGACGGTAGAGGTGATTGATAATGTTCTGAATGGTCCTCTCGTTTCCCGGAATGAACTTGGAGGAGAGAATGATCGTGTCCCCCGGCTTGACTTTGAGTTTCTTATGGTCGTCAAAGGCCATCCGGTTCAGGGCGCTCTGCGGTTCTCCCTGGCTGCCGGTAGTGAGCATCAGGACCTGGGAATCGGGATGCCTGGGGAGCTCGTGAAGACTGATTTCGTCCTTGGGGTCGAAATGAAGATAGCCAAGTCCCCTCGCAATGCGGGCGTTGGCCAACATGGATTTGCCCGTGAGCAACACCTTGCGGTCGAATTCCCTGGCCAGTTGAATCACCTGCTGAATGCGGTGCAGATGACTGGCAAAGACCGCCACAATGATTCGCCCCGAGCAGTTCTGAAAGATCTCTCGGAGCGTTCTGCCGACGTCTCTCTCGGAGAGGGTGGAGCCTTGCCGCTCGACGTTGGTGGAATCAGAGAAGAGGGCCAGTACCCCTTCTTCGCCGTATGCTCCGAAGCGTCCGAAGTCAAACCGTTTGCCATCGACGGGCGTCTGATCGATCTTGAAATCGCCCGAGTGGATCAAGGTCCCCACCGGCGTGCGGATGGCGAGACCCACGCCGTCCGGGATGCTATGGCAGACCTGAATGAACTCGATCTGAAAGGAGCCTATGGAAATGCGCTCTCGAGCGGCAATCTGAATGAGCTCGCAGCGATCCAGGAGGGCATGTTCCTTTAGCTTCTCCCGGATCAGCGCCAGGGTGAGAGCGGTCCCGTAGATCGGGACAGGAAAATCACGCAGGAGGAAAGGAATGGCTCCGATGTGATCCTCGTGGCCATGAGTGACGATCAGCGCTTTGAGATGATCGCGTTTGGTCTGAAGGTAGCTGAAGTCCGGGATGACGATGTCGATCCCAAACATCTCTTCTTCGGGAAACATGAGACCGGCGTCGATGAGGAGAGCAGTCTCCTGGTATTCGACAACCATCATGTTCAGCCCGATCTCCCCGAGGCCACCCAAAGGCACCACTCGGAGAGGCGCTGCGTCAGCATTCTTGGCGGTCAGGTCGGTATTCATATCAGGCATCCGCAGTCCGGTCATTGGCTGGTGATAGCGGTTCGGGTGAGGGCCCGCCCTCCGCGGGCGCGAGATGCCGGCGAATTGCCTCTCGCACAGTGTGCATCAGCATGTCATAGTCTTTCAGTTTGAGATTCACGGTGTCAAAGGGCTTCACCACCGTCACGTTGATGACTCCGGGATTGATCAGCCAGGTCCCCTGCTTCGGGAGGACCCGCGACGACCCGCTGATGGCGATTGCCGCGATGGGCTGCTGGGACTTGATGGCAAGGATAAACCCACCTTTCTTGAATCCCTGCAGACTCCCGTCCGGGCTTCTGGTGCCCTCGGGAAAGACAACCACCGAGGTTCCCTGTTGGACCTTCATGGCTGCCTGATGCAGGCTTTCCTGAGCTTTTCGGCGGTCGCTCCGATCGATGGGAATATACCCTGCGGCCCGCATGGCCGGCCCCATTACGAAAAGGCGAAAGAGTTCTTCCTTGGCGAGCCAGCGGAATTGGACGGGCAATTTGCCCAAAAGGGTGAAGATGTCAAACCAGCCCTGATGATTCGAGAGAAAAACGTAAGGCTGGCGAGGATTGATGTTTTCCAGTCCGGTTATGTGTACCTTGACGCCTGCAGCCCAAAGATTCAGATTGCCCCAGAATCTCCCGATGAGGTGAGCCCAGTTGCTGTTGCGGGTCACAAAGGTGGCGGTAATTGCTGCAAGTCCCAGGAGTATCGTGGAAATGAAAAAGACCGGATAGAAAAACAACGAACGTATGACCTTCACGACGTTCCCTCAACCCTTCCACTATCGCCCTGGCATGACCGCCTCATTCCCGATCCGTTCTAGAGACTCCAAGATGATCATAAATAACAAGGGTTTATTCTATGATGATCGGTCGCCAGTGTAAACTTTCTCACCCAATGAGTCAACTGAGCATTTGCCATTCATGGGGCGTGTCACCCGCTCGACGATCATTCGGTTGCCATGGAGTTCGTACCGATAGAACTTGCCGCCGATCATGGCGACGTGCTATACAAACGCCAGGTCCATCTGGGGGAGTCTTTGGAAGCTGCGGTACACCTGGTATCTCAAGAAGAAAGGGAAGCTATGGCAGGAACGGTGAACAAGGTCATTCTCATAGGTCGCCTGGGTGCCGATCCCGATGTGCGGTATATGGCAGACGGGACGCCGGTCGTAACCTTCAACATGGCAACTGACGAGCCAGTCCTTTCCGCTGAGGGCAACTGGGAGAAACGACCCGAATGGCATCGAATCGTTGCCCGGCGGAAGCTGGCAGAGAATATGGCGAACTTCTTAAGCAAGGGCAGATTAGTCTACGTCGAAGGAAAGCTGCAGACTCGTCAATGGCAGGACAATCAAGGGATAAAGCGCTACACCACGGAAATCGTGGCCCGAGAGATTCATTTGCTGGACAGCGCTGGCACTCGCCCCAGCCAGTCCCCCACGGGTGATAACTACAACAAGGCCGGTACCGCCGCTTCTTCTGGAAGCCGTTCGGAACTGGAAGAGCTTCCGCCTCCACCGGACACTCCGGACAGCGAGATCCCCTTCTAGCCTTTGTCCCGCGTGGTACAGGTGCTGTCCCTATTTGGTTCGTCAGGTTCTTGTACGGTGGGTTGGCCATGCCAACTTGCAACCAAGGCCGGGTTTTATGCTGCAACCCACCGTGCACAAAATCGCCTGCCACCTCCCCCTGGGCTCACTACCATCGCTTCGGTGGCTCCATGGCCGGGGACTGCACGGCAAGACCGCGCTAGGCTTTCTTCTCTTCGATCTTTTCCGGGTTTTCAGCCGACTCTAAAGGTTCACTGGTGGCTTTCTTGAAATTCCGAATACCCTTGCCCAGTCCCGCCCCAATCTCGGGAAGCTTACCCGCACCAAAGATGATGAGGATAATAACCAAAATAACCAGCAACTCCGGCATGCCTATTCCACCAATCATAAACGCTCCTCACAGGGCAACCCAAAGACTACTTGTTAAACAGATCTTCCACTTCCTGTAATAGTTGCAGAAATTCTTTGGAACGCCGGTATTGATCCAGCCAATTCTGGTGATCCAACCAACTTTCCCAGACTTTCATCCATGTGTCATTGTGCCAGTAGTACTTCGGGTTTGCGTGATGCTTGTCAAGTCTCTCCCGATACTCCACGTATTCGTCATAACAGTTTCTGCAGAAGGTGTAGGGCGTTGCGTACTTAGAAGAGTCCTGCATTTCCGATTCCAGCTGCGTCCCACATTTGGCACATTTGAGCATACACCGGGTACATTGAAAGATTTTCCTGAGCGCCTCAATCTTCCGCTGCTTCAGCACGGTGTCCCGTGACGTTCTCAAATCCTGGCATTTCTTATCGAACTCGATAATTTCAGCCATACTCGGTGTCCTGATTATTTGTTTATATTTTTCAATATCTTAGTTTCATTCTTAGCATCTGCGGGACCATCCGTCAAGGAGGATGAAGCAATTCCATTACCGTCCGATAGGTTGAACAGCTGTTGGGTGTAATCCACAAAGAGCTCCTTGCTGTCCCGATTGGCCTTCTTCTTCAAAAAGAGAATGGGATCGTGCAGGAGTTTCTTCACGATCGAGCCGGTGAGCACCTCGATGGCATGGCGCTCCTTGAGGGACAAATCGGGAAGCTGAGTGAAGGTTCGCTGGAGCTCATGCGAGCGGATGGTTTCAGCCTTTTCGCGCAGGGCGACAATGGTCGGGACGACCTCCAGGGTCTCAAGCCAACGCTGAAACTTTAAGGTTTCTTCACCGATGATATGTTCCGCTTTCGTAGCTTCGCGTTTGCGGTCTTCCCGGTTGAGGTCGACGATCCCCTGCAGGTCGTCAATATCATAGAGGTAAACATTGTCGATCTCGTTGATCCTGCCTTCCACATCCCGGGGCACCGCGATGTCGATGAAGAAGAGGGGCCGGTTGCGCCGCTCACGCATCCTGGATTTCACCTCCTGATAGCGCACAATGGGCTCGGGTGAGCCCGTAGAAGTAACCACGATATCCACCGTGCGGAGGCCATCGCCAAGGTGTTCGAAGGGAATGGTATCGGCCTTGAACCGACGAGCTAATTCAAAGGCTCTCTCCTGGGTACGATTGGCGACCGTCATGTGGCGCACTCCCTGTGCGAGGAAATGCTCGGCAGCCAGTTCCGCCATTTCTCCAGCACCCACGAGGAGTACCCGTTTGTCCTTCAGCTCTCCAAAGATCTTGCGCGCCAGTTCGACAGCCGCATAGCTGATCGACACCGCATGTGATCCCACCATCGTTTCGGAGCGCACGCGCTTGGCTACGGAAAACGATTTGTGCAGCAGGCGATTGAGAATGACTCTGACCGTGTGGCATTCCGTAGCCTCCCGGTACGCCGCTTTGAGCTGGCCCAGGATCTGGGGTTCCCCAATAATCATGGAATCCAGGCTGGAGGAAACGCGGAAGAGATGCCGAACCGCTTGCAGGTTATCATGAACATAAAGATGAGCCTCAAGGACGCTTGCGGGTGGGTTGCCGAGATAATTCGACAGCAGTGCCTTCACCTCCGCCATGGCGGCATCGTGGTGGTGACTGGTGAACAGGAATTCCACGCGATTGCAGGTGGCTAGAAAGAACATCTCGTCAATATGAGGCAGGTGCGTCATCAGGTGAAGGGGACTGAGGTGTTGCTGGCAGGAGACGGCCAGTTGCTCCCGAATTTCTACCGGTGCCGTTTTATGGTTCATGCCCAGAAGTACAATGCTGTACATAACGGATCTTACCTGATAAAAACGGTGTGATGGCCTTTCAGGAACAGATTAACCCCGAGAAAGGTTATGAGCACTGCGGAGAAGCCGAAGATAGCCAGCCATGCCGCTCTTCGTCCTCGCCAACCCACCGCCAGCCGTTCATGCAGGAGGATGGCGTAGATAAGCCAGGTAATCAGCGCAAAAATCTCCTTGGGGTCCCAACTCCAGGGGGAAGGCCACACGGAACTGGCGTAGGCAAATCCTATAATGAGCCCAGCGGTCCAGAGGGGAAAACCAATCACCAGACAAAGGTAATTGATCTGATCCAGGCGATCGAGTGAAGGCAGGCGGGAGTAAAGATGGCCGAAGTTCTTGTGCTTGATCTGCCTTTCTTGCAGGAGATACATGATACCCGCGCCAAAGGCCAGGGCAAACAAAGCGCTTGCCAGGAAGACAGAGGTTACATGGATGATAAACCACCCGCTCTGGAAAATTCCACTCTTGGGGACGATGTGCGTTGGCAGGCAGAGCGAAAGCAGCATGAACACCACGATAAGCGGAGAAACGAAGGAACCAAGAATCCTCAGTTGCAGACGCAACTGGATCAAGAGGTAGGTGAGCACAAAGATCCAGGCAAAAAACGAGAGCGCGTCCTGGATGGAGGTTACCGCCAGATACCCTAGGTTCATGGACTGAAGCAGAATGGCGCCACAGTGGAAAGTCGCTCCTACCACGAGGATGCCCCACGAGATGCGGTGAAGCAGTTCACGATCGCGTAAAAGATACACGAAATAGCCGATACTGCCGAGGCAGTAGCATATGGTGGCGACGATCAGGAAGACGGTTTCCATGCTTCGTTCCAGATTTGCGTAAGCTCCATCGGACTGATCAGGGGGCGGCAGATTTCCGCGATCGCCCCAACAAATGCTGCCTTGTCGCCTTGTTGAATCCACTCCACCAGGGGAAGACCGGCAACCTTTTGATAAATATCCTGATTTTGAACGCTATCCAAGCCCAT
Organism: uncultured Syntrophobacteraceae bacterium; assembly: GCA_964505935.1. GTDB lineage: Bacteria > Desulfobacterota > Syntrophobacteria > Syntrophobacterales > Syntrophobacteraceae > JADGQM01. The sequence goes on from CAZDKX010000022.1 coordinate 7,926, forward strand.
TCCCTGGATGCTTGCCCGCAGCAGGGCCATCAGCCGAAGGAGGATGGCCCATTCCGCACCAAATTCCCGCTCCAGCCGCTGCCTTATCTGGACCGCCACGGCAGGACTGGCACCCCCGGTACTGACGGCAAGGGTGAGCGGCCCTCGCCGGACTACGGATGGCACAATGAAAGACCCCCGTTCAGGCTCAGTCGCCATGTTGCACCAAAGGCGGCACCGTGCCGCATCTTCAGCAATCCTGCGATTCAAGGCAAAATCGCTGGTAGCGGCAAACACGAGATCAACATCCCGCAGATGATCGCTGGTGTACACTTCGGCCACCAGCCGGACCTTGCCTTCATCCCACTGGGTCTTGAGCCAGGGCGTAAGATTCCGCGCCACGACCTGAACACGTCCCCCGCATGGGAGGATGCTTCTGATTTTCCGTTCGGCTACGGCACCGCCTCCAACCACCAGGCATACTCGCTGCTCCAGGGAAACGAATAGGGGATAATGACCGTGAGAGGGCACTGCTTGAAGGCTCCCTATAGAAGCTTTGATGATGAGCGTTGACGATCGAAATGAAGCTTAGGCCCTTCGGCAAATGACGTAATCGGCGAGATCGAGGAGAATCTCCTTCGAAGGATGGTGAGAAAAATCCTGGATCGCCCTCTTTGCATTCTCCACATAGTCCAGGGCCAATTGTTGCGTGTGGGCAATACCTCCAGAGCGTGCCACCCATTCCGTGATTTCAGGAAAGTGATCCGATGCAAGCTGTTCGCTACTGAAGAGCTCTCTTAGCCGCTTCTTTTCCAGCGGGCTGCCGTTCCGGAAGGCAATAATGAGGGGCAAGGTGGCCTTCCCCTGCTGAATGTCGTTTCCCACCGGTTTGCCCAGTTCGTTCACGTCGCCGGTATAATCGAGCGTGTCATCAATGAGCTGAAAAGCAATGCCGAGATTATGGCCGTATGCCCGCAAAGCTTTCTCCTGGGTTGCTTCGGCCCCTCCGAGAATAGCCCCTATCTGGCAGGCGGCGCTGATTAAGGCCGCCGTCTTGCGCGTAATCACCTCCAGGTATTCCTGCTCGACTATTTCCAGATTGTCGGCATGAATGAGCTGCAAGACCTCCCCTTCCGCCATCAGCGTGGTCGCTTCGGAGAGCGCCTGCAGGATGCGAATGTTATTGTAGGCGACGGTCATCAGAATGGACTTGGAATAGAGAAAGTCGCCAACCAGGACCACTCCCTGGTTTCCCCAGAGAACGTTGGCGGCCGGTTGACTGCGCCTGAATTCGGCATTATCAACCACATCGTCATGCAGCAAGGAAGAAGCATGGAGGAATTCAAAAACCACGGCCAGTGACGCATCGTGATTTCCTCGATAACCACACAGCCTTGCCGAGAGGATCATCAGGAGGGGACGTAACCGTTTGCCGCCACTGCCCATGATGTGGCGGCCGACGGTGGCGATCAGGGGGACGCTGGAAGCAAGATGACGTTCGATTTCTGCTTCGATTCGCTCCAAATCGGGCCGGACACGAGCATAAATCAGCTCTTTGAGATTTCTGTGATGCTCCGTGGGGATCGCAGAAGGGGTAGAGGAAGTCACCGTTACCGTGCCTGTTTGCGTCATAGCATTCTTATGTGGAATTCCCTGCAGGATCGGCCTTCGGCCGCGAGGGCTGCAACCGGTTGCCACTCCTCGACAGGAGAAGTCTCACAATCTGCTGTAGCTTTCCAAATCATGGGAATCCGGGTGTCAAGAGATGGAACATCCGCCATCGTTTGGCGGGGCTTCAAACCACCCGATTCATAACGAAATTATTACGGCATGTCAAAGTGTTTTGCTTCCTTCCGGCATTTCCCTGACCCTCTGGCCGTTCCTTTCCTTGGGCGGCAAGGGTCGCGTGTCAAAGGACCGGTCGTCGCGACCGTATATTTCGCCTTCCAGGTCATAATCATGGGCCGCTGTGATGTGAACCGTTACCAAGTCACCCGTGTTGGCCTCTCCCCTGGTAATGATCACCATCCCATCCACTTCCGGGGCCTGGGTAGCGGTACGGCCGCACAACAGCAAGTCGGTCTCGGGGTGGAAACCCTCGATCATCACGGGTACCCTTCTTCCCACATGCAGGCTGAGCCGCCGGCTTGAGATTGGTCGTTGCACCGCCAGCAGAGCTTCGTGCCTGTCGCTTTTGGTCATGTCATCGAGCTGGTCGGGCAGCCTCGCGGCACGAGTGCCCGCCTCTGGTGAAAAGCGAAAAGCTCCCAGGTGATCAAATTCGACCCGTTGGATGAAGGCCAGAAGTGCTTCGAATTCCGCCTCCGACTCGCCCGGAAAGCCTACAATGATGGAAGTCCGCAACGCAACCCCGGGGATATGATCCCGGATGCGGGCAATCAATTCCTCCGGGTTCGCGTAGGATTCGGTCCGGCCCATGGCCTTCAGAATTCGCGGAACGCAGTGCTGAAGGGGAATGTCAAGGTAGGGGACAATCTTTTTCGATTGAGCCATGGTGAGGAGCAGGGGGGTGGCAAGGCGATCGGGATAGGCGTATAAAAGCCTGATCCAGGCGATGCCGTCCATGGTCTCCAAGGCTTCGAGGAGCTGCAGGAGAGCATGCGGGTTGGCATGATCAGAGCCAAAGGCCGCAGTATCCTGCGCAATCAGGTTGATCTCCTTCACGCCTTCAGCGGCAAGCTCGCGCACTTCTCGTAGGATGTCATCGAGAGATCGGCTCCGGTAAGGGCCGCGGAGGTGCGGGATCAAGCAGTAGCTGCAACGGTGGCTGCACCCTTCGGCAATCTTGAGGTAGGCAGTGAAGAATGGAGTCGAGCGGGTGCGCGGCAAAGTGCTGTCATAAAGAAAGCGCGGTGGGGAAATCCACAGCCGTTGAGGGATCTGGTTGTGAGGATGTCTCAGGATTCTGGCCAGATCGTAGTAGTGCTCCGTGCCCAACAATGCGTCCACTTCGGGCAGCAGTGCCAAGAGTTTCTTGCCGTAGCGCTGGACCATGCAGCCTGCCACGATGAGCTGCCGGCAACAGCCGTCGTTCTTGTACCGGGCAAGGTCCAGGATGGTATCGAGGCCCTCCTGCACCGCGCTTTCCAGAAAGCCGCAGGTGTTGACCAGGATAAGGACTGCTTCCGAGGGGTCCGACGTCATCCCGTAGCCCATGGCAGTAAGCTGCGAGACCATCACCTCGCTATCCACCAGATTCTTGGCACAACCAAGACTGACCAGGGCCGCCAGAGGCTTCATCCTGTGTCTCCTCGCAAGTCTTTCGGACATTGCTCCAGGTCCCTCTCCACTATAGCAGGCGGTTGGTGAGGAGTCATTTCCCGTTACGGAACGAGACGACGGTGAAGGCGTCAATGCCTATGAGAACCACGATGTCGAAGACGATGGCCGCTAGCCCCAGAAGGCTCCAGATGAGGATTCTTGGCCTTTGGCCAAAATTTGTGGAAACATGGCGGAGCAGAATAAAAAAGGCATTGACCATCACGTAGCATTCAACGGCGAAGGGGGGAAAGCCAAGAAAACCGAGAACAGGCATCTCAAATATCTTGATGAACCCGAGATAGGGGATCGTATAGATCCATTTGGATCCTGCCCAAAAATTCCAGCATTCCCAGAGGACTCCGCAGCAAAACCCACTCGTGAGAAGCAGGCAAAGGTTTCTGGGGGTTCCCTGCTCGAGATCGTGCAGGATGGAGTGAGTTCCATATTTGTTGTTAACGGGTTCAAGTAGAAAGATGAAGCCCAGCCAGACCAGAGGATAACATACCGTGGGGAAAAGAAGGGGCAACAGGAGCAGTCCGAGACCCATCGGCACGAAATGGAGGAAGGGGCGTGGAAAACGCACCGGGACCCTGCGCAGGTCTCGGAAAAGGCCCAGATAGTCCAGGAGATTGCGAGTGGTAAAGAGGGCCGGGAGGACTGTGGCAAAGGCTATGGCAAAGCCGCACCATCGCAGCCCCCTGGGAGAGGGGAGATCAAGGTAATGCCAGTTTTGCAGCCGGAAGTTGAAAGCCTCGAATAGCAGCCAAAGGGAAATAGAAAGTGGCAACAGCAGGAGGAAGCGGGCAGGATTGGCGAAAAGACGCGCCCCATACCCCCGAGCGCCGAGAAACGATTCGACAAAGATGATGTAGCTCCACCACGCGAAGGAATAGAACCAGGTGTGGAAAGGCTCTATCTGATGCAGCATGGCAGTGCTGGCCAGAAAAAACAACAGCAGGGAAGCGATCATAGAATAACCATAGACGGTTGCTGGAAAAGCGGCATGCATTGGTTTTGGTCATCCACAACCAGTTGTTTTTACAGCAAGTAAAAATTTTCGAAGCCCCTTGTCAAATTCCCATTCAGTGCTTATAGACCGAGCTTGAAAAGAAGGGGTCCCCGATTGTGTGGGCGCAGTAGCGTGGGCCAGTGCCAGCTGCTCCGGCTAGATATAATAACCCGATTCAGATAATCTAAAAATACCTGCTTGTGAAACGCCTCATGAAAAGTCTTGCAGCTTAATCAGGGGATGTGATTTGGCGAGGATGCTTTCTTCTTCCGCAGAAGCGAGTTATGAACATAAGGTTGAAACCTCCTTAGAGTTTTACGGTTTTGGCGAGGAGACAGTCGATATGCCAAAAGAGAAGGCTTACCGTGGACCATCAGCTCAATCGGAAAGGGAGGGGAAGAGTATGGAAAACCCTGTGATGTGCAAGGAGGGGCGAGGGGTCCGTAATTTCGCCTGTCAATTCTATGATTCCTGCCTTGATAAGGCAGCGAAGGGGATGTGGAGCGGCTTTACGTGCAAAGAGTGTCCGTGCCATTTCCAAAGGGAAGAAGAGAAATCCAACTGACCGGCGGGGTTTCCCGAGCCTGCAGAGGACATCTTGCGAAAAAAAACAACCCGCATTTGCGGGTTGTTTTTTTTATCGGGGGCAAAACCAAGGGGTGCGGCAACTCATGCGCCGGGTTCGCCAGCTTCTCCGGTGGATTGAGCGCTTTCCGCGGTGGCCGAGCCTTGTGTCTCCACCTTCGGCGTGGCTTTGGGGCGGGCCTTCTTTGGAGCCGTGCCGCCATCGGTAACCAGTTCAATCAGGCACATGGGGGAGCCATCACCTCGGCGGAAACCAACCTTGACAATGCGGGTGTAACCCCCCTGGCGGTTCTGGTAGCGTGGGGCAAGCTCTTCAAAGAGCTTGTGCACCGTAGCCTTTTCGCGGATGGTTGCCAGGGCCTGACGACGACCATGGAGGTCGCCTCGTTTGCCGAGGGTAATCATCCAGTCAGCCCAGCGGCGCAGTTCCTTGGCTTTGGGTAAGGTCGTATAAATCCGCTCATGTTGCAGCAAAGAGCTCACCATGTTGCGAAACATCGCTGAACGGTGGCTCGTCGTCCGATTCAACTTCCTGCCGGAAACTCCATGGCGCACGGCTACTCCTGCTCCTTTCTTCGCTGTTCAATCTCTGCACGGTTGGGGAAATCCTCGAATTTCAGTCCCAGTGAAAGTCCCATCTCAGCAAGGATCTCCTTAATTTCATTAAGGGATTTACGTCCGAAGTTCTTTGTCTTGAGCATTTCCGCTTCGCTCTTTTGTACCAGTTCCCCAATGTAGCGAATGTCGGCGTTCTTAAGGCAGTTTGCGGAGCGAACGGACAGCTCCAGTTCATCGACGCTGCGAAAGAGGTTTTCATTGAAGGCTGGCTCGATCTTGATCTCTTCCTCGGGGGTCTCAACCTCTTCTTCGAAATTGATGAAGATATTGAGCTGATCCTTCAGGATCTTGGCGGCGTAGGCGAGAGCGTCATCAGGTCTGACACTGCCGTCGGTCCAGATTTCGATGGTCAGTTTGTCGAAATCGGTGATTTGGGCGACTCGAGCCTGGGTCACATTGTAGCTGACTTTCTTTACAGGAGTAAAAATGGCATCGATGGGGATGGTGCCAATGGGCTGAAGTTCATCCGCATTCCGTTCCGCTGGCTGGTAACCTTTACCCTGACGGACTACCAGTTCCATACGAAGTCTGGCATCTTTCGCCAGGGTGCAGATGTGTTGCTCTGGATTGAGAACCTCGACCTGCTCGTTCGTGTGAATGGAGCTGGCCGTGACCTCGCCCTCGCCGTCTTTCTCGATGACCAGCAAGCGTGAGCCCTCGCCGTGCATCCGGAAGCGAATCTCCTTGAGATTCAGAATGACGTCGGTCACATCCTCGAGAACCCCCGGGATGGTGGAAAACTCGTGCAGCACACCATCGATCTTGACACTGGTGATGGCTGAACCTTGCAGAGAAGAAAGGAGAATGCGCCGAAGGGCATTGCCGAGGGTGATGCCAAAGCCCCGTTCCAGCGGTTCGCATTCAAATTTCCCGTAGGTGCCTGGCTGGCCCTTGTAGTCTACTTCCAAGCGCTTGGGCTTAATCAGTTCGCGCCAATTTTTCTGCATCTCATTTCCTCATTCAGAGAGGGCTACGGAATTGCCTTCAGCTTGAGGCAAAAAAAGCCACCCCGTGGGAGGTCCCAAAACCCCTTGGGACTCCAGGTCATGACGTGGTGAGGAAAGCTACGACCGCCTATTTCGAGTAGAACTCCACGACAAGCTGTTCTTGCACGGGTAGATTCATTTCTTCCCGAGTAGGCAGGGCCCTGAAGACTCCTTCATAATTGGCCTTGTCCAGCTCCAGCCACGGCCCCAGGCCACGACGTGGCAGCGCCTCGAGAGCATCATTGATGCAGGCTAACTTCCTGCTGCCCTCGACAATCTTTACGGTGTCCCCGGGGCGCAGCAGATAGGATGGGATGTCCACCTTCCTGCCATTGACCAAAATATGTTTATGGCGAACAAGCTGCCGGGCCTGGTCACGGGAGTTGGCAAAACCCAAGCGATACACGGTGTTGTCCAAACGCCGCTCCAACAGCACCAGAAAATTGGTACCCGTAACCCCTTTTTGACGGTCCGCTTCCTTGAAATAGATCTTGAACTGTTTCTCAAGCAAGCCATACATCCGCTTGATCCGCTGTTTTTCGCGAAGTTGCAGCCCGTAATCAGAAAACTTGCCACGACCCTGGCCATGCTGACCGGGGGGAAAGTTCCGTCGTTCAACGGCACATTTGTCGGAATAGCAGCGATCACCCTTCAGATAGAGCTTCATGGTTTCTCTTCGGCAAATCCTGCAATTCATACCGGTGTAACGAGCCAAGTCTTCCTCCTCATATCAATGGGACGATCGATGAAACGGAAAAATCCGAACCAAATCCTTGCATCAAACCCGCCGGCGTTTGGGAGGGCGGCAGCCGTTGTGAGGAATCGGGGTGACGTCCTTGATGACAGTGATATTGAACCCGGCGGCCTGGAGAGCTCGCAAGGCCGCTTCGCGCCCGGACCCCGGGCCCTTGACGTAAACCTCGATATTCTGAACGCCATGCTCCATGGCCTTTTTGCCTGCCACTTCAGCAGCGACCTGAGCCGCAAACGGGGTGCTCTTCCGCGACCCCTTGAATCCCTGGCTGCCGGCACTGGCCCACGAGAGCGCATTGCCACTTGCGTCGGTAATCGTGATAATGGTGTTGTTGAAGGTCGAACGAATGTGAGCAACCCCGTTCAGGATGTTCTTGCGCTCTTTCTTCTTGCGTGAGGCCATTCTCTCTCTAGCCATGATTCCTCCGTGCTATGCTTTCTTACGCTTGCCCATGACGGACCGGCGGGGTCCCTTGCGCGTACGGGCGTTGGTGTGGGTTCGCTGACCACGAACCGGCAGGCCGCGCCGATGTCTCAGCCCGCGGTAACAGCCGAGATCCATCAGGCGTTTGATATTCATGGAAACCTCCGTGCGCAGGTCTCCTTCCACTTTGTAGTGCGTATCAATGATCTGCCTGATGGTGTTGATCTGGCCTTCAGTAAGATCGTCGCTCTTGGTATCCCAGTTGATGTTGGCTTCGTTGAGAATCTTCTGCGCCGTGGGTCGGCCGATACCGTATATGTAGGTCAGCGCGATCTCAATCCGTTTGTTCTTAGGCAAGTCAATCCCGGCGATACGTGCCAATGTGAATTCCTCCTGTTAGCCTTGTCTCTGCTTGTGCCGTGGATTTTCGCAGATAACGCGCACCGTGCCGTGACGGCGGATGATCCTGCATTTCCGACATAGTCGCTTGACTGATGCTCGCACCTTCATGCCATCATCTCCTTTTCTTCAGGCACTCAAAACCATCTGCTATGATTTTGACCTGTAGGTGATACGCCCCCGGCTCAGGTCGTAGGGTGAAAGCTCCACCGTTACCTTATCCCCGGGAAGGATCCGAATAAAATGCATGCGCATTTTTCCGGAAATATGAGCCAGGATCCGATGGCCATTAGCCAGCTCAACACGAAACATGGCATTGGGGAGAGTCTCGACAACGGTGCCCTCAACCTCTATGACATCTTCTTTAGCCATGCCTCGAACACACTCCTTGTATCGGATTCTAAGCCATTGTCAAAAACAACACATTATATTGCATGTCCTGCCCATTGTAAACACACAGTCAGTTTTTCGTGAGAATATCAGGTTCATTGGCCGTGACCACCACCGTATGCTCAAAATGCGCCGAAAGCTTCCGATCAACCGTAACCGCTGTCCATTGATCCTGTAAAATCTCCACTTCCGCACCACCCTCGTTGATCATCGGCTCAATGGCAAAAACCATTCCCGGTTTCAGCAGGACTCCCATACCCGCAGGGCCAAAGTTGGGAATCTGCGGACTCTCGTGGAGATGCTGGCCAATGCCATGACCGACAAACTCCCTCACCACCGAAAAGCCGCGGGCTTCGACGTAGCGTTGGATGGCGTGAGAAATGTCGGAGAGTCGGTTCTTCGGGTGAATCTGACGAATACCTTCGTAGAGAGCATCCTCCGTTACCCGACACAACTCGCAGGCCTTAGCGCTCACCTGACCAACCGGTACGGTAATGGCCGCATCACCGTAGTAACCCTCCAACACCACGCCAAAATCCAGACTGATGAGGTCCCCTTCCCGCAGAAGCCGCTGTTTGGAGGGCATCCCGTGCACGACCTCCTCGTTGACCGAGGTGCACAGTGCGTAGGGATAGCCATGGTAGCCCTTGAAGGCTGGCTTCGCCTTATGCCTGTTGGCAAGCTCCTCGCTCAACGCGTTCAAGTCCCAGGTGCTCACCCCCGGTTGAACGTGCTCGCGCAAACGTTCCAAGATCTCAGCCACAATGAGGCCGGCTCTCCGGATCTTCTCAATTTCCCGCTGAGATCTTAAGACAATCAAGGGTGTACCCTCTAGCCGAGTACTGCCTTGATGCGACCAAGAATAGCCCCCATATCTCCAACACCATCAATTCTGCGGAGCTTTCCCAGCTTCTCGTAGTAGTCGATCAGCGGCTTGGTCGAGGCATCGTAGACCTTGAGGCGAGACGTAACCGTCGCCTCGTTATCGTCATCCCGTTGATAGAGCTCTCCGTTACACTTGTCGCAAACATTAGCTTTCGTGGGTGGATCAAACATCACATGGAAACCGGCTCCACAGTTCCTGCACGTGCGGCGCCCCGTAAGGCGCTTGACCAGTTCCTCACTGGGGACCTCGACGCAAACTACATGGTCGATTTTCTGACCCAGCTCAGCGAGCATTTTATCGAGAGCCTCGGCCTGGCTGACGTTGCGGGGAAAACCATCGAGCATGTATCCTTTGGCACAGTCTTTTTGCGCAATCCGTTCCTTGACCAGACCAATCACCACGCTGTCTGGAACCAGAGCCCCCTGGTCCATATATTTCTTGGCCTCCAGGCCGAGGGGAGTGCTTTCCTTGAGCGCCGCGCGCAGCATGTCGCCCGTGGAAATCTGCGGAATACCATAGGCATCCATCAAGCGTTTGGCCTGGGTTCCCTTACCTGCTCCTGGTGGTCCCAACAGAATGATGTTCATTGTCGATACCTCCCTTTCTTTGTGATGCGATGTCGAAACGTTCGTTTCCCAAGAACCCCGAATGGTCCTCAACAATCGGTCGCAGGTTCTCCCAGCCTAACGCCGGCCCCGGATACGTCCTTTTTTCAAGAATCCTTCGTAATGGCGGGAGAGCATATGAGCTTCGATCTGTCCCAGCGTATCCATCGCAACACCAATGACAATCAGGAGAGCCGTACCTCCAAAGTAGAAAGGGACACTGAACCTTTGAATCAGAACTGTAGGGAGCACACACACTGCCGAGACGTAAATGGCCCCACCGAGGGTGATCCGGCTGAGGACCTTGTCAATATATTCGGCCGTAGTCCTGCCTGGCCGGATGCCCGGAATAAAACCACCATACTTCTTCATGTTCTCGGCAACGTCCACCGGGTTGAAGACGATAGCCGTGTAAAAGAAGCAAAAGAAGATGATGAAACCCACATACATGGCCGAATAGAGCCAGTGTCCCGGGGTCAAATAGCCAGCAACGGACTGTACCCATGGGATATTGATAAAATTGGCCACCGTGGCGGGAAACATAATGATCGACGAGGCGAAGATAGGGGGAATAACGCCGGAAGTATTGATCTTAAGGGGGATATGAGTGTTCTGGCCACCATAGACCCGGCGGCCCACCACCCGTTTGGCATACTGCACCGGAATGCGCCGTTGCCCTCGTTCCATGTAGATGATGAAAGCCACGACCAGTACCATCATGACCAGGAGCATGAGGGCCACGAAAAGGCTCATCTCTCCAGCGTGCAAAAGACGCATGGTGCTGACGACGCCATTGGGCATGCCGGCGACGATCCCGGCAAAAATGATCAGGGAGATGCCGTTGCCGATCCCGTGTTCGGTGATTTGTTCCCCGAGCCACATGATGAAGGCGGTGCCGGCAGTGAGGGTGATGACCGTAATCAGACGGAATCCCCACCCCCCTTGGAGCACGACCATTTCTCCCCCGGGAGCGGTCATGCCTTCCACGCCGACGGCTATGCCGAAGCCCTGGATGATGCTCAACACCACCGTGCCATAGCGGGTGTACTGGGTAATCTTCTTGCGCCCCGCCTCGCCTTCCTTGCTGAGTTTCTCCAGGTGAGGGATGACGACGGTGAGTAGCTGCAAAATGATCGAGGAGCTGATATAGGGCATGATGCCGAGGGCGAATACGGACAGCTGGCTGAGAGCACCCCCGGAGAACATGTCAAAAAGCCCCAGGAGGGTTCCCTGAGCCGCCCGGAAAAATGCTGCCAGGGCCTCGGCGTTGATGCCGGGCGTCGGGATGTGAGCGCCCACGCGGTAAACCGCGAGGAGAGCCAAGGTCATGAGAATGCGGCGTTTGAGCTCCGGAATCCTGGTGATATTTTGGAAAGCGGCTAGCACCCTCTATTTCCTCTCAGGCATTGAAATCAACTCAATCCGGCCCCCCGCTGCCTCAATTTTGCTGATGGCCGCGGCACTTGCCTTATGAACCTGCACGGTAAAAGCATGGGCTATTTCCCCGTCCGCGAGCAGCTTGATACCCTGGTGGCCAGCCTCTACAAGCCTTGCCTGGATCAACTCCCTGGGTCCAATTTCACTGCCGGGAGGAAAGCGCTCGAGGTCCTTCACATTGATGGTACTGTAGGACTTCTTGAAAATATTGGTGAAGCCCCGCTTGGGTATTCTGCGTTGCAGAGGCATCTGGCCGCCCTCGAACCACGGTGCCGTGCCGCCGCCGGAGCGTGATTTCTGCCCCTTGGTGCCGCGTCCTGCGGTCATCCCCAGGCCGGAGCCGGAACCTCGTCCCACGCGTTTCTTGCCGCTCTTTGCCCCTTTAGGAGGTGCGAGATCTTGGAGTCTCATGATGGTTATCCATGTCTGTTGTCTATGGTGCCCGCTTCTTGGTCGTTTACTTCCACCAGGTGTATAACCTTGCGGATTGCCCCCAGAATGCCGGGTGTAGCATAAAGAGTTACCGATTTATTGAGATAGGTGAGTCCCAGGGCCTGAAGAATTTTGCGATGCTTTTCGGGATGCCCAATGGGGCTGCGTACGAGCTTAACTTGAACAGGTTTAGCCATGTCACTTTCCTCACGTGAGAAAACACGTCGTTCCGAGGGTGGCCGCAGAGAGCATGAAGGCTGAAAGTGCTCTGCCATTGATCTCAGCGACTGCCGCTGGAAAGACCATCAGGTTCGGATTTCGTGGATATCGCGACCACGCGTCTTGCTGACCCGGTCAGCGCTTCGCAGGTGTTTGAGTCCATCGAGGGTGGCTTTGACCACATTGTGAGGATTCCTGGAGCCAATGCATTTGGTCAGAATGTTGTGGATGCCGGCAGCTTCCATGATGGCGCGCACCGCTCCTCCTGCAATGACACCGGTACCAGGCGAGGCGGGTTTCAGGACCACCGAAGAGGCCCCAAAGCGCCCCAGAATTTCATGCGGGATGGTTTCATTGACCAGAGGAACGTCGAACATCCCGCGTTTAGCCGCTTCCAGCCCCTTCCGAATTGCCTCCGGTACCTCATTCGCCTTTCCCAGGCTGAATCCGACGCGCCCGTTGCCGTCACCAACGACCACAATGGCGCTGAAAGAAAACCGTCGTCCGCCTTTGACTACTTTTGCCACGCGGCTGATGTGGACGACCTTGTCGATCAACTGGAGTTGGCTCGATTCCACCGCTAACAATTGCATGCCTCCCCTTTAAGGAAAAATTGACGGAATTCTAAAAGTCCAAACCGGCCTGCCGGGCAGAATCAGCCAGGGCCTGGACACGGCCATGGTAAATGTAACCGCTGCGGTCAAAAACAACCTTGCTGATACCCTGTTCCTGGGCTTTGCGCGCGATCATTTCCCCAACACGCTTGGCGGCATTGAGCTTACCCTGGGTGGGATCTGCCTGACGGTATTCTGGTGATAGCGTGGATACCGCCACCAGAGTGGCGCCGGTGGTATCGTCGATGATCTGGGCATAGATGTGCTTATCACTCCGAAAGACCGTCAAACGAGGTCGTTCCGGGTTTCCGCTCAGCTTCCTGCGAATGCGCTTTTTACGCTTAAGGCGTGAGAGTTCACGCAAGTTGGTTTTTGAAGCCATGTTCGCTTTCCTCGTCTGACCTTATTTTTTGGATCCAGCCTTGCCGACTTTGCGGTGAACCTTTTCGTTGGCATACCGGATGCCTTTGCCCTTGTACGGCTCAACGGCGCGCAGAGCGCGCAGCCGGGCCGCAGTCTGTCCCAACAATTCCTTGTCAATGGCCTCCAGACGGATCACATTCTGACGTTCAACCGTGGCCCGCACGCCCTCGGGGAGTATGAAATTGATGGGATGGGAGTAGCCCAGGCTTAAATTCAGAACGTTGCTTTGGGCATCAGCGCGATAACCCGTGCCGGTAATCTCCAAGGTCTTGGTAAATCCCTGACTCACCCCTTGTACCATGTTGAAGACCAGTGCCCGTATGAGCCCGTGGAGCGAACGCGCTTGTCGGGAATCATCCTTGCGCCTGATGTGAAGGGACTGATCGACAACCTCCAGGGCAAGTTGTTCGGGGACCTGACGTGCCAGGGTCCCTTTCGGACCCGCTATGGTCAACTCCAGTTCCTGCAAAGAGATCTTGACCCCCTGGGGAATATTAATTGCCAACTTTCCCACGCGTGACATTGCCTACTCCTGTTTCCCAAAAATGCCCCCGGGCCTCGTCATGTGCCGATAAACGGTGCCACAGGGGAGCGAGGTTTCGTTACCAGACTGAGCAGAGCAGCTCACCGCCAACCATTTCCTTGCGCGCCTGGCGGTCGGTCATCAGCCCTTTCGAAGTGGATAGGATGGCGATTCCCATGCTGTTCATGATCCGGGGGATGTCGTCGTGGCCGACATACACCCGGCATCCCGGTTTGCTGATCCGCTTCAGGCCAGTGATGCTACCCTCCCGAGTATCATCATATTTCAGCTGAATCCTGATGATCCCTTGCTTGTTGTCTCTGATCAGCTTGAAGTTCTTAATGTAGCCCTCTTCCTTGAGAATGCGAGCGATACTGGTCTTCATCCGGGATGCCGGAATGTCGACCTTGTCAAAGCGGGCTTTTTGCCCGTTGGTGATGCGATTGAGAAAATCGGCAATAGAGTCCGTTACGGCCATAAAACTCGCTCCTTTTACTTACTCAAGCGGCTACCAGCTCGCTTTGATGACACCGGGCAACTCTCCCCTGAGCGCCATGTTCCGAAAACAAATACGGCAGATGCCAAATTTCCTGATATATGCTCTTGGCCGGCCACAAAGAGGACACCGGTTATAGGTCCGTACCTCAAACTTAGGTCGACGCTTTGCTTTTGCAATCAATGACTTCTTGGCCACGCTGGCCTCCTTTTCCCTGCCTAATGCTTGAAGGGCATGCCCATCAGCGACAATAATGTTCGGGCTTCATCATCAGACTTGGCGCTGGTGACGATGGTGATGTTCATCCCCTTGATCTTGTCAATTTTGTCATAATCGATTTCCGGGAAGATGATGTGCTCCTTGATCCCAAGAGTGTAATTGCCGCGCCCATCCAGAGCTTTGGAAGAAATGCCGCGAAAGTCGCGAACCCGGGGCAGGGCGACATTGACGAGCTTGTCGAAGAACTCATACATCCGATTGCCCCGGAGCGTCACCATGCAACCGATGGGCATGCCTTTACGCAGCTTGAATGCGGCGATGCTCTGACGGGCACGGGTGATCACGGGCTTCTGCCCGGTGAGTTGGGCTAGTTCCTCGGCGGCAGAGTCGAGAATCTTGATGTTCTGGATCGCTTCTCCCAGCCCCATGTTCACCACGATCTTTTCGATCCTGGGAATTTGCATGGTGCTCTTGTATTGAAACTGCTCAGCGAGCTTGGGAACAACCTCGCTCTTGTACCTCTCTCGCAAACGCGCCATCCATTGCCTCCAATCCCAACCATCCCCCGACAGGGTCACTGGGCCTAGTCAATCACCTCGTTACACTTCTTGCAGTAGCGGACCTTGCGATTGTCCTCGAGAATCCGATAGCCCACTCGAGTCGGGTCAGTACATTTGGAACAGATCAACATCAGGTTCGACATCTGAATAGGAGATTCCTTTTCCAGGATCCCCCCCTGCCGGGTTTGCTGGCTTGGCTTCAGATGACGCTTGACCATATTGAGCTTTTCCACAATGGCCCGGTCCTTCTTGGGGATGACGCGCATCACCTTGCCGCTCTTGCCTTTCTCCTTGCCCGCAATGACCATCACGGTGTCATTCTTCTTGATACGGTATTTCTTGCGCTCTTCCATGGAAACACGTCCTCTTACAATGCTAGAGCACTTCAGGAGCCAGCGAGATGATCTTCATGAACTGTCTGGCCCGCAACTCCCTTGCGACCGGACCGAAAATGCGCGTCCCGACAGGCTCCTTGGCAGCGTTGATGAGCACTGCGGAGTTGTCGTCAAACTTGATGTAGGAACCATCCGGGCGTCTCACTTCCTTCTTGGTGCGCACCACCACGGCCCGCAACACATCACCTTTCTTGACCTTGGCATTGGGGATGGCCTCCTTTACGGAGACCACAATGATATCGCCCACCGTCGCATAACGTTTTCGCGTGCCACCGAGCACCTTGATGCAATACAAGCGCTTTGCTCCGGAATTGTCGGCGGCATTCAGTTGAGTTTCCGCTTGAATCATGGGTTACTCCATTTTGGTGTTGCACATGGCCGGGCCATGCCTTGGCCTTGCCACTCGCAACCCGCGGATTACATGACCGCTTTCTCTAACGTTCTGACCACAACCCAACGCTTGGATTTGCTCAGGGGCCGACTCTCCTCAATGAGCACCTGATCCCCGACGTGACACACGTTGTGAGCGTCATGGGCCATGAATTTATTCTGGCGACGGATGAACTTATGATACTGGGAGTGATGGACAAGCCGTTCAACCTTCACGACCACCGTCTTGTCCATCTTGTTGCTGATCACCGTTCCGACGCGCGTCTTCCTTCCCGACTTCTGTCCTTCCATGGGTGGTTGCCTCATGCCGTGGTCTGATGGTCTTGTTCACGCAAAATTGTCAAAGCCCGGGCGATGCTCCGGCGGGTTTTGCCCAGTTGAGCCGTGTTTTCCAGTTGCCCCGTCTTGTGCTGGAACCTGAGATTGAAAAGCGCCCCTCGGAGCTCATCCAACTTCTGGAGCAATTCGTCTCGGGTCATATCGCGCAGGGGATTAGCTTTCATAACACGTCCTCCCTCGAAACAAAGCGGGTGGGGATGGGGAGCTTCTGGGCTGCCAGGTTCAGGGCTTCGCGGGCGATGGCTTCGGGGACACCCTTGATTTCATAGAGGATGCGCCCCGGCCGGATGACCGCCACCCACGCTTCAGGAGACCCCTTGCCCTTGCCCATGCGTGTTTCCGCAGGCTTCTTGGTGATCGGCTTGTCGGGGAAAATCCGAATCCAGACATTTCCTCCGCGCTTGACGTGGCGGGTGATGGCAACACGGGCAGCTTCAATCTGGCGAGAAGTCGCATAGCCATTGCCGAGGGCCTTGAGACCAAAGTCGCCGAAACTGATCGTACTGCCCCTGATCGCCATGCCCCGGCGATGGCCCTTCTGTTGTTTTCTGAATTTGACTCGTTTGGGTGCTAGCATTAAAGCATCTCCTATTCCTCAAGACTCACGCACGCTGCTGTAGCTTAGCGAGCGCCCGGAGCCCAAACCGCTAATGCACTGTCGCGGCCTGACGCTGCGCGTCACCTGACCAACTCGCCATGGAGAGGGCGATGGCCGGTGTGCCGAGCATCATCCGGGAAGGACTTCTCCCTTAAAGATCCATACCTTCACCCCAATGACCCCGTAGGTCGTGCGGGCCAGTGCGGTTCCGTAATCGATGTCCGCGCGAAGAGTATGAAGCGGCACCCGCCCTTCACGGTACCATTCGCGCCGGGCCATTTCAGCGCCGCCCAGACGTCCGGCGGAAGCCACCCGCACGCCCTTGGCCCCAAATTTGAGGGCCGCGCTGACGGCCCGCTTCATGGCTCGCCGGAAGGCCACCCTGCGCACCAGTTGGAGGGCGATGTTCTCGCCAACCAAGATGGCGTCCAGTTCAGGTCTGCGCACCTCTTGAATATCGATGAGGATTTCACGCCTGAACTTGCTCTCCAAATCCCGTCTCAGAGCCTCTATCTCGGCACCCTTCTTGCCGATCACAATCCCCGGGCGAGCCGTAAAAATACGGATTTTTGCCTTGTTTGCCGCCCGCTCGAGTTCTACGCGGGCAATGCCTGCGTGAAAAAGCTTCTGCTTGATATAGTTGCGAATCAAGTGGTCTTCCTGCACGAGCTTGGCATAATCCTTCGAAGCAAACCATTTTGAATCCCAGGTTTTGACAACGCCCAGACGGAACCCGGTTGGATGTACCTTCTGTCCCAAATCTCACCTCCGTATATCGTTACCGATTTTCATTGAATCAACGAACGGGTCGAATTATTGCTCGGCCAGCACCATGGTAATATGGCTGGTGCGCTTCAATATTCTGGTGGCCCGCCCCATGGCCCTGGGCCGCCAGCGCTTCAATCTGGGACCCTCGTCGACCTGAATGGTCTTGATGACCAAGGTATCCACGTCAATGGTCTGCATGTTCTCGGCGTTGGCGACGGCGGAGCGCAAGGTCTTGTTGATCAGGCGGCCGCTCTTCTTGGGCAGAAACTTGAGAATGGTCAGAGCTTCCTCAACCCTTTTACCTCTCACGAGATCGGCGACCAGGCGGACTTTAAAAGGAGAAACGCGTAAGTACTTACCAACCGCTCGCACTTCCATCACTTCTTTCCTTTCACTTTCGACTTCTTATCCCCCGCATGACCGTAGAAGGTCCTCGTTGGAGAAAATTCCCCGAGTTTATGGCCCACCATATTTTCGGTGATAAAAACGGGTATGAATTTCTTGCCATTGTGCACGGCAAGGGTCACGCCGACGAACTCAGGGATAATAGTGGACCTTCGCGACCAGGTTTTGATGATTTTGCGGTCACCGGTCTCCTTGGCCTTGAGCACCTTGTCATGAACATGGCCATCAACGAATGGACCTTTCTTGAGCGAGCGAGGCACCTTTTCCTCCTTTTGCGATCCTGCCCGAGGCAGCCTGATGCCGTTCCCCGGAGGGTGGCTGCCGAGCATCCTTGCGCACTACTTGCGACGACGGACAATCAGTTTGTCACTGGCCTTGGATTTCCGGGTACGGTAACCTTTGGTAGGGACTCCCCAGGGGGTGCATGGATGCCGCCCTCCTGAGCTCCTGCCTTCACCTCCGCCCATGGGATGGTCAACCGGATTCATGGCAACGCCCCGCACGTGCGGGCGACACCCCAGCCAGCGGCTCCGACCGGCCTTGCCCAAGGACTTGTTTTCATGATCAAGGTTGCCTACCTGGCCGATGGTCGCTTTGCAGGTGATGGGGACCATGCGCATCTCACTGGAAGGCAGACGCAAAATGGCATGCTGCCCTTCCTTGGCGATGAGCTGGGTGCTGCAACCGGCCGAGCGGGCCAGTTGTGCTCCCTTGCCGGGCTTTAATTCAATGTTGTGGACCACCGTTCCCAAAGGAATGTCAGTCAAACGCAGGCAATTACCAGGTTTGATATCCGCATCGCTGCTGGTCACGACCGTATCCCCTACCGACAGGCCCACCGGGGCGAGGATGTATCGCTTTTCACCGTCTTTGTAATGGAGCAACGCAATGTGAGCGGAGCGGTTGGGGTCGTATTCAATGCTGGCAACCTTGGCCGGAATGTTCTCTTTGTCGCGTTTGAAGTCAATGATGCGAAACCGGCGTTTGTGACCGCCACCGCGATGCCAGGCGGTTACGCGACCACTGTTGTTACGGCCTCCGGATCTTTTCAGGGGTTCAACTAGGCCCCTGTTGGGCTCGTCCCGAGTGATCTCGGTGAACGTGCTGTAGGTCTGGAATCGCCGCCCAGGAGATGTTGGATCTACTTTCCTAATGCCCATTGATATCCTCTCTCAGATCACGCACCCTCAAAGAATTCCACGCGCTGCCCCGGTTTAATGGTGACCATGGCCTTCTTCCAGTCGGGATGTTTAGTCAGGAAGCGTCCCACGCGCTTCTTCTTGCCTCTCATCATCATGGTCCTGACGTCCAGCACGTTGACCTTGAACATCTGTTCCACGGCCTGCTTGATCTCAATTTTGTTGGCGCGCTGATCTACCTCAAAAACAAGCTTATTGCTCGTTTCCTTTTCGGTCGTGCTCTTTTCCGTAATAAGAGGGCGTCTCAGAATCTCAAAGGCTTTCTTGTTCATGACCCCAGTGTCTCCTCTATCTTGCTGACGCACTCTCGAGTCAGTACCAGATTGTGGTAATCCAGCAGATCGTAAACATTGAGTCCCTCCGACCGCATGACTTTCACATTGGGGAGGTTGCGTGCCGATTTCTCCACGGTTTCATCTGGTTGAGGAAGGACTACCAAAGTCTTGCCGAGTTCAAAACGGTCCAAGATGGCGGCGAAGTCTCTGGTCTTGATTTGTGCCAGTTGCAGAGTGTCCAGGACGGTCAGCTCCTGATCCACTAATTTCTGGCTCAAGGCCATCTTGAGGGCCAGACGTCGCACCTTCTTGGGTACGCGCATGTCATATGAGCGTGGCTGCGGGCCGTGGATCGTGCCACCACCGCGCCAGACGGGCGATCGGCTGGTTCCCGCGCGAGCCCGTCCGGTACCTTTCTGACGCCAGGGTTTCTTGCCGCCTCCAGTGATGTCGCTTCGCCCCTTGGTTTTCACTGTTCCGGCCCGACGCTTGGCCAACTGATACAGGACCACCTCATGCATCACGTGGGGCTTTACCGGAACCGCGAAAACCCGCTCACTCAGTTCCAGCTGGCCGATAACGTTGCGCTCAATGTCATAAAGATCAACGGTTGGCATAGTGTTCCCCAAAAAAGTCCTCGCCCACGACCTTGATAGTTGCTATCTGACCCGGTTGTTCTTACGGATATAGACGATGCCGTTGCGACCACCCGGGACATTTCCTTTGACAATCAAGAGGTTCTCTTCCGGCCGGATATCAACGATCTGCAGACCCATCAGGGTCACGCGCTTATTCCCCTTCTGGCCGGGCATCTTTTTTCCTTTGATAACCCGCCCAGGGTAAGTGGCATTGCCGGTGGAGCCCGGTTCCCGGATATTCTTCGAGCCATGACCGGCGGGGCCGCGCTGGAAATTCCACCGTCTGATGGTACCAGCAAAGCCCTTACCCTTGCTCCTGCCCGTAACGTCAATGATCTCCCCAATGGAAAAAACGTCCACCGAGAGCTCCTGGCCAGCCTGGAACTCGCCGATCTGATCCGTCCTGACCTCATGGAGGACCTGAAAATAGCCTTTGCCGACCTTATCGAGATGGCCCTTCAAGGGCTTTGTGACGTTCTTGGCCTTGGCTGTACCAAAGCCGAGTTGCAGGGCGGCGTAGCCATCCCTCTCCGGGGTTTTGATCTGGGTCACGACACATGGCCCGGCTTGAATCAGAGTCACCGGCAAGACGCTGCCGTCGTCGGCGAACAGTTGAATCATGTCCAATTTACGTCCAATTAATGCTTTGACCATGAGATCTGCTCTCTTTCAAAAAACCATTTCCCACTCAGGGGCTATAGCTTAATCTCCACATCAACGCCCGCGGAAAGGTCGAGCTTCATCAAGGAATCCACGGTTTGCTGAGTCGGGTCCAGAATGTCGATGAGGCGTTTGTGGACACGGATTTCAAATTGCTCCCGAGACTTCTTGTCCACATGGGGAGAACGCAAAACCGTATAGCGCTGAATCTTGGTTGGTAAGGGAATGGGGCCAGCTACGTGAGCCCCGGTCTTCTTGGCTGTCATGACGATCTCATTGGTCGATTGATCCAACAGCTTGTGATCGTATGCCTTCAAGCGGATGCGAATTCGCTGATTCGTCATCATAAAGTCCATTCCTGAGTGTTCGAAGTAAAAGCTGCCGGGTGGCTGCTGAACAGCTCCCCCAGCAGCCTTCGGTTATTCAATGATTTCGGTGAGGACGCCGGCGCCGACGGTGCGCCCGCCTTCGCGGA
>CAZDKX010000023.1:0-28179 GCA_964505935.1 uncultured Syntrophobacteraceae bacterium
TACTCCTTTGTCCTGTGGGCGAAACTAGTAGCTAAACAGTTTCGTAGGAATGACGTGGTGACCGGTGCTCTTGTTCGTCATGCCGGCGGAAGCCGGCATCCAGGGGCGCTTCATAAAATGCAAGATCTCAACCTCAAAAGGTATAGACTTTCCGGCGTAGCAGCTGAGCTCAAGGCGAACTTCGCATCCCTTAATCCTGTCGTATTCAGTATCCGGCCGCACTTGTGGGAATCGAAGCTTCAGGCCGAGGTTGTGGTTGAAACGATCGAGGAACGGTTTGGCATGTTTGAGAATGTACTCGGGACTGTCCTCCTTAAACAGTTCGCCGAAAGCCCCGTTGAACGCCTTGATCGCGGCGTTGACCTCAGTTCTCTTCCTGGTTTTGGGGAACCTGCGGTCCACCTGTTTGGCAATGCTATCCTCCGCCTCCTGCCACACAGCCCACCCAGCTCCTCTCCGCCTGTCAGGGAGTACTTGAAGTGTTTTAGGACTCCCTTCACCAGAAGGTCGAACAGTTTGATCTCGTCTTTCTTCCTCAACCGAACCGAGGCAGATACCGATGCGAAGCGTTAGCGGCGGTCCCTATGCGGTGTTTGAGGCATCGCTCCTCGGCCGTATCGCCGGATGGGCAGGCGACCGGCACTCTCTGACGGAATCCAACCGGACGCCCAGAAATCTCGTGTAGAAGTCATCGGCAAGCTTCTCCAGGTCAAAACGGAACCGCTCCGGATGAAGCACATTGGCGATTTGCATCAGGCCCAGCACCCAGTCCGGTCTGATTGATGCCGGGTATGGGTAGGTGCTGTAGATCCTCTTGTCCGCAACGGCCCTGACATCCAGGCCACGGTGGACGCAGAATTCGTGGATATCGCTTGCCGAGCAGCCCATGACGCCGCTGACGAGGATTACTTCGGGATTGAGCCTCCTGAGCGTTGCTTCCGGTATGGTCATTCCCGGGGTGTTGTCTCGAACTATATCTTTGTTCACACAACGGCCGCCGGCCAGTTCGACAAGATTGCATTCAAACTTGTCACCGAAGACGGCGATGAGGGGATGGCCCAGGGCGAAATAGACCGACGGCCTTTCTGCATCAGCGCTTTCTTTTCTTATGATCGACACCTGCCTCTCGAGGTATTCTCTGAGGTCGCCTGCTTCACGGGTTCTGCCGGCAAGTTCTGCGCAATAATCTAAGGTATTTAAGTAAGAATCTATTTCTTTGGTTTTTTCGTATAATCCTTCGATGAAGCCCGTTTCCAGGATACGCTGCAATACGGAAGCAATGACGCCCGGGTCTCGTTCCCCGACAAAGGCCAGAATGGTCTGAATTGATTCCAGGCTGTGAATGGTTTTGTATCCTCCGTAGAAACCGATAACCTGCACTCCACCGTCTTTTTCGAATGTTCCGGCAAAGGGGAGTCTGAAGCCGCAGGAACAAACGCCATCGCGTTTGAAGTCCGAAACATGGGCACACATGGGACCGTTGAAGCCCCTGCGCACGAGCACTTCCCCACATTCCGGACAAGTGGTGTTCAGATAGGAAGTGCCTGGTGAATTGAAAAGATATACATGTCTGAGCACCTTCTTGATGTCTCCGCAGAGCTTCTCGGCTTCCCGTATGGAAGGCTCATCGGCGATATCGGCCGTGCCAAGGGGGATGAAGCGCATGACTTGAAAAGGAATATCTTCTGAAATTGACGCAACGCGGTTCGCCGTCTCCAAAACCTCCTTTTCATGCCCCTTGACATAGACGGCTGACACCTCGGTAAACACGCCGCTTTCAACGCTCAACCTGAGATTCCTGAATATCGGCGCCGCGGAGGCTGCTCCGAACACGGCATAGCTGTCGTCCGTACATCCTTTTATCCCGATATTTATGAAATCAATATGCTGCAGGAGATCCTTGAATGAACTCTCCGTGAAATAGGCGTTCGTCGCGCATCCGACAAGCAGCTTTTTCTCTCGCGCGAGAGCGGCCACCTTCTTGAAAGTGAAAAACGACACGGCCGGCTCGTTGAAACAGAACATGATCCCTCGGCACCCTTCTCTCAGTGCCCTGGCAACGATCTCCGCCGGTTTCATTTGATGAACCGCACCCGCCATGGAGCCGGGATTTTCCGTGAGGACCCACGATACGCAGCCAGGGCATCGGAAGTTGCAGCCGATGGTGCAGATTTGCAGGAACTTGCTTCCCGGATGATAGTGTAACATCGGCATCGATTCGATTGCGGACGGAACCACCACAAGATAACTGTCAGGATACTTTTCCACTATTACACCGCCACGATTCATAACCATGCCGCAAAGGCCGGTTCGGTCCTCATCGATAGGGCACAGGTTTTCACATATCGCGCATCGCATGGCCTCTCCTCCAACAGCTGCCCCGGATCCCGATAAACAAGTCAAAAGCGCAACGTCACCTCGGTCCGAGACCGTTCAGAATCCTCTCCGCATCGTCAGTCGTGATGCTCTTGCCGTATACCTCGGAGTAGAAGGTTTTCATCTCTCCAATCATGTCCCTGTCTTTGAATAGATCCGGGTGAAAGATCTTTGCCAGGAAGATGGCGAGCAGCACGCTTTCCCCACTTGCCAGGTCCCACGTAAAAATCCCGGTAGGGATAATATGCAGCTTTCCGTTCTTGACGGCCCGCATGGGCGCCCAGTTCGGATTGTTCCTGACGCTCTCCAGGGTGCTGCCATACCCGCTGATGAGAATGACCTCCGGGTCCCAGGAGCAGACCTGTTCCAGGTTTACTTCCGTGAAGTTGTTGTCGTGAGCCTGCGGCAGAAAGTTGCCGCCCGAGACCTCGGTGAACCAGTGCATGACGCTGGCCTTCCCCTGGCTGAACAGGAGGTTCCCGCTTCTTCCGCCGTAGTAGACGGTCGGCCTGTCCTCGGTGCCGATCTTCGAGGTGATGGCCAGGATGGCCTGGATCTTCGCATCGAAATAGCGGCAGTACTTATCGGCCCTCACCTTCGCCTCCGGTCCCAAAAGTTCGCCGAAAAACCTCACCTGCCGCTTGAAGTTGTCCATGAATTGCTCCATGGTCCGCGGCCTCTTTTGGGCCGAGAATCCGCACGCCGTTTTGATTCCCGCAGCCCGGTACTTCTCTGCTTCACCAGGGAAGGGGGAGTAGAGGACGAGATCGACCTTCAGGTTCAGCAGGCGCTCGACATCACCGGTGAACGGGGGCTGCGCGGTCTCGACATTTTTCAATTCGGGATAAAGCCGGTAAGCCCAGGGGAACGGTTTCATCATCAGGGCCAGGCAGTCCCCCTTGCCGAGCATGACGATCCTGTCCGAGGAAACCCCGTGCATGCACGCGATTCTCTTCGGGTTGACAGGCACCTCGATCTGATTGTCGTCCATGTCGGTAATGATCCGGTAATCGCCGGCATAAGCAGGCAGACCGATCCCCTGGAACGATGACAGCGCGACTGTCAGGATGAGCAGCAGCAAGAGGTTTTTCATTTCTACCCTATCCCTTCCATTCATGATTTTGCTTCAGCAAGAGGTGGCCCAGGAGAGGAGCGCCAATGAAGGACGTGACGATGCTTATCGGTATTTCTCCGCCCGGCATGCTCCGGACGATGGTATCCGTCAGCAGCAGAAACACCCCTCCCAGCAGGGCGGCAAAGGGGACCAGTCGGCCGTGATCCGGGCCGATGAGGAGGCGCGACATGTGCGCGACGATCAGATCGACCCACATGATGATGCCGCAAGACGAGCTTCCGGCCGCTACAATGAGGGTCCCGAAAAGCATGAAGAGGACCCTTGCCCACTTGACGTTCACGCCCATGGACAGCGCCTCTTCATCCCCGAGGGCCATGAGGTTGAGTCTCCCTCTGAACAGGCAGATCACGGCTATGCCGCTTGAGACAATGATGAAAGCCCTGGTTACATGTGCCCAGAGGACGTTGTTCAGTCCGCCCATGGTCCAAAATACGATTCCGGGGAGCTGCTCGTAGGGATCGGCAATGTATTTCAGAAACGACCCCGCCGCCATGAAAAAGGTCGACACAATGACGCCGGCGATCACCAGGGTGGTTATGGGATTGAGGCCCCGATTCCCAATCGCGTAGGCGAGGACCACCGCCACCACCGCCCAGAAGAACGCGAAGCTCTCCACGAAAAACGCCGATTTGCTGAAGAATATGATAGCAATCGAGGCCCCAAATATGGCCCCGTGGGTGACTCCGAGGAACGAGGGAGAAACGAGGGGATTTCTCATAACCCCCTGAAACACAACCCCACCCACGGACAGGGCGGCCCCGGCCAGCAAGGCCATGAGCACCCTCGGCAGCCTGACCGACCACAACACCATGGCCGGCATCGCCAGCTCTTCTCCCGGTTGCTGCCCCGATAGCTTCAGGGCTGTGAGCTTCCCCAGCGTCGCCAGTTCCATCCGGTACTGCCCCGTGGTGAGCGCAAAGACGACGGAGACGACCAACAGGATGGCGATGGTAAGGAAGGCGCTGTTGCTTTTCATGGTTTGCATGCCGGAAGGACGTATTCCGCCCCCGTATCCGTACGCTGCATGTTGATCTTCATGTCATAGAGCGCCTCCAGGTATGCCGCATGGAAGACCTTGTCCCGCAGCCCCTGGTGACTGATCCGGCCGCTGTTCAACATGACGAGCCGGTCGCAGTACCTTCCCGCGGTATTGGGGTCATGAAGGGTCATAATGGTGGTGAGGTGCTTTTCTTTCGTTATTTTTCTTATCATTTCCATGATGAGGTACTGGCGTTTGAAATCGAGGTGTGAGGTGGGTTCATCGAGAAGCAGAATCCCTGCTTTCTGGAAGAGCGCTCGGGCGATCAGCACCATTTGTTTCTCGCCGCCGGAAAGCTCGTTGTATCGCCGTTCCGCGAGATGCTTGATGTGGAGTTCTTCGAGAATCTCGAGCGCGCGCCCATGGTCACTCTTTCTCGCCATGCCTGAGAGGCCAAACCTTACATGGCCTGCCATGAGCACCATCTGCATCACCGTGAACGAGAAGACTACGTTCAGATCCTGAGGCACCACCGCTATCAGTCCGGCGATTTCCTCACGCGAAAGGTTCGCCAGGTCGCGGCCGCCTATGGTGATTTTCCCTGAATTGATCTTTAGAATGCGATTGATGCATTTGAGCAGGGTGGTCTTTCCGGAGCCGTTGGGGCCGAGAAGGCCGCATATTTCCCCTTCTCGTACCGAAAAGCTGATGTTGCTCAGGGTTTTTCTCGCCCCGTACCGGAAATCAATGTTCTCAATCACAAGGATTTCGTGGTCCTGCATCGTGAACCTCGACCTTCCCGCCCATGAGCGCAGCACCGATGAGCGACAACGGCTATGTCGGATTTTTATTTTAGCGTCTTTAGGGTATATTCCAACGCATTACTTATTTTTTTAATTACATAATTACAAGTAAATTTGCAGACTAGCCGAAAGGATTAACGATAAGCTTTCACGCAGCAGTCTTCCTGCCATGCGCCTGGGCATCCTGGGCACCAAGTTCGGTCTTGCTTTCTCCATGGCTTGAAGGTAATTTCAGGCCTATGAAGAGCGCATTCACCAAACATGTGATTCATGAAGGCGATGCGAGGGACCTGAGCTTCATCGCATCAGAGCGGGTGCATTTAGTATGCACAAGCCCCCCTTACGCCAACTTGCTTGACTACCCGGAAACGGCTGGGCAGCTTGGTAACATCGCCTCTTACGAGATGTTTTTAGATGAATTAGACAAGGTATGGGCTGAATGTCTTCGCATTCTGGTGCCAGGTGGGAGGGTTGCCTGTATCGTCGGGGATGTCTGCATATCGCGGCGCAAGGGCGGCAGGCATCACGTCCTGCCTCTCGCCGGTGACATCCAGGTCCGGGCTCGCCGAATAGGATTTGATAATTTGACACCGATCCGATGGCTCAAGGTGGCGAACATCAGAATGGAGGCATCCAGGTCTTCGCGTTTCCTTGGCAAGCCGAATCTACCCAACGGGGTCGTGAAGAACGATGTGGAAACCATCCTGTTTTTTCGAAAGCCTGGAGGATACAGGAAACCCACGGAATGGCAGGAACAGAATTCTTTTATTTCGACGGACGACTATGCGAAATGGTTTCAGTCTATATGGACTGATGTGCCGGGCCAAATAAGGGGCCCACACCCAGCACCATTTCCGCTCGAAGTGCCGAGGCGATTGATCCGTATGTTTTCCTTCATCGGCGACACGGTGGTGGACCCATTTGCAGGCACTGGTACTACGGCGGTGGCGGCATTCGAAACCGGTCGCAACTCAATATCTGTCGAGATAGAGCCAACTTACATCCGAATGATTCAACGCCGCCTGTTGGAACAAAAAGGCAGCCTCTTTGCTCAGCTCGAAGTACATAGCAGGGAAGAAATCGTCCATGGCAGCACCAGACCAGCCGCTCGGCCTCAGCATTCTTGACTCCCTTGTTACCAGGAAGAATCCGACAATAAACGACTATGTCAGTGCAGTGAGTCAGTATGTGCTCTTGGCATCCACGCTGAACAACCAGGTCAAGAAAGCGGCACAGATCCGACTCTCCGGCATTCTCGGACATGTGGTTGCGGACGCGCTAGCCAAGGCGTCGCCACCCGTCTCCAATGTATTTGTAGGCGAAAAGAATGTCGCGGGTGCGCTCCGAATCGCCAAAGCGGATGTGTCTGAGCTTCATCAACTGGATGGCTTGCGCCTCGCCATCGAAATCAAGCCCGTCAATCTCGCTGTCGGCAGAGCGATATGGAATCGTTTCGGGGATATCCGGACCTTTGCTGTTAATCTGCATCTTAAGTTTCCGTTCGCCGTGATCGGCGGGCTCTTGACGATACCAACGATAGAGTTTGTAGGTTCCGAGCAGAAGGCAACCACTCATCTTGTCGAGCGAGCTGTCAACCGCTTGATACGAGCTGGCGGTCGCCGCAATGAAGCCGACGCCGCACATTTGCTGGAGAGCGTTGGCGTTGTCGTCTACGACCCGAATACTGCCACCATCCACCCGAATTTACCACCGTCGGCAAGTGGCCTTCGCTGGGATGATTTTATCCAGGCCCTCGCCACCGCTTACGACTCGCGCTTCGAAGACTGACCGCATCAGCCCGTGAGAAGGCGACACCAGAGGGTCAAACGGATCTGGCAATACATGCATGCGTGGAAACTCCTTGGTATTCCCTGAATCTCAAGGGCGTCACAAGGCTTCATATGTTTGAAGACTCCGCCCGCCATGGAATTCCTTTTGGTCCGGCGTGAAGGCAAAACGATGGATCAATTCCGCTCAGGATATAAACACCCGAAAACCGTCAAAGGCTGTTTCTCTTTCCCACAGGAAAAGAGTATCTTATTGAGGTCAACGACACTGAACCGTGTTCTCGGAGAGGGAGCATGACCATGGATGATTTCAGAGAGACCGCTGAGTGGCTGCGCAATGATTTGAGGCTGAAGACCTTTCCCGTAGCGGCAAAGTATCTCAAAGACAAGCGTGAGTTCCAGGGGAAGGTGCGCTGGCCCTCTGTGACGCTCGGCAAAAGGATTGCCATTTGTCAGGGGGTTACCATGGCCAGGAACTACGGTTGGACGCTCGGCCTGGCCAAGGAGGACGTGATTTGTGTGCCCGCGGCAATTGTCTTTGGTTTTGGCGACTCTTCGGACCCTCCGGCCTCCCTCGCCGGGCTGTTTTGCGAGATCAGCTTTTCTGCCGCCGAAGATCTTGCCCGCAAGGAAACTTCCTCGATGAGCCGGTTTGCAAACGGCGAAATTCAGGCGATTGTCCTGGCCCCCCTGGAGAAAGCCGCCTTCGAGCCGGACACGATTCTCATCTACGGCAATCCGGCTCAGATCATGCGCTTGACCCAGGCCTGGTCCTACCTGAAGGGAGAACGAGTCGTGGGGCATTTTGGAGGCAAGGTGGAATGTGATGAGTACTTGATAGCCCCCTTCAAGACGCGGTCACCGCGCGTGGTGATTCCGGGCCAGGGTGAGCGAATCTTTGCGGGCACTCAGGACGACGAAGTGGTCTTCGCCGCTCCGGGCGAATTCTTCCTGGACCTTGCGGAAGCGCTCAAGAAAGCCGGGAAACCAATAGGCGCTCGGTATCCCGTGCCCCCTTATCAGAACTTCCAGCCTGATTTTCCCAACGCCCACAAGGAATTGGGGAGAAAACTGGGGATCCTCTGATTCACGCTCTGCGCCGGGTATCACGCTTGCCGCACCAAGTTGCGGATCTGCTCGCGCATATAAAGTGGAAGATAATAGAGTCCGCCGGCGTTTTTGCCGCTGGCCCCGGAACCTTTCCACCCGCCAAAGGGCTGGAACCCGGGCCAGGCACCGGTCGTGGCGCCCAGCGGGCGATTCACATAGGCGACACCCGCCTGAATGTGTTCGAAGAACCAGGAGGCTTCGGCGTCATTGCCGTAGAAACCGGCTGTCAGGCCGTAATCAACGTCATTGGCGACGGTTATCGCCTCATCCAGGCCGGCAACCCGGGCCAAAAGCGTGATCGGGAGAAACGTTTCGGTCTTCCACAGTCGGTGGTCGAAAGGAACGTCGGCGGCAAAGGTCGGGGTACAAAAATACCCCTTGCTGAAGTCACCCTCTTTGAGCACCTTGCCGCCCGTCACCAAAGTGCCGGCCCGGGCAAGCTCGTCGAGGTACCTTTGAAAATTGGTGTAGGCACTGCCGTTGATGACCGGTCCCAGGAACACGTTCCGGTCGGTGGGATCGCCGATGACCAGCTGCTCGGTGAGGGGTATCAGGCGCTCGACCAGCGCATCGTAGACCGCGGCCTCAACGAGCACACGCGAACAGGCTGAGCATTTCTGCCCCTGCAGGCCAAAGGCCGAGCGCACGATGCCGCGGGCGGCAATATCCAGGTCGGCGTGGCGGGAAACGATAGCCGGGTTCTTGCCGCCCAGTTCGAGGATGGTCGGCCGGACCCAGCTCCTTTGGGCAGAATGCCGGTAGATGGCCATGCCGACATCTTTGGAACCGGTGAAGGTGATCCCGGCAACATCCGGATGATCGATCAGCGCCTGTCCCAGGGTGCTTCCCGGACCGGTAACATAATTGGCGACCCCCGCAGGCAGGCCGGCCTCATGCAGGCACTCCGCGATCAGGCGCGCAGTCCACGGGGTATCGCTGGCGGGTTTGATGACGACGGTATTCCCGGTGACCAGGGCCGCTCCGGCGGGGCCTCCGGTCAGCGCCGCAGGGAAGTTGAAAGGGCTGATGACCAGCCAGACACCATAAGGGCACATCACGGAGACGTTGCGGGAATCAAGACCGCGCAGCGGATCGCGCCCCATCTCCACGACAAAACCGTTACCGGCTTCCATGCGGTCGCAACAATAGCGGATCAGGTCCACACTTTCGGCGATGTCACCGAGGGCCTCCATGCGGTTCTTCCCCACTTCCAGGGTCAGCACCACGCCGATCTCGAAGAGGCGCTCGTCCATCAGGTCGGCAGCTTTCCGCAGGATTCGCACCCGTTCCTGCCAGGGCGTGCCGCGCCACCCGGGGAAGGCCCTCTTCGCGGCAGCTACCGCGGCGTCAGCCTCCGCTGCTCCCCCTTTCTGAAAAACGCCAAGCACAACCTGGGTATCGGCGGGCGAGCGAACTTCGAATTTGGCAGCGGCAAGCACCTCCCTGCCGTCGATGAGCATTCCGTACTCCCTGCCCAGCCGCGGACAGACCTCAGTCAGGGAATTCTCGAAGCGGGTATGCAGGGCTTCGGGCGGGTCAAACATGGTGGCATACGTTAACTTGAATCCGATTTCAGTTGGCATCAGAGTAAGACCTCCCGGCGGCAGGTTTCAACCATGCACGACCTTGATCGAGACCGCACCGGGCATAATGGTCGAGAAGGCTTTTCTCCGGGACAGGAGGATTA
This sequence comes from uncultured Syntrophobacteraceae bacterium, assembly GCA_964505935.1. Taxonomy (GTDB): domain Bacteria; phylum Desulfobacterota; class Syntrophobacteria; order Syntrophobacterales; family Syntrophobacteraceae; genus JADGQM01. The sequence continues at coordinate 9,878 of CAZDKX010000023.1, forward strand.
CCGTCAGTGAAAACGCTTAAGCCGCCCTTCGCCTCGACCGCTATCGCCCAGTGCCGGCTGCCCATACCGCTCAACCTGTAGTGATTCTGGTGTTGATCGAAAAATATTCTGCCCGAGGGCAATCTGCTTATATGTCAGATAAGACATATACCACCATGACTGGTTGATGGCCACCCGGTCGTTCTGCCGAGCGGACAGAGTTGCAGCATAAGCCGATTGACACCATTTCTATCTGATTATATCCTGAATGGCACCTGTTCACCCTCACGAATCAATCACATGGCTAACCGGCTCATTTTGGTAGCGTAAATTGAACGCCCATCGCAATCCTTTAAGCCGACCCAGAGCACGGGCCTGGTGTTTTTGAAGAAAAGGGAGAAACCACCATGACGGATGAGCTTTTTGCCTCGATCTTACCCAGCGAAGACAGGATTCCGAAGCCGCATCGCCTCGCCTCGCCCATCGAACAGCGTCAATACCTCAGTGATGGCGTCATGAAGGAATGGACCGGCCCACAGCAAGACGTGCTGTCTCCGTTGGGCGAGGTAAGCGACGGCAGCTTTCGCCGGAAGCGAATCGGCAGCTACCCCCTGCTGACCGAAGAGCAAGCCCTGGAAGCTCTGGACGCTGCCTGCAAGGCATATGATCATGGGCGCGGGGCGTGGCCGACCATGTCCGTCGAGCAACGGATCGGACATGTGGAGGGCTTTGCCCACCGCATGCAGGAGCAGCGGGAACAAGTGGTCAAACTCCTGATGTGGGAGATTGGCAAGACGCTTCCCGACGCTGAAAAGGAATTTGACCGGACGGTTGACTACATCAGGGACACGATTGACGCGCTGAAGGACCTGGATCGCCTGTCGTCACGTTTCGTCATCGAGCAGGGCGTGATCGCCCAGATTCGTCGCGCCCCGCTCGGCGTCGTGCTTTGCATGGGCCCCTTCAACTATCCGCTGAATGAAACCTTCACGACGCTGATTCCGGCGCTCATCATGGGCAATACGGTGATCTTCAAACCGCCGAAACTCGGGGTGCTGCTCCACCAGCCGCTGCTTGAGGCCTTTCGAGACTCCTTCCCGAAGGGGGTGATCAACACCGTCTACGGTCAGGGACAGAAGATCATCGGGGCCATCATGCAGTCGGGAAAAATCGATGCGCTAGCCTTCATCGGCAGCAGCCGGGTTGCCGACATCCTGAAGCACCAGCATCCCAAACCGCATCGCCTGCGCTGCATCCTCGGCCTTGAAGCCAAGAACGCCGCCATTGTGCTGCAGGACGCAGACCTTGATGATGCGGTAAAAGAATGCGTCCTGGGAGCTCTTTCCTTCAACGGGCAGCGCTGTACCGCCCTCAAGATGCTCTTTGTTCACCAGGAAATTGTCGACGCCTTCCTGTCAAAATTCTGTGATGCGGTCGGCAAGCTCAAGGGGGGCATGCCCTGGGAGCCGGGGGTCCAGATCACGCCGTTGCCGGAACCCGATAAGACAGACTATCTTACCGAGTTGATCGAGGACGCTCGCAGCAGAGGGGCACGCGTCGTCAACGCCAAGGGCGGTAGCGTGACGCACACCTTCATGTCACCGGCGGTTGTCTATCCCGTGGGACCCGGCATGAGGCTGTACTCCGAGGAGCAATTCGGCCCGGTCGTCCCCATCGCCGCCTTCGCCGATCTTGAAGGACCCATGAACTATGTCGTGCAATCCGCTTACGGGCAGCAGGTCAGCTTATTCGGAAGCGATGCCGGGCTCATCGCCGACCTCATCGATCCTCTGGTCAATCAAGTATGCCGGGTTAACATCAACAGTCAGTGTCAACGCGGTCCCGATGTCTTTCCCTTCACCGGCAGGAAGGACTCGGCGGAAGGCACCCTGTCCGTTTCGGATGCCCTGAGAGTTTTCACGATTCGCACGCTGGTCGCCGCCAAGGGCACCGACGCCAACCGACGGCTCATCAAGGCCATTCTCACGGAACGGAAATCCCGGTTTCTTTCGACGGACTTCATTCTGTGACCAGAAGCGGTCGAGGCGGGCCACCGTTGTCGCTTTTGTGCGGGTGGCACCCGACTCTGAAGAGGAGCGTGAAGCCGGAGCTTCCATAACTGCTTGCCCAAGCCGTCATTCCGGACTTGATCCGGAATGCAGCTTTCCTTGACCAATTAGCAGTACTGGCTTCCGGCTAAAAGCTTGCCGGAATGACGGTTGTCGAATCCTGGCAGGCCTGGCGGCTTTTGACGCTAATCCGCGATGAGCCGAAATTACTATCCCGGAGCGAACCTTCTCCGTCATTCCCGCGTTCTTTTGGCGGGAATCCAGGCTGCACAAAGCTCCTGGATTCCCGCCAGGAACATGCGGGAATGACGGATGGAGGGATTGGCCGGACGATCATCTCTTGCCATGCGCCTCAGGCGAGTTTTCTCACCGAAACGAAATGCTCCTGCATGGCCATGCCTCCGCCGGCGTTATCCCAAACGTCAAGGCCTCCCGGCATGAGCACATTGTCGGCAATTCCCCTGCCCAGGGCACGGCTCTCGGTGGGCAGGCTGTGACCGAAGCCGTGCACCAGGAATACCGCATCCGGCTGGATGAACTCCGTCAGTTTCACTTTGATTCTGCCCGCGAACCCCTGGTTGGAGACTTCGACCACCTCGTTGTCGGCGATCCGCATCTTTTCGCCGACGGCCTTGTTCAGCCAGAGTACGTTTTCCGGCATCTGTTCGTGAAGCAGGGCGTTGTTGACCGTGTGCCCTTGGGTATGCACGCCACATCGGCCAAAAGTCATGCGGAACTGGCCTTCGGGAGGCTTGTGGGGCGGTTCGTAGGGTTTCAGTGAAAGCAATCCCTGGCTTTCCAGCTTGTCGTTGATGAGCGCGATCTTCCCGGACGGGGTCTTGAACTTGAGCTCATCCCTCGTCCGGTACCGGGGCCCCTCGGCCAGCGACACCATCCCCGTGGCCGCAAAGTCTTCCATGGCCACCCCGGTCCCTTCGAGCTGGTACTGCCAGATCTCCTCCACTGATTTGAAGGCCAGCGGCGCCAGATCGAGCCTTTCGGCCAGGCCGCCGATGATTTCCCAGTCGGCACGCGTTTCGAAACGGGGTTCGAGCGCCCGCTGCCGCAGGAAGAAATAGGGTTTGAGGCCGTTCTTGCACGCCAGGATGCTCTCCCGTTCGAGATAGGGCGAAAGGGGGAGCACCACATCGGCAAACCAGGCCGTGTCGGACCAGCTGAAGCTCACCGCCACCAGCAGGTCGAGTTTGCGCCATGTCCTCTTCAGGGCTTCCGGATCGGGAAAGGCCATGAGCGGATCGTGCCGATAGGCAATGTAGGCCTTCACGGGATAGGGGTCTTCCGATTCGATGGCTTTGAAGGCCAGGTGAAGCACGCCGGGACCGGCGTCGAAGTGGGGATAGCGCCAGCCGGCACCGTCCGCTCGCTTCTCCTCCGGCTTGGGGAACAAATCGACAAGCTTTTTCAAACCTTTGCGGCCGACATCTCCCGGCTTGTTGGCAATCGGGAGCCCTCCCTTGGCGCCGACGGAGCCGAGCAGCGCGTTGATGAGGTAAATGGAGCGCGAGACGTAAAAAGAATCGCGGTAGCGGGCCGTCATCCATCCCGGATGCCACACCACGGCGGGCTTGGCTCCCGCCAGCTCCCGGGCCAGAGCTGCGATCTCCGCCGCCGGGATGCCGGTTTCCTGTTCCGCCCACACCGGCGTGTAGGGGCGAACAAAACGGTCCAGGGTTTTCAGGTCCGGGAGCCACTTGTCGGCAAATTCCCCATCATAGAGCCCCTCATTGAGCAGCACATGAATGATCGCCAGGTTGAAAGCGTAGTCTGTGCCCGGACGGATCATGAGAAACCGGTCAGCCTTGGCCGCAGATACCGTGGCCCGGATGTCGATCACGGTGAGCTTGCAGCCGTTATCCATGCTTTCGAGCAGGTCATTGACCTCCTTGACATTGATCGCCTCGAACAGGTTGCGGGTCTGGAGCACCACGTGGCGAGCGTTCTTCAAATCATACACGAGGTCTTTGCGACCGAAGCCGAACAGGGAGAGGGCGGCATGGTGGACGTTGCGCGCACAGGAAACATCATGATTGCAGTAGTTGGGTGAGTCAAGCCCCCGCATGAACGCCATGTGGAGGTCCCGAAAGGGACCGCCGCGATCGGAAAAAAGGATGCTTCGCCCGCCGTGCACGGCGGTGATTTCCCGCAAACGACCGGCAACGTAATCCAGGGCTTCATCCCAGGTCGCCCGGCGCCATTTGCCTTCCCCCCGTTCTCCGGCCCGGATGAGCGGATACTGGGGGCGTTCGTCGTCGTTCAGAAGCGCCATCCCGGCGCTGCCGCGAGCGCAGATGGAACCCTTGATGCCCGCCGCATGGGGGTTGCCCTGAATGAAGGTGCACGCCCCGCTTTCCACCTCGACTTGAATCGGGCAACGCACCGTACACATACCACAGACACTGTAAACTTGCTTTTTGCTCATCGAGTCTCCCTGAAAAAAACTCTTTCATTACGCCATCGACGTGTCCGATGTGACCTATGAAAGCCATTATATAATTGCCAATCCAGACAGGCTAGAGCCAATTGCCTCTCATTGAAGGATTGAGAAAATCCGGGGAAGGTGCTAAACGTGGCGGCCGTACCCCTGTCGCGGCGTTGCTGCCGGCCTTCTCTGGTTTCCAGGCTGGTGCCTGGAAATCGGCTTACGGTGAGCGAGCAAGGGTAAGCTTCCCCTTTCAGACCGAATCGGTATGGGAAACCGAGTCGGTCCAACCGGGAAGATGGGGAAAACCCAGGCAGACTGGAGGAATCAGGAATGACGCTTATCGAAGGCTTTGAGAGGCTTCGGGTTGAGGACATTCGGGAATTGAGGACCCAGGCACAGTTGTTTCGGCATGTGAAAACCGGTGCCGAACTGCTCTCCCTGACCAATGAAGATGAAAATAAAGTGTTCGGGATCACCTTTCGCACTCCTCCCAAGGACTCCACCGGCGTGGCTCACATCCTGGAGCATTCCGTCCTGTGCGGCTCGCGCAAGTACCCGGTCAAGGAACCCTTCGTCGAGCTGCTGAAAGGGTCGCTCAAGACCTTTCTCAACGCCTTCACCTACCCCGACAAGACCTGCTACCCGGTGGCCAGTCAGAACGTGCAGGATTTCTACAATCTCATCGACGTCTATCTCGACGCCGTCTTTTACCCGCGCATCAATCCCTTCATTTTCCAGCAGGAGGGCTGGCACCTCGAGCTGGATGACCTGGAGGGGGAGCTCACCTACAAGGGCGTGGTCTTCAATGAGATGAAAGGGGCCTATTCCTCGCCGGACAGCGTGCTCTTCGAATACTCCCAGCAGGCGTTGTTCCCGGACACGACCTACGGGCTGGATTCGGGAGGCAACCCCAAGCGCATCATCGAGCTTACCTTCGAGCAGTTCAAGGCCTTTCATACCCAATACTATCATCCGTCCAACGCCCGTCTCTACTTTTACGGCAATGATGATCCCATCCGTCGCCTGCAATTGGTGAGCGAGTACCTGAACGCCTTCGAGCGGCTCCCCGTGGATTCGAGGATCGCCCTGCAGCCGCGCTTTGAACGGCCGCAGCGCATCGTCAAATCGTACGCTTCAGCCGACCTACAGGGAGGACCCGACCAGCCGGTGCGACGCGGCATGCTCACCATGAACTGGCTGTTTGGGGAAACCACGGACGCCGAGCTGAATATCGGCCTCCGCGTGCTCCAGTACATTCTGCTCGGGATGCCCGGCTCCCCCCTGCGCAAAGCGCTCATCGATTCGGGACTGGGGGATGATCTGGCCGGGGTCGGACTGGAGGGCGAATTGCGCCAGATGTATTTTTCGACCGGCCTGAAGGGCATTGACCCCCAAGCCGCCGATCAGGTTGAGGAACTCATCCTGAACACCCTGAAGAATCTCGCCCGTAACGGGATCGATCCGCAAACCACGGAAGCCGCCCTGAATACCATCGAATTCCGGCTGCGGGAAAACAACAGCGGCACTTTTCCGCGCGGGCTCAACCTCATGTTGCGGGCCCTGACCACCTGGCTCTATGACGCCGATCCCTTTTCGTTGCTCGCCTTCGAAGCCCCTCTGCAAGGATTGAAAGACCATCTGGCGGCAGATCCCCGGTATTTCGAAAACTTGATCGACCGCCTTTTTCTTGGCAACCCTCATCGCGCTACCCTCGTTCTCGAACCCGACCCGGACCTCGCCAGGAAAGACGAAGCCGCCGAACGGGAGCGGCTCGTGGCGGTGAGGGCCTCACTATCATCTGCAGAACTGCAGGAGGTCGTGGCCAATACTCGGGAGCTCAAAAGGCTGCAGGAATTGCCCGATCCGCCGGAAGCCCTCCGGACCATCCCGATCCTGAAAGTCGAAGATCTGGACCGAACCAACAAGCCCCTTCCCCAAGTGCTTTTGGAAAAGGAAGGCGTCAAGCTCTTCTATCATGACCTCTTCACCAACGGCATCTGCTACCTGGACGCAGGGTTCGATCTCCACTGCCTCAAACAGGAACACCTGCCCTTCCTCCCCCTCTTTGGCCGGGCCCTGGTCGAAATGGGCACCGAGAAGGAGGACTTCGTCGCCCTGACGCAGCGCATCAGTCGCAAGACCGGCGGCATTCGCCCGGAGATCTTCACGTCAGCGTCCAGGATTGGCGAAAAGGGGGCGCTGTGGCTGTTCCTGCGCGGCAAATGCATGCTGCCGCAAGTGGACGAGTTCCTGGCGATCATGCGCGACATTCTGCTTACCGTAAGCCTGGACAACCGGGAACGGTTTCGCCAGATGGTGCTCGAAGAAAAGGCCCGCCAGGAAGAAAAACTGATTCCCGGCGGCCATCAGATTGTCAATCTGCGCCTGCGGTCCCATTTCAGTGAAACCGAATGGGTTGCCGAACAAATGGGTGGGGTGAGCTTTCTTTTGTTCCTGCGCGACCTCGCCCGCCGCGTGGAAGACGACTGGCCCGGCGTCCTGGCCGTGCTTGAAGACCTCAGGCGAACCCTTATTAACCGGCAAAGCATGATCCTCAGTGTGACCCTGGATGAGGTGAATTGGGCCACGTCTGAAGCCAAGCTGACCGACCTGCTGCGCGCCTTCCCCAACTCCCAGGCAACCCTGGGGAACCCCTGGCGGCCGGAACGCCCCCCTCGGTTTGAAGGGCTGGTCATTCCGGCTCAGGTCAATTATGTGGGCAAAGGAGCCAATCTCTACGACCTGGGTTATCATTTTCACGGCTCTGCCCAGGTCATCTCCGGCTATCTTCGCACTTCCTGGCTATGGGAGCGGGTTCGCGTCCAGGGAGGAGCGTACGGCGCCTTCTGTATGTTCGACCGGCTTTCCGGCACCATGACGTTTGTTTCCTATCGCGATCCCAACCTGTTTGCGACCATCGACAACTTCGACCGGTCCGTCGACTTTCTCAGGACCGTTGATTTGAACGACAACGAACTCACCAAAGCCATCATCGGCGGTATCGGCCATCTCGACACCTACCTGCTCCCCGATGCCAAGGGCTACGTGGCTATGCTGCGCTATCTCACCGGCGATACCGAAGAGGATCGGCAGCGCCTGCGCGAGGAAATTTTGGCCACCACGGCGGCTGATTTCAGAGCGTTTGCCGACGTTCTCGAGCGCTTGCGCACCGAGGGTATCGTCAAAGTGCTCGGTTCCGAAAGCGCCCTCGACGAGTCCCTGACAAGCCGTCCCAACTGGGTCAAGCTGCTGAAGGTGCTCTGAGCTGACGGGCAACTCCCCACCATTGACACCCTCAGGGGGTGTGCTTAATCTTCCTTTCGGAAACTGAAAATACTCAATCACAACAAGGAGAAAGGAGGATACAGCCATGGCAATTGTCCGTTGGTATGATCGTCCCGCAACACCACGACCGTTTGGTCTCATGGATCAATGGAAAAGGGAAATGGACCGTCTATTCGCTGATTTCACCGGCAGGACAGTGTCCTCTAATCGCGTGGGAGTCTTCCCCCCTCTGAATGTCAGCGAGGACACTGACAAGCTCTACGTGAGCGCAGAGTTGCCCGGGATCGAACCGGACGATATCGAGATTCACGTGGAAGGTGATACCCTGACCCTGCGAGGGGAAAGGAAACTCCCCGAAGCCGGCGAAGGCGTCAACTACCATCGTCGGGAACGGGAGGGCGGCCGCTTCCGTCGCATCATCACGCTGCCTGCCCGCATTGACCCGAGCGGCGTGGAAGCCGCCTTCAAGAACGGGGTGCTCCACATTGTGCTGCCGAAGGCGGTGGAAGCACGGCCTCGACAAATCAAGGTAAAGATTCAGTGAACGGTGCGAGAGCTGAATGCTCAGCTTCGTGAAGACCTTGATCAGAAGACAAGAGGAGGTCCTTAACATGGCAGAAAAAGATCTGCAGGCCAAAGAAAAGGTTGAACTTCAGACCACGGCTGAAAGCACGCGGGACGTTCCTTCCTACATTCCCGCTGTGGATATTTATGAATCCGCGGAAGCCCTCACCCTGGTGGCCGATATGCCGGGGGTGGGGTCGGAGAACGTGGTCATTGACGTACAGGATAACAAACTGACCCTTCGGGGAACGGTCACCCTTGACGAAAACAAGGAACGCCTGCTCCTGCAGGAGTATGGGGTGGGGGATTATTTCCGGGAGTTCACCCTGGGAAAAGCCATCGATCAATCCAAGATCGAAGCCACCATCAAGAACGGCGTCCTCACCCTGACCCTGCCCAAGGCGGAAGCGATCAAACCGCGCAAGATTGCGGTGAAGTCAGGGTAAGACTCTTTCAAGAAGATTGCGACGGAAAGGCGCAGCCGGTTCGAGCCAACGATCGACCGGCTGCTTTGCTTTACCGAGTTGCCCCCTCATGATCACCCCGGCACCGGGGATCAGGGCTTACGGTCAACTGCCTTTTGCACTACCTGCGCAAGGTCATTCCCGATTTCAAGAATACCGAATTTGGGCACGACCACCCGATACTCCCACTCGATGTCATCAGAGCCCGCCCTGATCGTGGCGGTCTCAATCACCCTGACCATGGACGCCTCAAAGCTCAATTTGAGCCTTTCCACTGCTGACTTCAGATCTTGGCACATAGGATCTCCTGCCCTGAAAAGTTGCGAGTAATGAGTCCCGAGTGCCCAGTGTAACTCGAGCCTTTTGGTTTGTCTTCGGGTGTTCCGAAGCAACATGAGTTACTGCCCTGAAAAGTTGCGAGTTGCGGGTTACCACTGGCAGTTGCCGGTCAACCGCGTTCCTTTTCATGGGTTTCTGGGTATCCCAAACGGACATGAGCAACTCTTCTGAAATGAATCCTCAGCATAACGCTCAAGACAATATAACCGTTAAGCTTGCAAGCTTTCACCATTCATTTCGTCTTTGCGAAGATAAGGGTCGTGAGGGCGGCAGACTATTCGCGGTAAGGCGTGCTATGATGAGGAGGATGAAAATGTTGACTCCAAGGATGCGCCACATGGAAGAGAGACCATCCCATGCCGACTGAGCTCCGCATCGCCGCCGTCGCCTGTGGGGTGTTGGCCCTGGATCTGCGCCAGGCAGCTCGGGAGTTGGGAATTGACCCGTATTTTGAGCTGCTGCCCGGAGGATTGCACAACCATCCCGAAGAGCTGCGTCGGAAACTCCAGGAGGCCATCGACACCCTGTCCGGCAAGGGCCGATACGATCGGATCGTGATCGGATACGGCATTTGCGGTCGCGGTACGGTCGGCCTCCACGCCCGCGAGATCCCCCTCGCCATCCCCCGTGTCCACGACTGCATTGCCCTTTTTCTGGGTAGTGACGCGGCCTACCGCCGGGAGTCCAAACGCTTCCCGGGTACTTACCATGTTTCGGCGGGCTGGTACGAGGAGCATGTCGAACCTCTGGCCCAGCAGCGCCCCTATATCTACATGGGCGACCGGCGGGTCTATTACGATGACCTGGTCGCCGAATGCGGAGAGGACCAGGCGAAGAAGACCTTCGCCTTTTTCAGTTCTTGGAAGCAGCACTACCAACGCGCCGCCTTCATCGATACCGGGGTGGGCAGACCCGAGGTCTATGCGGCTTATGCTCGAGAGATGGCGGAAAGGAACGGCTGGCGCTTTGAGCGGATCAAAGGGGATTCTTCGCTGCTCGTAGCCTTGCTGACGGCCAATCAAACCAGTGAAGCAATCCTGGTGGTTCCGCCCGGCTATGCCACGGTATTCGACGCACGGGCAGGATGGCTTGCGAGCTGCCCGGCCGGGAAGCCGGCAGCGGCATGGTCTTCTCGGGAACCCTGGCTCGAACGCCTTCACCCCGCCGATGCCGCGGGCACGGGTCAGGCGCGTTTAGGCCTGGGGATTGATGCCGGCGGCACTTACACCGATGCCGTTCTCTTTGACCTCGCCCAGGACCGTCCGCTGGAAAAGAGCAAAGCCCTGACGACCCCCTTCGATTTTACGGTCGGCATCGCCAACTCCCTGGCAGGCCTCGACCTCCGGCTGCTGCGCACCGTCGACCTGGTCGCGGTTTCCACCACCCTGGCCACCAATGCCGTGGTCGAGCAGCGGGGCTGCAGGGTCGGGCTCCTGTTGATGCCGCCTTTTGAGAGCTTCGACGGCAAAGGCATCGCCCACGAGCCCAAAGCGGTCATCAGCGGCCGCATGACGATTGGGGGCGAGGTTTCCGAGCCGATCGACGCGGACGAAATCAGGCGGATTGCTCGGGGTATGATCGACCGGCAAGAAGTTGGCGCGTTTGCCGTTTCCGGCTATGGCGGGTCAGTGAACCCGTCGCTGGAGTTGGCGGTCAAGGACATCATCCGCGAGGCAACGGGGTGCCTGGTCACGTGCGGCCATGAACTCTCCGAGCTGCTTGATTTTCAGACGCGAGCCCGGACCGCGGTGATGAACGCCCGCACTGTGCCGCTGTTGGTGCGCCTCCTGGAAGACTTGCGCAAGCACCTGCAAGAGCTTGACATCACCGCGCCCATCATGGTTGTCAAGGGAGACGGATCACTGATGAGCGCCGCGATGGCGGTTGAGCGGCCTGTGGAAACGATCTTGTCCGGCCCGGCCGCCAGCGTCACGGGGGCGTGCCGGCTGACCGGGTTGCAGGAAGCCCTCGTGATCGACATGGGCGGCACCACGACGGATACCGCCGTTTTGGCCCACGGTCGGGTCCAGGTGAACGAAAGCGGCTGCCGCCTCGGGGGGACTCGCACCCATGTGACAGCCATGGCTATTCGCACTGTCGGCTTGGGCGGCGACAGCCTGATCGGGTGGGAAATGGGGACCTTCACCATCGGCCCCCGGCGGGTCGCTCCGGTGGCGTGGCTCGGCGCAACCGCATCCGGCACCTCCACCGCCCTCGGCTATCTCGAAGCCAACCTGCCGCGTTTTCGCACGTCCCTGCAGGGTGCGCAACTCCTGGCCTTGACCGGGCACCACCCGCCCATCAACCTGGCGGGTCCCGAACGGGAAGTCATCGACCTGCTGCGGCAACGTCCGTACACCGTTGACGAGCTCGCCCGGCACATGGGCCTGCCCTGCACTCCGCTCCTCCCGCTGAGACGCCTGGAAGACCACCACATTTTGCAGCGCGGCGGGTTGACCCCGACGGACCTGCTGCACCAGAACGGGCAGCTCGCCTGCTGGGATGCCGGTGCCGCAACGCGCCTCTGTGCCATTCAGGCGCGGATCGCCGGCCTGACGGTCGAAGCGATGGTGAGCACCCTCATGACGCGGATCGTCCGTCGGCTCGCCCTCGAACTCATGAAAAGACAACTCGACGAGGACATGGAAGCCGACGCCATGGATGGCACGGAAATCGGCAGGATGCTATGTCAGCGGATGCTGGGAGCGCCGGGCACGGGCTATCGTATCCGGTTCCAGCTCCAGCACCCCATCATCGGCATCGGGGCGCCCATCAGTCATTTCTTGCCGGCGGCGGCCGCGCTCCTCGAGACCCCGGCCATCATACCGGAGCACGCCGACGTGGCGAACGCCATCGGCGCGATAACCGGAAAAGTCGTTATCCGCCGCAGCGCGTGGATCAAACCCGATCAGCACGGCGGCTTCCTCATTGAAGGGCTCGCCGATGCCGCACGGTTCATGCAGTTCGATAAGGCCGAAGCTCATGCTCGGAAGGCCCTGATCGAGCGGGTAAAGGCCCTCGCCCGACAAGCCGGGGCATGCGAAGCGGAGCTCCAAATACAGACCGCCGATCAGACGGCCGCCACGGCCCGGAGTGAGGAACTATTCCTGGAGCGGCGCTTGACCGCACTCCTGGTGGGCATCCCCGGCACGCGGGTGGTTTTCTGAGGGAGCCGGAAACATCCGAGGACCAAGTCACAGAATAATGTCTGCGGAACTTCCTGCAAAGCGACGGTAAAGCTCAAAAGGATGCCGCACCGATCCGGCGTCGGCAGAAGGGGGGACCCGAGTCGAGTTCTTCGTGTGGCTTCGTGTGGCTTCGTGTGACTTCGTGGATAAAGAAGCTCTCCCGGTTCATCCTGGGCTGCTCGATGCGGCGACTCACTTGACGTAGGAAAACAACAGATCATTTTCCACATAGGCCCGCTCCAGGCTCTCCTGATGTTCGCGCAACCGGCTGCCGCCCCGCTTGACCAGTTCCATGATCAGGGAATTGATCAAGGCGAACAGCGTGGTCGGGCTGCCGTAAACGGGAATGTTCATGGCGGGAGCCACCAGGGTCAAATCGGCGAACTGAATCAACGGGCAAAGCGGGCTGTCGCAGATGACCAGGCATTGGTGACCGAGCCGCGAAGCCAGCCGGGAAAGTCGGATCAGCTCGTTGGGGTATCGTGAAGTAGCGAAAATCAAGGCGAGCGTGCCTGGGGGAGCGATGGTCAGCCAGTCGACACAGGTGCTGTCACTGCCCTTGAGAATGCGAATGCCGGACCGGATCTTCGACAAGCCCCATCCCATGTAATAGGCCATGGTGTAGGAAAGCCTGGAGCCGATGACGACAACCTCCGGAGCGTTATCCAGCAGATCCACCGCTTTGCGCATGGTGTCGACATCGAAGGTCTCGTAGAGCTGTTGCAGGTTCGCCACTTCTTCGGCGATGATCTGCCGCAGCGTCTCCGATTCGGGTTCACCCATGTCCGCCAGCTCCACCCGGTCCAGCAGCGTCAAGCTGGTATCCACGGCATCCCGCAGGGATTGGATGAACTGGGGGTAGCCTCGGTATCCCATCTGGCCAATGAAACGCACCACGCTTGATTCGCTGACCTGGCAGGCGGCCGCCAGCTGCTTGATGGTCATAAAAACCACTTTGCGCGGATTATGAAGGATATAATCCGCAAGGGTCCGCGACCTGGGAGTCAGAGAGGGTTGTTGGGCCGATATCCTCTCAACCAGCGACTGCCTTTCATCCTTTTGCATGACCTCTCCTTTCCCCCGCGCGGTGCTTCCGAGTCAATTTCCTTGGTGAAGCAAGACAATAGCATATGATAATGAATCTTGTCAAACAGCAGAACTTTGAGTTGCTCATGATCTGGTGTTTATTTTCATATTAGTTTGATATACTTATATAATATGCCATTGTGAGAGATCAGCCTTAAGATTCTTGATGACAACATTCCTTTTCTCTTGACAGCAATCATTATCACTGATTTAGTGTCCCTGCTGGCATCATCGTTGTGGGCCAGGAGGCAATGCCGATTCGAGGAGCAGGGCGATGTTTATGAAATCCAGGCGACTTTGGGCTCAAGCACCCATGGCGACCAGCTACGACGCCGTCATCATCGGCGGGGGGCTCCACGGGCTGGCGGCAGCTTATTTTCTAGCCCGTACCCACGGCATGACCAGGGTGGCGGTCATCGAAAAGCGCTACCTCGGGTTTGGGGGAGCCGGGCGCAACACGGCCATCGTGCGCGCCAATCAGCGCACCCAGGAGAATCTTCCTTTGTACAAGGAAGCCCTGGAGTTGTGGCCGATCCTCACCCGCGAGCTCGATTTCAACCTCATGTTTTACAACTGCGGCAACCTCAACCTGGCCCACAGCGATGCGGCCATCAAGGCCATGAGGCTCCAGGTGGCCTCGGCCCAGTATCACGGCATCGACAGTTACCTGCTGGACGCCAGGGAGTGCAAGGAGGTGATCCCCGCGTTGGATATCTCCGAGCGGCCGCGCTATCCCATCTTTGGCGGGATGTACCACCCGCCCGGCGGCATTCTCCGCCACGATGCCGTGGTTTGGGGTCTGGCCAAGGGGAGCGCCCGGCGGGGCGTTCACCTTCATCAGGGAACAACGGTCACGGGGATTGGGGTGGAGCGGGGCCGGATCGCCTGGGTGGATACCGACCAAGGACGCATCAAGACCCCCAGGGTCCTGAATGCCGCCGGCGGGTACGCCGCTGGGCTATCCTCTCAGTTTCTGGGGCAGCGTCTCCCCATCAGTGTGCTCACCATTCAGGCCATGGTGACCCAACCGTTGAAGCCCCTGCTTCATCATGTGGTCTCCTCGGGAGCCTATCACTGCTACGCCAACCAGACGCTCAAGGGTGAAATTGCCACGGGAGCACACATGGACCCGTGGCCCAACTACACGACCCAGACCACCGCCCACTACATCAAACATCAGGCCGAAGCCGTCACCGAATTCCTGCCCTGCCTGAAGGGGGTCAGGTTCATGCGCCATTGGGCCGGGCTGGCCGACATGACCCCCGATATGGCCCCCATTATGGACGGCAATCTGCCCGTTGAGGGCTATTACCTGGACTGCGGCTGGGGATATTTCGGATTCAAGTCCTGCGCGGTGGCCGGCAAGTACATGGCTGAGTACCTGGCCACGGGGAGCTGTCCGGAGCTTTTGAAGCCGTTCCGCCTCAAGCGTTTCGAGGAACACCGACTGATGGGCGAAACGGCGGCACTGGTGGACTACAGCCCCAACAACTGACGAGCTGTCAGCGGAGAATGGGAAGAAGAGCACGGGAGAAGAGCATGGCGTTGATGATCACCTGTCCCGTTTGCGGCCGTCGCAACGGCTATGAGTTTCGCTACGGCGGCGAAGACAAAGGGGCCCGGCCGGACCAGGAATCCCTGTCACCCGAGGTCTGGTGCGACTATGTCCACATGAGCGAGTCCAAGCCCGGGGTACAGCGGGAATGGTGGGTTCACCGCAATGGCTGCGGTTCCTGGTTTACCATTTACCGGGACGTTATGACCAACCTCCAGGTCTTTCCCGGCGAAGAGGAGGCGGCGCCATGTCAAGATTGACGGATTTGCCCACCCTGCGGATTCAACCCGGCATCGCCCGCTCTTTCACCTACCGTAACCGGCCACTGAAAGGCGTGGAGGGCGATACCGTGGCCACCGCCCTTTTTGCCAACGGGGTCCGCATCTTTGGGAGGAGTTCGAAGTACCACCGCCCTCGAGGGCTCTACAGCCTGGATGGCGAATGTGCCAATACCCTGATGCGCGTGGATGACCTTCCCAACGTCCCGGCTGAGACCGCCCTGCTGACGGAAGGGATGGTGATTGCGCCGCAGAATGTCAAGGGCAGTCCCGAATTCGACCTCCTGGGGTTTCTGGACGGACTGAGCTGGGCCATGCCCGCCGGCTTCTACTATCGCATGTTCCATCGGCCTGCGTGGGTCTGGCCCAGGACCATCGAGCGGATCCGCAGGATGTCCGGCGTGGGCACCCTTTCCCCCGACTTCCGGATGGCAGGTTGTTTTGACGAGATCTACCCGCGAGCCGAGGTCTGCGTCATCGGTGGGGGGTTGGCAGGCATGGCGGCCGCCCTCGAAGCGGCCAGGCAGGGCCTGCGGGTGGTCCTGCTGGAATCCCGTCCGTGGCTGGGAGGAAGCTTCGAGTACCGGGTGCGACCAGACGAAGGGGGGCTCCCCTACTACCGCCGCGCGAGGGCGCTGGTCGAAGCGGTCGAGCGGGCGGAAAACATCAGGGTCTTCACCAATGCTCCCGCCGTCGGCGTTTATAGCGACGGCCTGGTTACCGGCTTTCAGAAGGGCGGCCCGAACCAAGACTTTACGGAAAGATACCTCGAAATTCGGGCGGAAAGCGTGGTCGTGGCGACCGGCTGTACCGAACGCCCACTGCTCTTCGATAACAATGAGCGGCCGGGGGTGATGCAAATCGGCTGCGCCCACCGGCTGGCCCGCACCTGGGGGCTTTTGCCGGGCAAGACGGCGGTCTTCAGCGTCGGCCAGGACATGGGGCTGGAAGCCGCTGTTGATCTGTTTGATCTTGGCCTCGAGATCGCCTGCGTGGCCGATATCCGGGAGGACGGGCAGGACCCCCGACTCACGGCAGCGCTCGACCAGCGCGGCATTCCCCTCCTGTGCGGCTGGGTTGCCAAGAAGGCTCACGGGTGGGGCCGGGTCGGCAAAGTGACCCTGACCTCCATCAACGGCCGGTTCCGCAAGGTGTTTCCGGTCGATACCCTGGTGGCCTCAGCGGGCTTCACGCCGGCCACCGGGGCCTTGACCCTCGCTCATGCCCAACTCAAATTCGACCTGCACACCGGTTTCTTTCTGCCTTCCTCGCTGCCTCGAGGGCTTCACGCCACCGGCCGCATGCTGGGCCTGGAGACCCCCGCCGCCATCGAAGCCTCGGGAACCGCCGCCGGCTTGGATGCCGCCGGGGACTGCGGGTGCGAAGTCGGTCCCATGCTCAAAGCCATCCGAGACCGGCTTGCTGACCAGTTTCAGCCAGCCAGGGGCACCAAATTTATCATGGCCCCGGGGACCGGAAAGAAGACATTCATTTGCTTCGATGAAGACACGACGGTTAAGAACCTCGATCAGGCCATGGCCAAAGGCTTTGATGTTCCCGAACTGATCAAGCGCTTCACGTCCGCGGGCACCGGTCCGGGTCAGAGCGGGATTCCCGGTCATAACCTGCCCCTCTATGTGGGCGCTTCCTGCCGGTCACCGGTTGCCGCACCCAAACCGACCACGGTACGAGCGCCCTTGGTGCCGACCCTGCTGGCCACCTACGCGGGCCGTCAGCATGACCTGTGCAAACGCACCCCGGTTCACGAACTGCAGGTGCGCGATGGCGGCCGCATGGAACGGGTGGGGGTGTGGAAGCGGGCGCGTCGTTTCTCGGGAGATGTCAAATGCCGGGAGGAGATTCTGTGCGTCCGAACCAACGTCGGCATGCTGGACGGTTCCACCCTCGGCAAGTTTCGGCTCTTCGGGCCGGACGCCCTCAGGGTCCTTCAGCGGGTCTATGTCTCGGACATGAGCCGGATGGCGGTGGGCCGGGCCAAGTATTCCGCCATGTGCAACGAAGACGGCTGCGTGGCCGATGACGGCGTTATCATCAAAAAGGCGGACAACAACTACTACTTCACCGCCTCCACCGCCAGGGCCGGGGTAACGGTAGAGTGGCTCCGCTACCACACCCGCTTCGATGGCTGGGATTTCCGTATCGTCAATCTCACCGACGCCTATGGCGTCATCAATCTGGCCGGTCCCCAAGCCAGGGAGGTGCTCGCACGGGTTGCGGACGCGGATGTGAGCAACGAAAGCTTTCCTTATATGGGCTACCGGGAATTCTCCGTGGGGGGCGTGCCGGTGCGGGCCCTGCGGCTCGGTTTTGTGGGTGAGCTTTCCTACGAACTCCACGTACCCTCTTCCTACATGGCCTGCCTATGGGATCTGCTGGCGGAAGCCGGCAAGCCGTTCGGCATCCGCCCCTTCGGCCTGGAAGCGCAGAATGCCCTGAGGCTGGAAAAATGCCATCTCATTATCGGGTCCGAATCCGAGCAGCGAACGACCCTGCATGATGTGGGGCTGGGTTTCCTCTGGTGCCGCCACAAACCCGAGGCCAGGACTGTGGGCGATGCGGCCCTGAGGCATACCGAACACCAGTCGGGGCGCCTCAAGCTGGTCGGCTTTAAAATGGAAGATCCTGAGGCCGCGGCGCCCAGAGACGGATCCCCTGTTGTGGACGGCAAGATCCGCGGTTACGTTTGCACCTCGCGCCACAGCTACACGCTGAACGAGCCGGTCGGCCTCGCCCTGGTCGAGGAGAGTCTATCGGCAAAGGGGACCCGGCTTGACATCTATGAAGACGACTGCAACGGGACGCTGATCCATGCCGTGGTTTCGCCAACCCCCTTCTACGATCCCAAGGGTGAGCGCCTTCGCCTGTAACTGGATTCCCGCCACAAACGTGCGGGAATGACGTTTCGTGATGATGGTCACTTTATGCTGTGGTGTTGTACTTAGGATAGAAAGTGCATTGCACTGGGAGCGGCTTTACCGCCGCGAGTAACGCCCCCAACGCGGCTGGGAAGCCGCAGCCACGGTACGATGAG